>NZ_JBDJNS010000008.1:0-152956 GCF_039674545.1 Luteimonas sp. TWI382
GCCGGTGTAGCCGCCGTCCTGGTTGACCTGGTTGCAGGTCGCCTCGATGAGCACCAGCGGCAGGGCGTGGCGCTGGGCATGGCGCAGCGCGGCCTCCAGCACCAAGGGGTGAGCGCAGCAGATGGAGGGGATACCGGCGCCGTCGCCTCGCGTGTGGCGGGCGACCAGCTCGAGCAGGGCGTGCATCGCGGTCCTCGTGTCGAAAAGGGGGGCAGGCGCCGCTTGGCATCCATCGTGTGGGCGGAGCGGCGGGCCTGGCGAAAAGGCGCATCCGGCGCGCAGGGAGAGTCTGCGACGAAACACATCGATTGGCAACGTTTTCTTTCGTTTCTGATAAGACTGAACTCGATTGCGGCACTGTGAGGGCCCCCGGCCGGTGCGCGCGCGGCTGATCGTCCGGCGCCAAGGCGATGGTGGGCCTGGATTACGGCCCTCCGCGCGCGCCGTCAGAGCGCGAGCGCGTCCTTTTGGCCTGAGGGGCCGTAGCAACCGGCGATGCGGCACCGGTCGTCCCGTATTTCGTTACAAGAAAATGTTGATGCCAAACGAAACATCATTTAGGCTGGATTTCGTTTTGTAGGTCGCCCCCACAGCCACCCACATCGAGGATGCTTCCGTGAAGACCGTTCGTCCGCATCGCAATCCGCTTTTCTGCAGCATCGCGCTGGCACTTCTTGTGCCGGCCGGCGTGTCGGCCCAGGTCCAGAACGTCGACGATCCTGAGGTGCCTGGAGGCGAGCGGATCGAGTCGCTCGACACGGTGATCGTGACCGGCGTCCGCGGCAGCCTCGCCCGGGCGGTCGAGCTCAAGCGTGACGCGGCGACTGTCCAGGATTCGATCAGCGCGCTGGAGCTGGGCAAGTTCCCCGACGACAACGTCGCCGACTCGCTGAGCCATATCACCGGTGTCTCGATCAGCCGCACAGCGGGCGGCGAGGGCCAGAAGGTCAGCGTGCGCGGCCTGGGGCCGGAATACACCCTGACCACGTTCAATGGCCGGTTGCTGGCGACCGATGGTGCCGGCCGCGATTTCGCGTTCGACGTGCTGCCGTCGGATGTAATCAGCGGTGCGGACGTGATCAAGGGCGCGCAGTCGTCGTTGACCGAAGGCGCAATCGGCGGCCTGATCAACCTGCGCTCGGCCAGCCCGTTCGATCGCACCGGCCAGCACGGCATCGTGCGGGTGGAGGGCGATCGCAACCAGATGTCCGATCTCAACGGTCACAAGTTCTCGGCGACCTACAGCAACACTTTCGCCGACGACACTGTTGGCGTGTTGCTCGGCGTGGTGTACGGCAAGCGCCGGGACCGCACCGACATCGCCGGCAACGACGGTGGCTGGACCCGCAATCCGGACCCGACGGACGAGACCTGGTCCGGCAACGCCTGGGGCGGCAACATCGACCCGAACGGCAACGGCGAACTCGACCCCGACGAGTACGGACTGATCGCGCCAGGCCAGTTTCGCGCCGGCTCGATCATCGAAGAAAAGAAGCGACGGGCGTTTTCGGGCAAGCTGGAATGGCGCCCCAGCGACCGCTTCCGGCTGACGGTGGACGGTCTGACCACGCGGCTCGATTCGCCGCAGGTCGGCTACCAGCAGTCCTACTATCCGCTGTTCGCGCCGGGCCGGTGGTCCGACATCACCGTCCAGAACGGCATCGTCACCGGGTTCACGATGGACAACCCGGATCCGGAGCTGCGACTCAATCCCGAATTGCTCAACATGACCGAGCATCGCGTGGTCGACACCGATCTGTACGGGGCCAACGCGCAGTGGCAGGTCAACGACGACTTCACGCTCACCGCCGACATCTACCGCTCGACCTCCAAGCGTTACTCCGGCGGCCAGGATTCCTACGTGGTCCTGCGCATGAACCAGCCCAACACCGCCCGTATCGACCTGAGCGGCGCTGCGATGCCCAACGTGCGCGTGGACTTCGAGGACGGCCGCTCGCTGGCCGACGGCTTCGATACCGATCGCTTCGGGGCGTCCGACTTCAATACCCATTACATGGAACTGCGCGGCGACAACATCGTCGACGAGATCACCGGCGGCGCCCTCGGCGGCGAACTGTTCGTCGGGCGATCGGTGTTCGATCGTCTGCGCTTCGGCGTCAACGTCACCGACCGCAAGAAGTCACGCGACCTGATCAACAACACCCTCAACGGCGGCGCGGACTATTACTCGGGCGACAACGCCATCAACGTCGGCGACCTGGGGGCGGGCGTGATCTCGCAGTCGCTGGCGCCGCCGAGCTTCATGAGCCGGGTCAATGCGGTCTTCCCGCGGTCGTTCATCGCCTTCGACGTGCCCAACTACCTGGGCCACCTTGCCCAGTACGATGGCCGGCCGCGTGCCGACGGCACGCCCTACGATTTCTCCAACGCGGCGCCGCAATGGAATCCGCTCGAGAGCTACCGCGTCTCCGAGAAGACCAACGCGTTCTACGTGCAGGCCGACTTCGCCGGCGAGCGTTGGCGCGGCGATGTGGGCATGCGCGTGGTCAAGACCGATACGACGTCGCAGGCCTGGGACGCCAAGATCCTGCAGATCATCGAGAACGGTGCGTTCAACTACACCGCGGTCTACGACACGCCCAGCGCGATCGAGCAGAAGGGCGACTACACCTTCTACTTGCCGTCGGCGAACTTCATCTGGAGCTTCACCGACGAGCTGCAACTGCGCGTGGGCGCCGCCAAGACCATGGCCCGGCCGCCGGTCGACACGCTGGCGCCGACCAACACCACGGCCAGCGTGTCCTGGGGCGAGTTCACCCAGATCTACGGCGGCAACGTCGATCTGCAGCCCTACAGCGCGAAGCAGGGTGACCTGTCGCTGGAGTGGTACTTCACCGACCGCTCGATCTTCAACGTCGCCGTGTTCTACAAGCGCATCACCAACCAGATCACCACCAGTTGGGAACCGGGCCAGGACATCGGGGTCGGCCCGATCGTCGATGCCAACGGCACGCCGGTGAGCACCGGTCCGACGTTGTTCAACGTCATGCGCCCGATCAATGGCGACTACGCCAAGGTCCGGGGCATCGAAGCGGGCCTGCAGCACTTCTGGGACAACGGCTTCGGCTTCCGCGCGCAGTACACCCGCAACTGGGCGCGCAGCTGGGTCGGCGAGTTCGAGCGTCCGCTCGAGGGCATCGCGCCGTCGGTGTACTCGCTGGGCCTGATGTACGAGAAAGGCCCCTGGTCGATCGGCGCCACCGCCGACCACACCGATGGCTTCGTGACTGCGATCAACGTGCTCGGCGAGGGCTACAACGAGCAGGCCGATCCGATCACCTGGCTGACCGCGCATGCGTCCTACGCCGTCAACGACCGTTTCACGATCTCACTGGAGGGCAGCAACCTGCTCGACGACGAGAACACGTCCAGCATCAACGGCAACCCGCTGCTGTCGCAGGGCTACTACCGGTATGGCCGCTCGGTCACGCTGGGGCTGAGCTACCGGTTCTGAAGGCGTCTTGTGCGACCGGTCCGGGCGTCGCCCCTGGACCGGTTGCGATCCCACGCTGGCGACAGGAGGGGTAGATCATGGAGCACCATCGATACCTGTTGCGTTGCGCGGCGTCGGCGATCCTGCTGGCGGTCACCGGAACATCCAGTGCGGGACTGCCCGATCCGGTGGAGCTGCGAGGAGCTTCGCTTTCGTCGTCCACTCCAGTCCAGGTCTCTGGCCGCACACAGGCCGCGCGTCTGGCCAAGTCAGCGACGCCGGTGCGCGAGCGCGATGTGCGCCGACGCGGCGCTGCGGCCTATACGCCGGTTCCACTGCAGGCCACGATCGATCGGGTGCAGCCGATGACCGGCATCGTGCTGTGGAACGACAACGCGTCAGGCTTGGCGGCACTCGGCGAGGACGTGCAACTGGAGTTTGCCTACTTCAAGTACAGCGACGTCGTCACCGGACTTGGCACCTACGACTGGTCGCAGGTCGACGCCCGGCTGGCATCGGCGGCGGCACGCGGCCATCAGATGATCGTGCGCTTCCACGACACCTATCCCGGCCACACCACGATCTCGATCCCCAGCCACATCGCCAACGCCGCCGACCACGTGATCGACTACAGGAACGTGGAGGGCGAGCAAACCTTCGTGCCCGACTGGCGCTCGGCCACGTTGCGGGCCTTCATTCTCGACTTCTACACCAAGTTCGCGCAGCGTTACGATCTCGACCCGCGCCTGGCCTTCCTGCAGGTGGGCTTCGGCTCCTATGCCGAGTATCACCTGTGGGACGGACCGTTGACCCTGGGCCGGACGTTTCCATCGAAAGCCTTCCAGCAGCAGTTTCTCGAGCACCTGGGCGCGACGTTTGCGCAGACCTCCTGGTCGCTGTCGATCGACGCGGCCAGCAGCACCTACTCGCCGTTCTCCGCCGTGCCGTCGTTGCGACAGCTGCGCTTCGGGCTGTTCGACGACTCCTTCATGCATGAGACGCATTCGAGCAGCAACAGCGAATACAACCGCGCGTCCTGGTTGTTCTTCGGCGACACCCGCTACCAGGACAGCCCGGCGGGCGGCGAGTTCAACTACTACAGCGACTACGACCAGGCGCATGTGCTCGATCCCAACGGCCCCTGGGGACGCAGTTTCGAATCCTTCGCGTCGCAGTACCGCATCAGCTACATGATCGGCAACGATCAGCCGGGCTATCAGACGCGCGCCCGCATTCGGGAGGCCGCGATGGCCACGGGCTACGCGTTCCGGATCACGGCGCTGGCGAGCGATGGCGAATGCGTGCAGATGTCGGTGCGCAACGAAGGCGTGGCGCCGATCTATTACGACGCCTGGCCCGCGGTCGACGGCCACCGTCTGGGCACGTCACTCAAGGGCTTGCTGCCGAATGCGGAGCGTTCTGCGTCGGCCTGCATCGGGCCGCATGCAATCGCCTCGCTGACAGTCGCGATCGAAAGCGATCGGCTCGTGCCGGGACAGCAGATCCAGTTCAACGCTTCGCTGCCGTAGGCGAGCCGCCGGGCCGGGCGGGCCGGCCCACCAACGAGAACGGGCGCCGCGAGGCGCCCGTTCGTCGTGTTGCTGCAGCGGTACGGTCGCTCAGTAGCGGTAGTGGTCCGGCTTGAACGGGCCTTCGACCGGCACGCCGATGTAGTCGGCCTGGGCCTGGGTGAGCTTGGTCAGCTTGACGCCGATCTTCTCCAGGTGGAGGCGTGCGACTTCCTCGTCGAGGTGCTTGGGCAGCAGGTAGACCTTCTTCTCGTAGCGGTCCTTGTTCGCCCACAGGTCGATCTGGGCCAGGGTCTGGTTGGCGAACGAGTTCGACATCACGAAGCTCGGGTGGCCGGTGGCGCAGCCCAGGTTCACCAGACGGCCATCGGCGAGCAGGAAGATCGCGCGGCCGTCGGGGAACACGTACTTGTCGACCTGCGGCTTGATGTTGATCTGCTGCACGCCCGCCAGCGCCTTGAGCGCATCGACCTGGATCTCGTTGTCGAAGTGGCCGATGTTGCAGACGATCGCCTGGTCCTTCATCGCCTGCAGGTGCTCGGCGGTGATGATGTCCTTGTTGCCGGTGGTGGTGACATAGACGTCGCCGCGGCCCAGCGTGCTCTCGATCGTGTTGACTTCGAAACCCTCCATCGCCGCCTGCAGCGCGCAGATCGGGTCGATCTCGGTCACCACGACGCGGGCGCCATAGGCGCGCAGCGAGGCGGCGCAGCCCTTGCCGACGTCGCCGTAGCCGCAGACCACCGCCACCTTGCCGGCCAGCATCACGTCCATTGCGCGCTTGAGTCCGTCGGCCAGCGACTCGCGGCAGCCATAGAGGTTGTCGAACTTGGACTTGGTGACCGAGTCGTTGACGTTGATCGCCGGCACCAGCAGCGTGCCGGCCTGGGCCAGCTGGTAGAGGCGGTGCACACCGGTGGTGGTCTCCTCGGACACGCCCTTCCAGTCGGCGACCACGCGCGTCCAGTAGCCCGGGCGCTCGCTGGCCACGCGCTTGAGCAGGTTCTTGATCACCTGCTCCTCATGCGAGGAGGCCGGCTCGTCGACCCACTTGCTGCCGTTCTCGAGCTCGTAGCCCTTGTGGATCAACAGGGTGACGTCGCCGCCATCGTCGACCACCAGTTCCGGTCCTGTCAGGGTGCCGTCGGGCAGGGTGAAGGTCAGCGCGTCGAGCGTGCAGTCCCAGTATTCCTCGAGCGTCTCGCCCTTCCAGGCGAACACCGGCGTGCCGGTCGCGGCGATCGCGGCGGCGGCGTGGTCCTGGGTCGAGAAGATGTTGCACGAGGCCCAGCGCACGTCGGCACCGATGTCCTTGAGCGTCTCGATCAGCACTGCGGTCTGGATGGTCATGTGCAGCGAGCCGGTCACGCGCACGGCCTTCAGCGGCTGGGTGGCGGCGTGCTTCTTGCGGATCGACATCAGGCCCGGCATCTCGTGCTCGGCGATGTCGAGTTCCTTGCGGCCCCAGTCGGCCAGCGAGATGTCGGCGACCTTGTAGTCGCCATCCTGGGAGAAAGCGCGCGCGGCGCCGGACTTCAACTGTGCGTTCATTGCATGCTCCGTACGGAATGCGATCGATGCATTCGCGATGACGGGCGCCGTTCGCAGGGCACCTGCGCCGAGCCTGGCCATCGAGGCGTCCGCTTGTGCGGAACGGGTCGTGGACGAAGCCACGCGATGGTCGCAGCGCCCCTCGGCGAGGCGGACCGCCATTCTATCGCAGCTCGCCACTGGAGGCGGCCAGGACCTGGGGCGCGCCCGTTGGGCGAGGCAAGGTTGATGTTCAGGTGCCGACTGCGCCGGCCGCCTTTGCGGTCCGGCCCTGGTGCGGTGCTGCGCGGGCGTAGTGACCGCTTTGCGATACAGCGCAAGTCCCGTCGGTCCCGGGCACGCACCCGCTGCCCAGCGCGACGCGACAGGTATGCTCGACAGCCTTGTGCGTTTTTTCGGATCGACTTCTGATGACTGCAACGACTGCCCGTCGCCGATTGTTTCTCGCCGTCTCCGCCACCTTGCTCGTCGCCTCGCTTGGTAGCTCCCTCGCGTTCGCGCAGACCGCGCCGGCAGTCGTAGCCGAGGACGGCGGCTACCAACTGCCGCCCGAAGCGTTGCGCGCGATCGTCGATGCGCCGCGTCCGCCGCGCTTGCTGCTGAGCCCCAAGCGCGACCTGGCCGCCTTCCTGCAGACGCCCGCGCTGCCGTCGATTGCCGAAGTCTCGCAACCCGAGCTCAAGCTCGGCGGCATCCGGATCAATCCCAAGACCTACTCGGCCAGCCGCGCCTCGTACGTCAGCGATGTCTGGCTCAAGCCGATCGACGGTGGCGGCGAGCAGCGCATCGTCGGCCTGCCCGAGCCGTTGTCGCTGGCTTCGCTACTGTGGTCGCCCGACCAGCGCCACATCGCCTTCAGCCAGGTCGACACGCACGCGGGCGAAGTGCAGCTGTGGCTGGTCGACGTGGCGACGCGTCAGGCGCGACGCCTGCTGTCCCAGCCGCTCAACGCGGTGGTCGGTAACGGCTTCGAATGGATGCCCGACGGGCAGTCGCTGCTGGTGCGGTTGCGTCCGCAAGAGCAGGGCGCCGCGCCGCAGGACGATGGCGTTCCGGCCGGCCCCAATGTCCAGGAGACCGGCGCCGGCGGCACGGTGCAGCAGTTGCGGACCTACCAGGACCTGCTGCGCAGCGAGCAGGATGCGCGGGTGTTCGCGCACTACATGACCAGCCAGCTCGCGCGCGTGTCGCTCGACGGCACGGTGTCGCCGATCGGCGCGCCCGGCCTGACCGTCAGCGCCACCGCTTCGCCCGACGGGCGTCATCTGCTGCGCCAGCAGATCGACCGGCCGTTCTCCTATCAGGTGCCGTATACCCGCTTCCCGCGCCGGATCGAGGTGATCGGACTCGACGGTGCGGTCCAGCACACGGTGGCGCGCCTGCCGCTGGTCGAGGGCCTGCCGGTTGGCAACGATGCGGTGCCCACCGGCGTGCGTTCGGTCGCCTGGCGCAGCGACGCGCCGGCGACGCTGGTCTGGGCCGAGGCGCAGGACGGCGGCGATCCGGCGCGCGAGGTCGCGGTGCGCGACATCGTCTACGCGCAGGCTGCCCCGTTCCGCACAAAGCCGACTGCGCTTGCGCAACTGTCGATGCGCTACGCCGGCACGCAGTGGGGCACTGGCGATCTTGCGTTGCTGACCGAGTATTGGTGGAAAACGCGCCGGATCCGCGAGTGGCGCCTGCATCCCGACGGCGGCGCCACGCCGGTGCTGGTGCGCGACGGGTCGTACGAGGACCGCTACGCCGACCCGGGCATGGCGGTGACGATGCCCGACGACAACGGCAACCGCCGGCTGCTGATCGCGGCCGATGGCCAGAGCATCTACCGCATCGGCGACGGCGCGTCGGAGGAAGGCGACCGGCCGTTCCTGGACCGCCAGCACTTGGCCGACGGCCGTACCGAGCGGCTGTTCCACTCGCAGGCGCCGGCCTTCGAGGCACCGGTCGCGGTGCTCGATGCGCAGGCCACGCGGCTGCTGACCACGCGCGAAACGCCGGCCGAGCCGGCGAACTTCCTGCTGCGCCGCCTGGACGACGCCGATGCCGCACCGGCAGCGCTGACCGCGTTCGCGCATCCCACGCCGCAGCTGCGCGACGTGCACAAGGAGCTGGTCCGCTTCAAGCGCAAGGACGGTGTCGACCTGAGCGGCACGCTGTACCTGCCGCCGGGCTACGACGCACAGCGCGACGGCCCGTTGCCGCTGCTGATGTGGGCCTATCCGGGCGAGTTCAAGTCCGCGGATGCCGCCAGTCAGGTGACCGATTCGCCGTACCGCTTCAACGCGGTCGGCTACTGGGGGCCGCAGGCGTTCCTGGCAATGGGCTATGCGGTGTTTGCCGACGTGTCGATGCCGATCATCGGCGAGGGCGATGCCGAGCCCAACGATACCTACATCGAACAACTGGTCGCCAGCGCCGAGGCCGCGGTGGATGAAGTCGTGCGCCGCGGCGTGGCGGATCGTCGCCGGATCGCGATCGGCGGGCATTCCTACGGCGCGTTCATGACCGGCAACCTGCTGGCGCACTCGCGGCTGTTCGCCGCCGGCATCGCGCGCAGTGGCGCCTACAACCGCACGCTCACGCCGTTCGGCTTCCAGGCCGAGGAGCGCAACTACTGGCAGGCGCAGGACACTTACCTGCGCATGTCGCCGTTCAACTACGCCGGGCAGATCAAGGACCCGATCCTGCTGATCCACGGCGAGGAGGACAACAATTCGGGCACGTTCCCGATGCAGAGCGAGCGCATGTTCGCGGCGATCAAGGGCCTGGGCGGCAATGCCCGGCTGGTGATGCTGCCCAAGGAATCGCACGGCTACCGGGCGCGCGAATCGATCCTGCACATGCTCTACGAGACCAACGCCTGGCTCGACCGTTATGTGAAGCATCGCTCCGAGGCACCCGCGGCGCCGTAACCCGGCGCTGCCGCCGCGACGCCCGATGGTGAACGGGCGTCGCGGTGGTCGTCAGCGCCGGGCGTTGCCTACCGCGCCCATGGCGGCGCCGGCAGCGCGGCGACCGCTTCGCGCAGGCTGTCGTTCCAGCGCTCGCGGATCGAGCGCAGGTAGGCGTCCTCGTCCTCGAAGCGCTGCTGGACCTCCAGTTGCAGGCTGTCGCGGCGATAGACCGCCAGGTCGATCGGCGTGCCGACCGACAGGTTCGAGCGGATCGTCGAGTCGAACGACACCAGCGTGCACTTGGTCGCGGTGACCAGGTCGGTCTGCCGGGTCACCACTCGGTCGAGGATCGGCTTGCCGAACTTGATCTCGCCGGTCTGGAAGAACGGAGTCTCGGGCGTGCTCTCGATGAAATTGCCTTCCGAGTACACCAGGAACAGCCGCGGCGGTTCGCCGCGGATCTGGCCGCCGACGATGAACGAGCCGCTGGGGTCGATCCCGCTGTCGCGAAGATAGGCTTCGTCGCGGGCGCGGATCTCGCGCATCGCGTCGCCGATCGCCTGGGCGACCTGGAACATCGACTGCGCATTGCGGATGCCCGGCGTCGCCGGTTCGTGCCGGTCGCGATGCTCGATCAGATTGAGCACGTTCTGGGTCAGCGACAGGTTACCGGCCGACAGCGTCACCACCACATAGGCGCCCGGTTCGGCGAAGACCCGCATCTTGCCGGCACGGCGAACATGGTCGACGCCCGCGTTGGTGCGCGAGTCGGAGGCCAACACGAGCCCCTCGTCGAGGTTGAGGCCGATGCAGTAGGTCATGAGGCGGCGCGGGTACGGCGGAGCGGATGGCCATTGTGCCCGCTGCGCGGGCGGCATGGCACCCGTCAGGCGGTGTTCTGCCAGGGGGATTGGACCTGCGTCTGGGCCGGCGCCGGTACGGCGCGGGTGGTCATGAACTGATGATGGATTTCCGCGCCCAGCCGGGTCAGCCGGGTCATGGTGTCCTGCAGCCACGCTTCCAGTCCGCCGGTGATGATCTCGTCCATGCGTGCGTAGCGCGACTGCGCGGCCAGCGCGCCGGCCTGGCGCGCCACCTCCAGCGAGGCCCCGCCGGTCAGCGATTGCAGGATCGAGGAGATCGCCTCGACGCAGGTCTGCAGCGAGCGCGGATTGTCGCCGTTGAGCAGCATCAACGCCGCCACGCCGGCCGGGCTGACCGACTCGCGGTAGAGGCGTCGGTAGGTCTCGAACGCCGACAGCGCCTGCAACAGCGCGCTCCACTGGAAGTACTGGACCGCGTCGCGCGCCTCGCCGGTCTCCGGCAGTTCGTCGTCGCTGGCGATCATGTCCAGCAGCCGGATCGACCATTCGGCGCGCTCGATGAACGCCCCCAGTTGCAGGAACTGGTAGCCCTCGCCTCGGCCGAGGGTGCCGATCGTGATGCCCCGGAACGATGCCGAGCGGGTCTTGACCCATTCGAGGGTGTTGCTCAGTCCGTTGCGGCGCAGTTGCGCGGCATCGAGCTTGCGGATCTCCAGCCACGAGCTGTTGAGGTCCTCGTACATCTCCGAGGTGATCGCCACGCGCTGGGCGCGGGCGTTCTCGCGGGCGTGGCGGAAACAGCTGTGGATCGAGCTGGGGTTGTCGGGCGCCAGCAGCAGGTGTCCGACCACGCCCTCGGCATCGATCCGTCCGTGGCGTTCGAGGAACGGTTGCACCAGTCCCAGCGAGTCGAGCGAACGCCGCCATGCGGCGGCCTGCGCCTTGCCGCGGTCCAGGCGCTCGGGCAGCAAGGCGATGCGTTGTGCGACATCGAGCAGGCGCGCGGTGTTCTCGGCGCGTTCCATGCTGCGCGCCACCCAGTACAGATCGTTCGCGGTGCGACAGAGCATGCGTGCGGCCTTAGTTTTCCATGATCCAGGTGTCCTTGGTGCCGCCCCCCTGGGACGAATTGACCACCAGCGAACCTTCGCGTAGCGCCACCCGCGTCAGTCCCCCCGGCACGACCTGGATGCGGTTGCCGCTGAGGATGTAAGGGCGCAGGTCGATGTGGCGCGGTGCCAGTCCGCTTTCGACGAAGGTCGGGCAGGTCGACAGCGACAACGTGGGCTGGGCGATGTAGTTGCCGGGGTCGGCGAGGATGCGGGCGCGGAACGCCTCGATCTCGGCCTTGGTCGAGGCTGGGCCGACGAGCATCCCGTAACCGCCGGCGCCGTGCACCTCCTTGACGACGAGTTCGGGCAGGTGCGCCAGCGCGTATTTGAGGTCGTCGGGATTGCGCAACTGCCAGGTCGGCACGTTGTGCAGGATCGGCTCCTCGCTGAGGTAGTAGCGGATCATCTCGGGCACGAACGGGTACACCGACTTGTCGTCGCCCACGCCGGTGCCCGGCGCATTGGCCAGGGTCACGTTGCCGGCGCGGTAGGCGCCGAACAGCCCGGGCACACCGAGCATCGATTCGGGCCGGAACACCGTTGGGTCGAGGAAGTCGTCGTTGATGCGGCGGTAGATCACGTGCACGCGCTGGGCGCCGCGCGTGGTCTGCGCATAGACCATGTCGTTCTGCACGAACAGGTCGGCGCCCTCGACCAGTTCCACGCCCATCTGCTGGGCCAGGAAGGCGTGCTCGAAGTAGGCCGAGTTCGCCGCGCCCGGCGTGAGTACGGCCACCACCGGGTTGTCGATGTTGGCCGGCGCGCACTGACGCAGCACGTCGAGCAGTGCGTCGGGGTAGCGTTCGACCGGCGCGATCTGCTGACTGGAGAACAGCTCGGGCGTCAGGCGCGCCATCATCCGCCGGTTCTCGAGCATGTACGACACGCCCGACGCGACCCGCAGATTGTCCTCGAGCACGTAGTACTCGCCGTCGCCGGCGCGCACCAGATCGATGCCCGAAACGTGCGAATAGGTGTTGCAGGCGACCTGCAGGCCCTGCATCTCCTTGCGGTACTCGCTGTTATCGAGCACCAGCGCGGCCGGGATGCGGCCATCGCGCAGAATGCGTTGTGGGCCGTAGACATCGCCCAGGAACAGATTCAGCGCGTGCACCCGCTGGCGCAGCCCGGCTTCGAGCATCCGCCATTCGGCAGCCGGCACGATCCTGGGCACGATGTCGAAGGGGATCAGCCGCTCGGTGCCCGACTCCTCGCCGTAGACCGAGAACGTGATGCCGACGCGGTGGAACGAGATCTCGGCCTCGCGCCGCTTGTGCGCGACCTGCTCGGTCGGCGTGCGCTGCAGCCAGTCTTCGAACGTGCGGTAGTGCGGCCGGACCGCATCTTGCGCGTCGCGCATCTCGTCGTAACTGGCTGACATCGAAGAAGCTTCCCCTGGCTGTCCTTGGCGCCGCACCGTGCGACGAGATATAGCATGTCGCCCGCCGGGTGCACGTCGGGTGAGACGGGCACGCCCACGGGGCAGGGGCGCGGGCCGGCCCGCCGGGCCAAACGACGACGGGCCGCTTGCGCGGCCCGTCGTGGCGACACCTGGCGGCGCCGGTCTTACTTGAGCTTGGCGTCGGCGCGCAGGGCCTCGGCGCGGTCGGTCTTCTCCCACGAGAACGCAGTCGCGGTGTGCTGCTCGCCCGCGCCGTCGGTGTAGCTGACCTGCTGCGGCTTGCGGCCGAAATGGCCGTAGCTGGCGGTGCGCTGGTAGACCGGGTGGATCAGGTCGAGCATCTGGATGATGCCGTAGGGGCGCAGGTCGAAGTGGCGGCGGATCAGCTTCTCGATCTGCGCGTCCGGAATCTTGCCGGTGCCGAACGTGGTCACCGAGATCGAGGTCGGCTCGGCGACGCCGATCGCATACGACACCTGGACCTCGCAGCGGTCGGCCAGGCCGGCCGCGACCACGTTCTTGGCGACGTAGCGCGCGGCGTAGGCAGCCGAGCGGTCGACCTTCGACGGGTCCTTGCCCGAGAACGCGCCGCCACCGTGACGGGCCCAGCCGCCGTAGGTGTCGACAATGATCTTGCGGCCGGTCAGGCCACAGTCGCCCACCGGCCCGCCGATGATGAACTTGCCGGTCGGGTTGATGTGGAACTTGGTGCCCTTGTGCAGCCACTTGGCCGGCAGCACGGGCTTGATGATCTCCTCGCGCACCGCCTCGATCAGATCCTTCTGCTTGACACCCGGATCGTGCTGGGTCGACAGCACGACGGCGTCGATCGCGGTCGCCTTGCCGTCTTCGTAGCGCAGCGTGACCTGGCTCTTGGCGTCGGGGCGCAGCCACGGCAGCGGCGAGTTCTTCTTCTTGCGCACCTGCGCCTGGCGCTCGACCAGACGGTGCGAAAGATGGATCGCAGCCGGCATGTGGCTGTCGGTCTCGTTGGTCGCGTAGCCGAACATCAGGCCCTGGTCGCCGGCGCCCTGCTGCTCGGGGTTCTTGCGGTCCACGCCCTGGTTGATGTCGGGCGACTGCTTGCCGATCAGGTTCAAAACGCCGCAGGTCTCGCCGTCGAAACCGACGTCGGAGCTGTCGTAGCCGATGTCCAGGATCACCTTGCGGGTCAGCGCCTCCAGGTCGATCCACGCGCTGGTCGTCACCTCGCCGGCGACGATCGCCACGCCGGTCTTGACCAGCGTCTCGCACGCCACGCGCGCACGCTTGTCCTGGGCCAGGATCGCGTCGAGCACGGCATCGGAGATCTGGTCGGCAATCTTGTCCGGATGGCCTTCGGAGACGGACTCGGACGTGAAGAGATAGCTGGACATCAGGGCTATATCCCTATATTCGGATGAAAAGATGGCCGCGAATGATACACCCCCGGCTTGCGCTGCGCATCTTGTCGTCCCGTGTGTTGCCGTAGAGTTAAGAGCGTCGAGAACGGTGAGGACGGGTTTGCCGCCAGCCTGCATGCTCGCGACAATCGGCGCCCGCCACGCGATGCAAGGACGGCCCTGTTCCATGGATTCCCTGACCCAGATCGTCCTCGGCGCGTCGGTCGCGGCGGCCGTCGTGCCGGCGGCGCATCGTCGGGCCGCGTTGCTGGCCGGCGCTGCGCTGGGTACGGTGCCCGATCTTGATGGTCTGGTGATCGCGCTGTTGACCGATGACCCCGTGCTGCGGATGACGCTGCATCGCGGAATCACCCATTCGTTGTTGGTGTTGCCGCTTGCCGCCGCGGCGCTGTGGTGGGCGCTGCGCCGCTACGGCCACGGCCGGGTCGCGGCCGCGCCGGGGCGCTGGTTCTGGGCGATCCAGCTCGCGCTGGTCACGCACCCGCTGCTCGATGCGTTCACGGTCTATGGCACGCAGTTGCTGTGGCCGTTGCGGCCGTCGCCGACGATGTGGTCGAGTGTCTTCATCATCGATCCGCTGTACACGATCTGGTTGCTGATCGGCGTGCTGGTCGCGGCGTTCGTTGGCGCGCGCCGGGTCGGCGGCCGCGCGCTCGCGGTCGGGCTCGCGTTGAGCACGGCGTACCTCGGCTGGTCGCTGGTCGCCAAGGCGCGCGTCGACCGGGACGCCGAACACGCCCTTGCGGCGCTGGGCCTTGCCGACGCGCCGCGCTTCTCGGTGCCGACGCCCGGCAACACCGTGCTGTGGCGGGTGGTCGCGATGACGCCGGATGGCTACGTCGAGGGGTTCCAGTCGTTGGTCGCCGACCGCGGCCCGATGCAGTTCGCGGCCTATCCTTCGGACGTGGCGGCCCTGCGCGCGAATGCCGCACTGCCTGCGGTGCAGCGGCTGGCCTGGTTCAACCGCGGCTTCATGGGCGCGACGTTCGTCGATGGCCGGTTGCAGCTCAGCGATCTGCGCATGGGCAACGAGCCCGAGTACTTCTTCCGGTTCACCATCGCCGAGCGCACGGCCGCGGGCTGGTCTGCATTGCCCCCGACCCAGGCGCCGATGGCCCGCGATGTGGGAGCGACGTGGAATGCGACCTGGGCGCGGATGTGGCACGAACCTGCAGTGCCGGGACTGGGCGACCACCAGGCCATCGGCGCCCCCTGACGCCGGGTGTGCGGACGCGGTCCGTCAGGCAGCCAGCGTCGGTTGCGCGTCGTCAGCGATCAGCGCGTCAAAGTAGGCGCGTGTCAGCGCGAGCTGCTCCTGCGCGGTGTCGGCGCGGTTGACCACAGCGCGGAAAGCGTGATGCTCCGGTCGGTCTTTCGCGTACCAGCCCAGGTGCTTGCGTGCGATGCGCACGCCGGCGGGTTCGCCGTAGAACGCATGCAGCGCCTGGAGATGGCCGAGCAGGATGTCGCGGATCTCCTGCAGCGACGGTGGCGGGAGGTGGTGGCCGGTGGCGAGAAAGTGCGCGATCTCGCGGAAAATCCAGGGCCGGCCCTGCGCCGCGCGACCGACCATGACTGCGTCGCATCCGGTGTGGCGCAATACCGCCAGCGCCTTTTCCGGCGAGTCGATGTCGCCGTTGGCGATCACCGGGATCGACAGTTGCGCCTTGATCGCCGCGATCGTGTCGTACTCGGCGCTGCCGGTGTAGTGCTGGTCGCGGGTGCGGCCGTGGACGGCGAGGGCGGCGATGCCCGCGTCCTGCGCAATACGCGCGATCGTCGGTGCGTTGCGATGTGCGGCGCACCAGCCGGTGCGGATCTTCAGTGTCACTGGCACGTCGACGGCGGCGACCACGGCCTGCAGGATCCGTGCGACCAGCGCTTCGTCCTGCATCAGCGCCGAGCCAGCCCAGGCGTTGCAGACCTTCTTGGCCGGGCAGCCCATGTTGATGTCGACGATCTGCGCGCCGTGCGCGACGTTGTGGCGCGCCGCCTCGGCGAGCATGGCCGGCTCGGTACCGGCGATCTGTACGCCGGCCGGGGCCGGCTCGCCGTCGTGGTCCATGCGGCGCAGCGACTTCTCGGTGCGCCAGAAGCGCGGATCGCTGATCGTCATCTCCGACATCGCCAGGCCCGCGCCCAGGCGCTTGCACAGCTGCCGGAACGGCTTGTCGGTGACGCCGGCCATCGGGGCCAGCACCACGTTGGGTTCGATGCGGTACGGACCGATCTGCATGCGCCCATTGTCGCCGATCGGTGGACCTGGGTCGCGCACACGCCGTTCTGAATTCAGCGGCGCAGTTGGTAGAGCTCGAAGCGCGGGCCATCGACGTCGAGCACCATCAGCAGTTCGTCGTCGCCGGTGCGCACCAAGCGTCCGACGCTGTCGCCCTCGACGCGCGCAGCCGGCGGCGTGGGCCACTGGCGGCTGTAGCCGGGGGAGGGATCGTCGTTGACCGACTGCGAGCCCAGGAATGCGAGCGTACTGCGGTCGATCGGCAGCAGTCGGCCTTGTCGGCGCTGCGAACCGGTCGTCTTGGCGAAGGTCAGCATACCGTCGCGGCGCGCGATCGTGGCGTCGAACCATGGGTAGCCATAGGCGCCGCCGCGTCCGTCGAACTGCAGCGAGCGGACTTTCCAGGCGCCTGTGATCGTGCCCAGCGGGCGGCCGCTTCCGGCCAGTGCCAGCGCCTGTCGCGCGTCCGCCAGCACTGGATCGTGGTCGTCGAGCGCCTGGTCGAACATGGGGTCGGCGAGGATCGCGTCGCGGTCGGCCGGCCAGGCCTGGGCCCGCCAGTCGTCCGGCGTGCTGCCGTGCGCGTCCGCCTGCGCGGGCGGCGCCGCCTCCGTCATCGGGTTGGCGGCGGACTTCGCGGCATCGGCCGTGGTTGGCACGTCGGCCGGCGATGTCGGTGTCGGTGCCGGGTCGGCCGGGCTGCAGGCGGCCAGTGCGAGTGCGATCGCCAGGCCGGTGCCGGCACGCAGGCGCGCGGGAAATGAACAACAGGACATCGGCAGACTCCGCCGCGATCCTCGGTGCCGCGGCCGGGCGACCGTAGCACGTGCGGTGTCGTCAGTCCGTCGTGGGGCGCAGGTGCGGCATCGCCGCGGCGGCACCGACCCGCTCGGTCGATCGCCCCGCGTAATGCGCGGCGAAACGCACGTGGGTGTCGAAGGGCACGGCCTGGTCGCCGGCGAGCGAAGCGGCCAGGGCGCCGTTGAATGCATCGCCCGCACCGGTGGTGTCGACCGGTTCGACCTTGTCGGCCGGCACGCGATAGAACGGCTGCGTATCGCCGCGGGTCAGGTCCTCGCGATGGGAGACGAACGCACCGGCCGCGCCGAGCGTGATCACCACCGTGCCGCGGGGCAGCAGCGTGCGGCACCAGCGATGCAACTGCGCATCGGCCGTGCCGGCGATCGCCTCGCTGTCGATGCGATGGCTGGTGTGGCGCTCGAGCAGGCCGGCGAACTCCGTCTCGTTCGGAGTGAGGATGTCGGCCGCGGCGAGCAGCTCGCGCAGGCACTGCGCGTTGGCCGGCGCGGGGTTGAGCATGGTCGAGGTGCCGGCCGCGCGCGCCAGGCGCATCGCTTCGAGCACGCTGTCGAGCGGGGATTCGAGCTGGGTCAGCAGGACGCGGGCGCCGGCCAGAGCCTCAGCTTGCCGGCCCACCCAGGAGGCACACAGGTCGCCGTTGGCGCCGGCGCCGATGACGATGGTGTTGTGGCCGGCCTCATCGACGTAGATACCGGCCGTGCCGGTCGGGTGGCTGCTCTCGCGCACGCGCATCGCGATCCCGTCGGCCTGGGCGAGTGTGCGTGCCTGGCGACCGCCGTCGTCGTCGCCCAGCGCGCACAGGAAGGTGGTCTGCGCGCCTGCCCGGGTCGAGGCGACGGCCTGATTGAAGCCCTTGCCGCCGGGCCCGGTGTGGTAACGGCCGCTGAGCGTCTCGCCGCGGCGCGGCAGGGTGCTGCAGTTCCAGACATGGTCGACATTGAACGACCCGACGACGACGACACGGCTCACGCGCACATCCTCTTTGTCCCGCTCTCGCAATGGCTCGGCGTCAGGCGCCGATGTAGGTCAGCACGCCGGCGATCGTCGCGGTCATCAGCGTGGCGATGGTGCCGCCGAGCACCGCGCGCAGGCCGAACCGCGCCAGATCCTGGCGGCGGTCGGGGGCCAGGCCGCCGATGCCGCCGATCTGGATCGCGATCGAGCTGAAGTTCGCAAAGCCGCACAGCGCATAGGTCGCGATCAGGCGGCCCTGCTCGGTCAGTGCGATGCCCTCGACACGGCCGTTGACGATGTCGGCCAGCTGCAGGTAGGCGACGAATTCGTTGATGACGATCTTCTGGCCGATCAGCGAGCCGACCACAGACGCGTCCTGCCACGGCACGCCGATCAGCCAGGCGATCGGGGCGAGCACGAAGCCGAAGATCGTCGCCAGGTTGGTCGGGCGGCCGATCGCCTCGGCCAGGCCGGTGGCCTCGCCGATCCATTCCAGCGGCCAGTTGATCATCGCGATCAGCGCGATGAAGGCCAGCAGCATCGCACCGATGTTCAGCGCCAGGCGCAGGCCGTCGCCAGCGCCGGCGGCCGCGGCATCGATGATGTTGCCGGTGGTCTTCTCGACCTCCATCTTGACCGTGCCGCGGGTCAGCGGCTCGCGCGTCTCGGGGATCAGGATCTTGGCGATGACCAGCGTCGCCGGTGCGGCCATGATCGAAGCGGCCAGCAGATGCTTGGCGTAGAACGCCTGTTCCTCGGGGTTGCCGCCGCCGAGCATGCCCACGTACGCCGCGAGCACGCCGCCGGCGATATGCGCCATGCCGCCGATCATCATCGTGATCAGCTCCGACTCGGTCATCCTGGAGATGTACGGGCGCACGGTCAGCGGCGCCTCGGTCTGGCCGATGAACACGCTGGCGCACACGCTGGTGGTCTCCGCGCCCGAGACCCGCATCACCTTGGTGATCGCCAGTGCCATGACCCGCACGATCGCCTGCATCACGCCCAGGTGATAGAGCACGCCCATCAGCGCGGCGAAGAAGATGATCGTCGGCAGTACCTGGAACGCGAAGATGAAGCCGTAGGTCTCCACGTTCATCAGGCTGCCGAAGATGAACTCCGAGCCGGCGTTGACGAACGAGAGCACCTTGACGAAGCCGTGGCCCAGCGCATCGAACACCTCGCGCCCGCCGGGCACGCGCAGCACGACGGCGGCGAACGCGATCTGCAGGGTGACGCCGGTGGCGACCAGCTTCCAGTCGACGGCGCGCTTGTTGTTGGAGAACAGCCACGTGATCGCGAGCAGCACGGCGAGTCCGAACAGGCCGAAGCCGATCCGCGTCAGGTCTTCCATCGTGGCCCCCAGGCCCGTCGACAAGTCGCGCAGCCTAGTGCAGCGGGCCGGTACGGGCAACCACGGGCCATGTGAAGGCCGTGTCATTCAGGCCCGCCGCGCCGACGGCGCGGTATGCCGGGCGGGGCCGGCCGCGCGAAGGCGCGGCTTGCATACACTGATGCGCCCCGACAGCGAGGAACCCCGCCCATGCATTACCGTCGTCTCGGCACCTCCGGCCTGCAGCTCTCGGCGCTCTCGTTCGGCGCCTGGACCACGTTCGGGCGCCAGGTCGGCCGGGGCCAGGCGCGCGAGCTGGTGGCCGCGGCCTGGGACCATGGCATCAACTTCTTCGACAATGCCGAGGGCTACGCCAACGGGGAGGCGGAGCGCGTCATGGGGGATGTGATCGCCAATCTGCGCCTGCCGCGCGACGGCTATTGCGTGTCGAGCAAGGTGTTCTTCGGCGCGGCGACCGAGCCCCGACCCACCCAGCGGGGGCTGTCGCGCAAGCACGTGCGCGATGCCTGCGATGCCGCACTGCGGCGGCTGCGGGTCGATCACCTCGACCTCTATTTTTGCCACCGGCCCGATCCCGACACCCCGTTGGCCGAGACCGTGTGGGCGATGGACACGCTGATCCGCCAGGGCAAGGTCCTGTACTGGGGCACCTCCGAATGGCCGGCGGCCGCGATCCGCGAGGCAGCGCAGATCGCGCGCACACACCACCTGCACGGGCCGACGATGGAGCAGCCCGAGTACAGCCTGCTGCGGCGCGAGCGGGTCGAGCTGGAGTACGCGCCGCTGTATGCCGAGCTCGGGCTGGGCACAACGACGTGGTCGCCGCTGGCCTCGGGCCTGTTGACCGGCAAGTACGCCGGCGGCGTGCCCGCCGACAGCCGACTCGCCCAGCCGGAGCTGGGCTGGTTGCAGCGCGAAGTGCTGGGGGATACGGAGCGGGTGGGGCGCGCTTCGCGATTCGTCGCATTGGCGGCGCAGTTGGGGGTTGCGCCGGCACCGCTGGCGATCGCCTGGTGTCTGCGCAATCCGCACGTGTCCTCGGTGCTGCTGGGCGCCAGCCGGGTGGAGCAGCTGATCGAAAACCTGCAGGCGCTCGAACTCGTTGCGCGGCCCGACACCGGCTTCTGGGCGCGCGTGGATGCATTGATGGGCGGGCCGAACGATGACCGCCCATCGGAAGAATGACAGTCGCTCTTGACTGGGAAATGAGAATCACTAGCATTGGGGGCCCGCTTCCGAGGAACCGACCATGCTTGCGCCCCAGTTCCGCGATTCCGTTCCCGCCCGCGACTCGGCCGATGGCCACAACGTGCACCGCCTGGCCCGCGCCCACGATGTCCGCGCGCCCGAGCCGATCGAGCTCGACAGTGCGCAGCTGCTGCGCGGCCAGCGCGAGCTGCAGATCCGTCACGGCAACGAGGTCTATCGCCTGCGCCACACCCGCAACGACAAGCTGATTCTGACCAAGTAAGCCCGCTGTCGATCGGTGCCGCCGTCCCCCAGTGGCGGCCCCGTCCGTCTACCGATCTCTCCGGTCGCCCGCCCGCGCGTTCCTCTCCCCGCGCTTGCCAGCCAGCCGTCGCCCTCCAAGCACGAGTCTGCGCATGCGCCTCCACCCGCTTTCTGTCTCCCTGGCCCTGGGCCTGTTTCCGTTCGCCGCGCTGGCCGCGCCCGACGGCGCTGTCGACGCCACCGCACCGGCTTTGGCCGAGTTCGACCGGGTCGTCGTCACCGCCACCCGGACCGAACGCGCGATCGTCGACGTGCCCAATACTGTCGATGTGATCGATCGCGCGCGCATGGACGCAACTCTGGTCCGCGACATCGCCGACCTGTTCCGCTACGAGCCAGGCGTGACTGTCGGCCGCAATGTCGGCCGCTTCGGCCTGTCGGACATCCGCATCCGCGGCCTGGGTGGCAACCGGGTGCGCATCCAGACCGATGGCATCGCGGTTTCCGATGCATTCGCCATCGGCAGTTTCTCCAACGCCAACCGCAACTTCGTCGACCCGGACACGCTCAAGCGGGTCGAGGTCGTGCGAGGGCCGACGAGTTCGCTCTACGGCTCGGACGCGCTCGGTGGCGTGGTCTCGTTCGTCACCAAGGACCCGTCCGACTATCTGGATGACGGGCGTGACACGTACTTCGGCTTCAAGCTCGGCGCCACGACTGCCGACGAAGGCCTGTTCGCCAATGCCACCGCGGCGTTCGGCGGCGCGCGCTGGTCGGGCCTGGTGGCCGTGGGCCACCGCCAGGGCAAGGAGACCGAGACCATGGGCGAGGTGGGCGGCGAGGGCAGCGCCCGTACGCAGGCCAACCCGCAATCGACCAACGGCCGCAGCGTGCTGGCCAAGGCGGTGTTCGCGCCCGATGCCCGGCAGCGCTTCCGGTTGACGGTCGAGGGCAACGAGGACGACGTCGAGACCGATGTGCTGACTTCTTATGGCTTCCGGGCCATGACGCGCGCGACCAACACGCAGGTGCTCGGCGACGACCACCAGTCGCGCGTGCGGATCTCGTTCGGGCACGAGATCGATGGACTGTCCTGGGCACTTGCCGACGCCGTGGACTGGCAGGTCTATCGGCAGGACAGCCGCACGCGCCAGGACAGCCTGGAGGCGCGCAACGTCCCCGCCACGCAGATGACGTCGGCGCTGCGCGACCGCCGCGAGCGCAGCTTCTTTTTCGACCAGCGCACCTATGGCGTGCAGGCCAATGCGCGCAAGACGTTCGAGACCGGCAGCGTTGTCCACACGCTGGCCTACGGCCTCGACGTGGAGGTCGCGGAAACCCGGCAGAAGCGCGATGGCCTGCGCACGATCCTCGACACCGGCGCGGTGACCAACGTCATCAGTCCCGACGTCTTCCCGGTTCGCGACTTCCCGATCAGCGACACCACCAAAGCCGCGCTCTACGTGCAGGACGAGATCGCGTTCGCCGGTGGCGCGGTGCGCCTGGTTCCCGCGATCCGGGTCGACCATTACCGGCTCAAGCCCAAGGTCGACACGATCTTCCGCGAGGACAACCCGTCCACGCAGGTCGCCGACATCCGCAAGACCCGGGTCTCGCCCAAGCTCGGTGCGGTCTGGCATTTCGCCGAGGCCTGGTCGCTGTTCGGCGGCTACGCCGCGGGCTTCCGCGCGCCGCCATATAACGACGTCAACATCGGCTTCACCAACTTCGCCTTCGGCTACACCGCCATTCCCAATCCGGACCTGCGCCCGGAGACCAGCGACGGGCTGGAGTTGGGCCTGCGCTTCGCCGGCCGATCGGCCTATGCCGGCCTGACCGGCTACTACAACCGATACGATGATTTCATCGAGTCCACGCGCTTTGTCGGCATCGATCCCGACAGCGGTCTGATGATCTTCCAATCGCAGAATGTCGCCGATGCGCGCATCTGGGGCGTGGAGTTCAAGGGCGGACTCGACCTCGACGTCCTGGCGCCGGCGCTCACCGGCTGGTCGCTGCGCGGCGCGGCCGCGTGGTCGCGCGGCGAGGACCGCACGACCGGGGATCCGCTGGCCAGCGTCGATCCGCTGACCGCCGCCTTGGGCCTGGCCTTCGATGGCGACACTTGGGGCGCGGAACTGGCCGGGCGCTTCGCCGCACGACGCGATCGCCTGCCGCCGGCCAGTACGGCCGTCGGTTACCGTGAGACACCGGGCCATGCGGTGCTCGACCTCTATGCCCATTGGACGTTCGCGCCAGGCACGACGGTCAACGTCGGTGTCCTCAATCTCGCCGATCGCAAGTACTGGCCGGCAGGGAACGTGCCACTGGTCGCCGCCGCCTCGACGACGTTCGACCGCTACACCGCGCGGGCGCAGCCTGGCGGTTAGCTTCGCGGTCGACTTCTGACGATGGCGCGCGCGGCCGCGGTCCTGCCTCCGGCAATGGCATCCGACGATGTGGCGGGGCCGCCGACGACGGCGCAACTGGCCACCCTCGGGACGGTGCTGTGCCTGCACCGCCCCGGCGCGGTGAACGAGCTTGGCGGCTGGTCGCGCGCACGCAGGGTCGAGGCCCACCGCGCGCTCGATGACGACGGCATGCGCGAGAGCCTGCTGTTCTTCGATGCCGAAGATGTCTGCTGCTGGCAACTGCACCTGCTGCCCGACAGCGACTTTCTGGCCTGGGAGGCGCTGATCGAGCACTACCCGGCGGGTGGTCGCAGCGCACCGGCCGGCCTGGCCGAGCGCCTGTGGTACGGACTCGCGCAGCGTCTGTGGTCGGGCGGCTGGCAGGCGAGCGTGCTGCGCTTCCATGCGTTGACGCCTGCCTGCACCACGATCGACGGCGCCCCGATGCTGGTCGCCAGCCTGGCGACGATTTCACCGCTGGGCGCCGACTGCGCGCGCCGGATCGTGCGCGCCTACGGCATTGCGCCTGCCGTGGCGGTCGAGGGATGCACGCGCCGCACGGCCGCGCCGCCATCGGCCGGCATTGGCCAGCCCCGCGACACAACGGCGTTTCCCACTGCCTTACCCGCACGTTCGCTTTCCACCCGTTCCGGAGATTCCGCATGAACCCGCAAGCCGCCGCCCTGGCGTTCGTCCTGCTGCTGGCCCCGGCCGTCGCAGCGTCCGCCACCGCAACGCCAGCGCACGCCCCCGCCGCCGATCGCACCGCTATCCTCGCGATGCAGGGCGAGTACACGGTGCGCTTCTCGTTCGAGGAGACCGCCGTGTTGGCGCCGGGTTACGACCGCGTGCCCGCCAAGGACAGCGGCGGCGACGAGGTCGTGATCGTCGTCGAGGATGCCCCCGGCCGGATCGTGCTCCAGCACCTGCTGCTCGACGTCAAGAGCGGGCACGTGGTCAAGCACTGGCGCCAGGACTGGCACTATGAGGCGCCGACGCGTTGGGAGTTCACCGCCGATCAGACCTGGCAGCGGCGTGAGGTGCCGGCCGAACTGGTCCGCGGCGGCTGGACGCAATGCGTCTATGAGGTCAGCGATGCGCCGCGTTACTGCGGCACCGGGCGCTGGGTGCATGCCGGCGGCATCTCGACCTGGACCTCGGATGCGGACTGGCGCCCGTTGCCGCGCCGCGAGTACACCAAGCGCAGCGACTACAACGCGCTGGGGGCAATCAACCGGCATACGATCGTGCCCGGCGGCTGGACGCACGAGCAGGACAACACCAAGACCGTACGCGACGCGCAGGGCCGGCCGACCGCGCAACTGGTCCGCGAGTTCGGTTTCAATGACTATGTGAAGACCACCGCGATCGATTTCTCGCCGGCCTACGCCTATTGGAAGGCGACCCAGGGCTACTGGGCCCGCGTGCGCGATCGCTGGCAGGCGCGCCTGGCCGCGCCTGCGGGCGTGCGTCTGAAGACGGAGATCGACGGCATGGCCCTGATCGTGCCGCTGTTCGAGCAGGCGCAGACGGTGCAGGACGGCGGCACGGTGACCGACGCCCAGATCGATGCGGTGTTCGAGGCCTGGGTGACGACCGCCGCGCCGTAGCCCGACGTGCCACGGTGCGGCTGCGGCAGGGACGCCGCAAGCCGCAGCCGGCGCGACGGCTCGCGACCGCGCGTCACGGTGGCCCGCCCTATACTCGGCCCAGCGCGGATGTCCGCGGATCGAAGTAGGGGAAACGCATGGGAACGGGACTGTTTCTGGCGGTGGTGCTCGCGCTCGCTGGCGTCATCGTGCTGTTCAAGACGGTGCGCATGGTGCCGCAGGGGTATGAGTGGACCGTCGAGCGCTTCGGCAAGTACACCCATTCGATGGCGCCGGGCCTGCACTTCCTGATCCCGATCGTCTATGGGGTCGGCCGCAAGATCAACATGATGGAGCAGGTGCTCGACGTTCCCAGCCAAGATGTCATCACCAAGGACAACGCGGTGGTGCGCGTGGACGGCGTGGTGTTCTTCCAGGTGCTCGACGCGGCCAAGGCGGCCTACGAGGTCTCGAACCTTGAGATCGCGACGATCGCGCTGGTGCAGACCAACATCCGCACCGTGATCGGCTCGATGGACCTCGACGAGTCGCTGAGCAACCGCGAGACGATCAATGCCCAGTTGCTCAACGTCGTCGACCATGCGACCAATCCCTGGGGCATCAAGGTCACCCGCATCGAGATCCGCGACATCCAGCCGCCGCGCGACCTGGTGGATTCGATGGCGCGTCAGATGAAGGCCGAGCGCGAGCGGCGCGCGGTCATTCTCGAGGCCGAGGGGCATCGGCAGTCGGAGATCCTGCGCGCCGAGGGCGACAAGCAGGCCGCGATCCTGCAAGCCGAGGGCCAGAAGGAAGCCGCCTTCCGCGAGGCCGAGGCGCGCGAGCGTCTGGCCGAGGCGGAGGCGCGGGCGACGGAGATGGTGTCCAACGCGATCGCCAACGGCGACGTGCAGGCGATCAACTACTTCGTCGCGCAGAAGTATGTCGAGGCGTTCGAGAAGCTGGCGACGGCGCCGAACCAGAAGTTCGTGCTGATGCCGATGGAGACCAGCGGCATCATCGGCTCGATTGCCGGGATCGGCGAGCTGGCCAAGGAAGCGCTGGGCCAGAAGACGTCGGCGCGTCCGCAGGCGCCGGCACCGCAGCGCGGCGGGCTCTGACATGGACTGGCTGCGCGCGGACGTCGTCGGCTGGGCTGCGGTCGCGTTGCTGCTGATGGCGGCCGAGACCCTGGTGCCCGGCGCGTTCCTGCTGTGGATGGGGTTTGCGGCCGCGGCGGTGTTCGTCGTCGTCCTGCTGGTGCCCGGACTGGCGCTGCTTCCGCAGGTCGCGCTGTTCGTCGTGCTCAGCTTCGTGTCGATCCTGGTGTATAGGAGATGGTTCCGCAATCGCGAGCGTCAGAGCGACCACCCCACGCTCAACCGCCGCGCCTCCCAGCATGTCGGTCGGGTCGTGCCGCTCGACCAGGCGATCGTCGCCGGACGCGGGCGGGTCAAGATCGGCGATGCCTTCTGGGTCGTCGAGGGCGCCGACCTGCCGGCCGGCACGATGGTGCGCATCCTTGGGACCGACGGCGTCAACCTGCACGTCGACGCCGTCTGAGCTCGTCGTTCCGGAAGGCGGCCGATGGCGCCGCCGACCTGCGATAATGCGTGCTTTCCGCAGGCGAGCCGGCAGTCCATCATGACCCAGAAGACCATCCTCAACGCATCGCACCGCGCCCTGGGCGCGCGCATGGTCGACTTCGGCGGCTGGGACATGCCGCTCAACTACGGCTCCCAGATCGAGGAGCATCACCATGTGCGTCGCGACGCCGGCATGTTCGACGTCAGCCACATGACCGTGGTCGACCTGCGCGGTGCGCAGACCCGTGCGTTCCTGCGCCAGCTCGTCGCCAACTCGATCGACAAGCTCAAGAGCCCGGGCAAGGCGCTCTACACCTGCATGCTCACGCCCGAGGGCGGGATCATCGACGACCTGATCGTCTACTTCATGGCCGACGACTGGTACCGCCTGGTCGTCAATGCCGCCACGCGCGACAAGGACCTGGCCTGGATCCAGGCGCAGGCTGCCGGGTTCGAGGTCGAGGTCAGCGAGCGTCCGGAGCTGGCGATGATCGCCGTGCAGGGGCCGCAGGCGCGGGCCAAGGTCGCCGGGTTGCTCGGCGAGGTGGATGCCCTCGTCCTCGACAAGCTTGGCCGGTTTGCCGCCGCCGAACTCGAGGCCACGCCGTTCGGCGACCTGTTCGTCGCACGCACCGGCTATACCGGCGAGGACGGCTTCGAGATCGTGCTCCACGAGCGCCATGCCGTCGCGCTGTGGGAGGCGCTGCATGCCGCCGGCGTGGCACCGGCCGGCCTGGGCGCGCGCGACACCCTGCGGCTCGAGGCCGGCCTCGCGCTTTACGGCCAGGATATGGACGAGACGGTTTCGCCTTACGAGGCCGCGCTCGGATGGACGGTCGCACTCGACGAAGGGCGCGCGTTCAACGGCCGCGCCTTGCTCGAACAGCACAGCACCGCCGCGCCTCGTCAGATGATCGGGCTGGTGATGGACGACAAGGGCGTGCTGCGTCACGGCCAGACGGTCACCACCGCCCAGGGGCAGGGCGAGATCCTGTCGGGCACGTTCTCGCCGACGATCGGCAAGGCGATCGCGTTCGCTCGCGTGCCGGCCGGCGAGCCGGGCGAGGTGACCGTCGACATCCGCGGCCGTCAGGTGCCGGTGCGCGTGGTCGCCTTCCCGTTCGTGCGCAACGGCCGGGTCGTCGACGGCATCTGATCCACCGCCGGACCCTTGGCTTACACTATCGCCACTTTCCCGCAGTCATGTTTTCACCGGAGCCGACAATGAGCGAAATCCCTGGCGACCTGAAGTTCCTGAAGTCACACGAATGGGTCCGTGTCGAAGGCGACGGCAAGGTCACCGTCGGCATCTCGGACCATGCCCAGGGTCTGCTTGGCGACCTGGTATACGTCGAACTGCCCGCCGTCGGCGACACCGTCGAGGCCGGCAACGGCGTGGCCGTGGTCGAGTCGGTCAAGGCGGCCTCCGACGTCTACGCCCCGGTGTCGGGCAAGATCGCGGCGGTCAACGCTTCGCTCGCCGACAAGCCCGAGACCATCAACGAAGACGCCTTCGGCGAAGGCTGGCTGTTCGTCATCGAGCTCGACGATCCCGAGCAACTCGCCGACCTGCTTTCTCCCGACGATTACGCCGAGCTGCTGGAGGAGGACGCCGACTGAGGCCGCCTCGCGATCCGTGTTCATCGAAGCGCGCCCTAAGGGGCGCGCTTTTTTTTGGTGGTCTCCCTGCACGACCGGCAGGCTGCGCGAGAGCAGGCGGCGGCCGGTCGTCGTTCGCCGCCAGCGATCGGCGAGCGTGCCTGCGCGCGCCGATGTGCGCATGTGCGAATGGCGACGCGCGCGGTGGAGGTGGTGTCCGCGGCATCGGGTAGCAACGCGTGCCATTGGACTTCGACGATCGACGACCTGCCGCCTGCCATCAGTCGTCAGTCGTCAGTCGTCGCTTGTCAGTCGTCGCTTGTCGGTCGTCACTCGTCGGTCGTCGCGGCGATGCCGTCGAGGTGTCTTGTTCGAGGTGCCGCGAGGTCGAATGCGTCGCGCACTTTTCGCGCAAACCGATGCTGCGACGTCGCATCGCCCGGTCCTCGTGCACATCGCGTTCACCGGCCGGTCGGCGCGGTGATGAATGTTTCACCACGCCGCATCGCATCGTTTGCGCGTGTGCATTGGATCTCGCCGACGCTGTCGAATGTCGTGGAGAGTGCTTGTTTCAAGCACTTTCGTCGCGCTGCAGGCGATGACGCATCACGCATGCGGACGGCGGCGTCAGTGGGCCGTGCGTTTCGCTTGCAGGGCAGCCGCGGCGGACGTCGGAGATCGGGCGCAACAAAAGCATGTCCGCCTGTTGACAGTGGAAAAAACCGTGATTAGGTTTCGCGGCAACACACGCCCGCTATCAAACGAGTGAGTCGAGCCCCGACAACAACGCGCTGCACAACTCGGACCTCCGCCAGGAACATCACAAGGTGGATGCGGGCAGCATCTCTGCGCCAATCCCCGACATCGAATCCGGCACCCCGTCGCGTGCGACGCGGGTGCCTTCGCATCACCGGGATGCTGTCGCGACTGCGACGACCTTCCGACCGAATCCGTCCCGATGCGCTGGGCGCGTCGACGGGTGCACGCGGGTCCGACTCCCGCGCGCCGTTTTGAGTACTGGGCAGCTGTACATGCAAGTCCACTGACGAGGAGAGCCATCC
This sequence comes from Luteimonas sp. TWI382, assembly GCF_039674545.1. Classification (NCBI taxonomy): domain Bacteria; kingdom Pseudomonadati; phylum Pseudomonadota; class Gammaproteobacteria; order Lysobacterales; family Lysobacteraceae; genus Luteimonas; species Luteimonas sp. TWI382. The sequence continues at coordinate 29,234 of NZ_JBDJNS010000008.1, forward strand.
CATGGCCACGAAGAAAGCTGCAAAGAAGACCACCGCCAAGAAGGCGGCCAAGAAGACCGTTCGCAAATCCGCTGCCAAGAAGGCCGTGAGCAAGGCCTCCAAGGCAACGAAGAAGGTCGCCAAGGCTGCGAAGAAGGCGACCAAGAAGGTTGCGAAGAAGGTCGCGAAGAAGGCCACCAAGAAGACCGCCAAGAAGGCTGCGACCAAGAAGTCGGCCACCAAGAAGGCCACCAAGAAGTCGGCAGCGAAGAAGGCGACCAAGAAGGCCACCAAGAAGTCGACTGCGAAGAAGGCGACCAAGAAGACCGCCAAGAAGTCGGCCACCCGCAAGAGCGCCACCAAGAAGACCGCCACCCGCAAGGCCGCGACGAAGAAGGCCGCGACCAAGAAGACTGCGGCGAAGAAGGCCACCAAGAAGACCGCCAAGAAGGCGGCTGCTCGCAAGACCACGAAGACGGCGGCCAAGAAGGCGCCTGCCAAGCGTGCACCTGCCAAGCGCGCCAAGAAGAGCGCGCCGGTCGTCATCCCGACCATGCCGACGCCGCTGATCTGACCGACGGCCTGTTCGGCCGTCAACGCAGAACTCTTCCTCCGCATGCCCAGGCGGAGGAGGAGTTTTTTTTTGGGCGCGAGATCAGCGCGCTCTGGTGAGCGCGGCGTCGAGTTCGGCGAGCCGCTCGGGGGTGCCGACATCCGTCCAGGCACCGCGGTGATGCTCGCCCGAGACTGCGCCCCGGTCCATCGCCGCGCGCAACAATGGCGCCAGCCGGAACCGTGGCGGCGTGGCGTCGGCCCCCGGTGTGCCACCGATGATGTCGCGCCAGCCCGCCAGCAACGTGGGGCGATAGACCCCGATGCCGGCGAAAGTCAGCCGGTCCGAGCCCGCTGCGCGTACGCGGTCGCCCTCGAGCACGAAGTCGCCCTGCGTGTGGTGCGCCGGATTGTCGACCAGCACCAGGTGCGCGTCGCCGGCCGGCTCGCGCGGCAGCGACGCGGGGTCGTGGTCGCTCCAGATGTCGCCATTGATCGCCAGGAATGGCGCCTCGCCCAGCACGGGCAGCGCCTGCAGCATGCCACCGCCGGTTTCCAGCGGCGGTGCGCCCTCGTGCGAATAGTGCAGGCGCAGGCCCCAGCGCTCACCGTCGCCCAGTGCGGGAGCGAACTGCTCGGCCAGCCACGAGACGTTGAGGACGACCTCGCGCACGCCCGCGGCCGCCAGGCGCTCCAGGTGCCAGACGATCAGCGGCTTGCCGCCTGCGACCAACAGTGGCTTGGGCGTGTGGTCGGTTAGTGGCCGCATGCGTTCGCCCAGGCCGGCCGCGAAGATCAGCGCCTTCATCGGGCGGCGTTCGTGCCGAATGCGCACGTCCGGTCAGCGGGGGGATAAAAGGCGGGAAGCAACGCAGCGGCCTGCTCGGGTGACGGGCCGCCAGCTTACCGACTGGAATGCGGGAGTGCTGGACCGAGCGTCCGAAGCTCAGCGGGCGGCGCCGGCCACGTGATCGAACAGTCCGCCGGCGGCGAAGTGCACCCGCTGGGCGTGTTGCCAGCCGCCGAAGGCCGCGTCGACAGTCACCATCGGGACCGCGCGAAAGCGCGCGCGTTGCGAGGCCGGGACCTGGCTCGGGTCGACAGGGCGATAGTGGTGCTGCGCGGCCAGCCGCTGGCCGGTCGGCGAGTACAGATACTGCAGATAGGCGTCCGCGCGCTCGCGGGCGCCGTGGGCGTCGACATTGCGGTCGATCCGTGCGACCTGGGGCTCGGCGCGAATGCTCAGGCTCGGATAGACGATTTCCAGCGCCTGGCTGGTGCGCGGATCGGCGAGCAGGCGCAACGCTTCGCTTTCCCAGGCCAGCAGCACGTCGCCGCGACCGCCCTCGACGAAGGTCGTGGTCGCCGTGCGCGCGCCCGCATCCGCGGCCACGACGTTGCGAAACAGGCGCCGCATCCAGTCGAGCACCTGCGTGCCGTCGCGATGCGCGCGCGAGGCCCAGGCCCATGCGGCTAGGTAGTTCCAGCGTCCGCCGCCGGAGGTCCGGGGATCGGGCGTCACCACCCGCACGCCGGGCCGCACGAGATCGGCCCAGTCGTGAATCCGCTGCGGGTTGCCCTTGCGTACGAGCAGGACGATGGTCGAGGTGTAGGGCACGCTGGCGTCGGGCAGGCGTGTGCGCCAATCCGCAGCCAGCAGCCCGGCCTGGGCCAGCGCGTCGATGTCGGCAGCCAGCGCCAGTGTCGCCACGTCCGCGTCCAACCCGCCCAGGATCGCCTGCACCTGCTCGCCCGAGCCGCCATGGTGCATGCGGATGTCCACGGCTTCGCCGGTGCGCTGGCGCCAGTACGAGGCGAACGCACGGTTGTAGTCGACGTAGAACTCGCGGGTTGGATCGAACGACGCGTTATACAGCGCCGTCTCGCGCGCGGCCGCATGGCCACAGGCCACGAGCGACGCCAGCGTCAGGACGAGCAGGGCGATCGAGTGTGGACCAGAGCGCATACGCGAGTGACGGAAAGGACCGGATCGTCCGACCTTAGCGCGCCGCTGGGCGGGGCGACAGTGCGCACCGCCGGGACGATGCCGCGGCATCGTCCCGGTGGGCGGTCAGCAGCAGCCGTGATCGCCGTGACGCTTGCCGCTGTCGGCGGCGACCGCCGACCCCGAGGTCTCGCCGCGCTGGCTGGCGTGGTGATGCTCGGCGATCACACGGGCCACGCACGCGGTGACCCGCTTGCCCATCTCGATGTGCAGGAACTCGTTCGGCCCGTGGGCGTTGGAGTGCGGGCCGAGCACGCCGGTGATCATGAACTGCGCGCCGGGAAACTTCTCGCCCAGCATGCCCATGAACGGGATCGAGCCGCCTTCGCCCATGTACATCGCCGGCTTGCCGAAGAATGCCTGGCTGGCCCCTTCGATCGCCTCCGACAGCCACGGCGACATCGCCGGCGCATTCCAGCCGGTCGCGGCCTTCTCCAGCGACAGCGTGACCGTGGCGCCATTGGGCGGGTCCTGGGTCAGGGCCTGCTGCAGCAACTCGCCGGCGTGCTTGCCGTCGACCGTCGGCGGCAGGCGCAGCGACAGCTTGACCGCGGTATGCGGACGCAGCACGTTGCCCGCCGACTGCAGCGACGGCAGCCCGTCGACGCCGGTCACCGACAGCGCCGGGCGCCAGGTGCGGTTGAGGACGAGTTCGGCAAGATCCTCGGAGACCGTGCCGTCGGCATCGACGGGGAACATCGGTCGCAGCGCGCCGGTCAGGGGGAACTTGTCGTAGATCGCCGTATCGAGCACCTCGGCGGCGCGGCGCGCCTGCTCGAGCCGCTCGGCCGGGATGTCGGCATGCAGCCCTTCGGGCAGGATCCGGCCACTGCGCTCGTCCTCGATGCGCGACAGCAGCTGGCGCAGCAGGCGGAAGCTCGAGGGGACCACGCCCGAGGCGTCGCCCGAATGCACGCCCTCGTCGAGCACCTTGACCGTCAGGTTGCCGCCGGCCAGGCCGCGCAGCGAGGTGGTGCACCACAGTTGGTCGTAGTTGCCACAGCCTGAGTCCAGGCAGACGACCAGCGACGGCTTGCCGATGCGGTCGGCGAGATGATCGACATAGGCGGGCAGGTCGTAGCTGCCCGATTCCTCGCAGGCCTCGATCAGCACCACGCAGCGTGCGTGCGGCAGGCCCTGCTCGTGCAGGGCCAGGATCGCGGTCAGCGAGCCGTAGATCGCGTAGCCGTCGTCGGCGCCGCCGCGCCCGTAGAGCTTGCCGTCGCGCAACACCGGCTCCCACGGGCCGAGGTCGTCGTCCCAGCCAGTCATCTCTGGCTGCTTGTCGAGGTGGCCGTACAGCAGCACGCAGTCGTCGTCGCTGCCGCCGTTGGCGGCCGGGATTTCGATGAAGATCAGCGGCGTGCGCTCTTCCAGGCGCACGACCTCCAACTGCATGCCGGGAATCGTCTGGGCGCGGGCCCAGCCGGCCATCAGCTCGACGGCGCGCTCCATGTGGCCATTGGCCACCCAATCGGCGTCGAACATCGGCGATTTGTTCGGAATACGGATGTATTCGACAAGTTGCGGGACGATCTCGTCGTCCCATTTGGCGCCGACGAAACGGTCGGTGCGGCGGGTATCCATGGCGCGGGCTCCACTTGCGGCGTAGATGGCCATTCTACCGCGCGGGCGTTGTAGGACTTTTCCTACACGAAATTGGGGAGTCGGCCTGCTTCGCGATGGCGGACAGGCGGATAGGCTGTGTTCATGGCGTTGGGGAGACTGGCAACACCGGCAGGGATGACAGATCGCCAGTCGGGAAAGGAATCCACCCAATCGCCAAGGAGTTCGCCATGAAGCCGTTCAAAGCCCTCATCGCCGCTCTCGTCCTCTCGCTGTTGATGGCCGGTTCGGCCTTCGGCGCAGACGGGGTCGAGAAGGTCAACGTCAACACCGCCGATGCCACGACCCTCGCCCGGGTGCTGCACAACATTGGGCCGGCCAAGGCCGAGGCGATCGTGGCCTACCGGGATGAGAACGGGCCGTTCCGCAGCGCCGAGCAACTGGCCATGGTCAAGGGCATCGGTCTGCGCACGGTCGAGAACAACCGGGACCGGATCGAGCTGGGGTCGCCGATGGCGCGCCAGCAGCAGACCGCCCAGCGGGCGTCTGGGACGCCGGGCAAGGGCGCAGCGCAGCAGCGCTGAGCCAACCATCGCCCGCACCGGGGCAAGGAGCATCGGTGCAGGTCGAGGAGCGGGATGCTCCATTGGATCCGGCAAGGACGCCATTACATGGATGTAGCCGTCGCCCGCCCCGCATTGGATGCGTGGCGGGCGACCTCTTTTGGGCGCAACGCGCCGATTGTAGGACGCGCCCATCTCGGAGCCAGCGTCGGCCTGGTGGCGCGCTGCGGCCCCGGTCGTCTACCCGGGCCCACCCGATCCGGGTTGGTCTTGATCGGGGCCTGTTGTCGATCAGGCTTTAGACTCGCGCGATGCCTGTCCCTGAGACCGTCCGGATCGTTCCCGCCGCCGCCGCACGCTCCGTGCGCTGGCGCAATGGCCACGGCTGGACGCGCGAACTGTTCTGCGCGCCTGCGCTGACGGCCGCGCCTTCGGTCGACGATACCGCGGCCCCCTGGCCGTGGCGGATCTCGATTGCACGAATCGACCGCGATGCGCCGTTCTCGGCATTTCCCGGCGTCGATCGCGAGCTGATGCTGCTGCGCGGCGGCCGGCTGGATCTGCGGGTCGCGGACCGCCGCGTCGCGCTGGCGTCGCGATATGCCCGGCATCGCTTCGCCGGCGAACGCGATGTGGCCGCCTGCGTGCCGACAGGCGGCGTCGAAGTGTTCAACCTGATGTGGCGGCGCGACGCGTACCGGGCCCGGCTCTGGCATCTGCCGCTGGCCGGCGCCCTGGCATGGCGTGCCGACCCGGCGACGACCTGGGCCATCCACCTGCTGGCCGGACACGCGCGATGCGGCAGCGGCGTGGCGCATGCGGCGTTGGCGGCAGGCGATACCGCCGTGCTGACCGGTGCCTCTGCGTCCGGCCGGGTGTCGATCGAGGGCGAGGGCGCCTTGCTCGCGGTCTGCTTGCGTGACCGGTCGGGGGCCGGCCCGGACGAGGCGTGTGCGCCTGCCGGGCCGGACCTCACTCCAGGGTTCAGAAGCTGACGTTCACGCTCAGCCAGACATTCCGCGCCTTGTCCTTGTTGTTGTAGTCGTCCTGGGCCGACAGCGTGTAGCTGCCGCTGTCTTCGACGAAGCTGTACTGGTAGGACGTGAAATCGCGATCGAGCAGGTTGTTGATCCGGCCGTTGACGGTCACTGTCTCGTTGATGCGGTAGGAGGCGCCGAGGTGGAGCACCTCGTAGTCCTTCCAGTACAGCTCCTGCGCCAGCACCGTGTCGAAGCCGCGGTAGCGCTTGGAGCGCGCCTCGGCGGTCAGGAAGACCGTGAAGGCTTCGGTCGCGCGCCAGTCGAGCGTGGCGTTGGCCATGTGCCGGGCGCTGTTGCCCAGCGGCCGTCCGGCATTGCTGCCGCTCTTCTGCTCGCTGTCGGTGAAGGTGTAGTTGGCGCGGAAGCCCAGAGCGTCGCTGATCTGCCAGCGTCCGGCGAGTTCGGCGCCCTGGACCACGACCTCGTCGATGTTGACCGTCTTGTTGGAGTTCGAGTACCCCAGATCGGCGTAGTCGCCGGTGCCGCTGCAGGCGATCGTGAGCGTCGGACCGCAGGCTTCCTGGCCGATCTTGTCGTCGAACTTGTTGTGGAAGATCGTCGCATTGAAGCTGTGGCCGCCGGGGTGCTGCCAGTACGCGGCCAATTCGGTGCTGGTGCTGGTCTCGGGTTGCAGGTTGGGATTGCCGAACATCGGCGACACGCCCTGGGCGCCGAAGCCGGTGATGCCGTCGTAGAGCTGGGTGGTCTTGGGGGTCTTGAATCCGGTGCTGACACCGCCCTTGACCGTCCATTGCTCGCTCAGCGTCCACACGCCGTACAGGCGCGGACTGAGGTGGTTGCCGAAGGTCTTGTGATCGTCGTAGCGCAGACCGGCGGTGATCGACACCGGCTCGGCGATGGTCCAGGTGTCCTCGGCGAACAGCGAGACCATGTCGTGCTTCTGCTTGGCGCCAGCAACACCGCGCTCCATGCCGAACACGCCATCGATCAGTTCGCCACGGATGAGCTGGGCACCGACCACGGCAACGTGAGTGCCATTCCACTCGAAGGGCAGGTCCAGCTTGGCGTCGAGCGTGTACTGATTGCTCTCGAGCGTGCGATCTGGGCGGGGCAGGTAGGCCAGCAGTTGAGCGTACTGCTCGGATGTGAGATTGGCCGCCATGACCGCCAGTTTCTGGGCCTCGGAAAGCCCGTTCCATGCGGGAGGGCTGTAGCCAGTGCCGGCGGCCGAGTTGGGGCAGCGGCCGGCAGCGTTGACCGTGCCGCCCAGGTTGCCGCAGGCCGTGTTCCACAGCGACTGCAGGTGCTGGCGGTCGGCCACGGTGTAGGGCAGCGTGCGGCCCTCGTTGCGGGTTTCGACATAACCCAGCGACACCAGGCTGTTGCCGAACGACCAGCGGCCCTCGTGCGCGATCGACCAGTTGTCGCGGGTGAACTCCTGGCTGGGCCGATAGCCGGCACGCGGTTCGATGCGACCGTTGTTGCCGATGCGCAGCATCGCGCCGTAGTCGTCGACGGTGCCCACCGGATACTCCGCCACGCCGTTGTCGTTGAGCCGGGTGCTGTTGTCGTACTTCTGGCGCGAGGCATCGATATCGAAGGTGATCGTCTGCGCCTGCGTCGGTGTCCAGCTCAGCGAGATGCCGGCGGCCTTGTTGGTGTTGTCCACGGTCTTGCCGCCGCCGCCGAAGCCCAGTGCGCGGGTGTGGACCTCGCCGTTGGGGTCGGTGACCGGCGCGTACACCGGATTGGAGGCCTCGCGGTCGTACCAGCTGGCGCGCGCGCTCAGGTTCAGCACGCCCGGCACCAACGGCCCGGTGACGAAGAGGTCGGCGGTGGTGTCGTCGCCGAACTGGTCGTCGGTCTCGAAGGTGCGGCCCAGCGTGAGCGACCCGGCCCAGCTGTCGAGCTCGCGTTTGGTGATGATGTTGATCACCCCGCCCATTGCGTCGGCGCCGTAGAGCGTGGACATCGGGCCGCGGATCACTTCGATGCGCTCGATCGCGTCCAGTGGCGGAATGTGGTTGAACTGGTTGCCGGCGAAGTTGTTGGGGTAGATGTCGCCGTGGTTGTTCTGGCGCCGGCCGTTGATCAGGATCAGCGTGTAGTCCGCGCCCATGCCGCGCATCGAGATCGTGCCCTGGCCGGTCTTGTCGCGGGTCTCGCCGACGTCGATGCCTTCGATGTCGCGCACCGCATCGAGCAGGGTCATGTAGGGACGATGGGTCAGGTCTTCCTGCGTGATCACGCTGATGCTGGCCGGGGCGTCGGTGATCTTCTGCTCGAAGCCGGCCGCGGTGACGACGATGGTGTCGAAGTTGCGGGCGTCGTCCTGGGGCAGAGCGGTATCGGCCAGTGCAGGGGTGGACAGCAGGGCGAGCAGGCTCGCGGCCAGCGCACGGCGGCGCGGGGCGGTCGAATCAATCATGGGAGGTCCTTGTCGAAACATGGGAAAGCGGCCGCGCGTGCGGCCTGGCGCGCCACCGGGCGGCGGCGTCGCAAGACGGGGGCATCAAACGCTGGGGCGTACGCGTGCGCCGGCCTCGGCGGCGCGCGGCCCCACGCTGGCTGGCGGGGGCTTCAGGCGTGCGGAGGCGCGTGGCCGGGCGGCAATGTCAGATCCGGACGCAGCGCCTGTGGCGCGTCGACGGCGTCGGGGGGCGGTCGGTCGGCCAAGGCCCGCATGGCGTCGACGCGCGACATCGGCGGTGTCGACGCCACCGCCGGACACGGCGGCAGGCTGGCGCCGGGCGCGGCATCCCGCGGCGCGACGCGGGCCGACAGGGGCAGCGGACGGCGGAACTTCGCCTCGGGCGGTGGATCCTGCGTGGCCGGGAGGTCGGGCAGCGCGGTCGCATCGCCGAGCCCGGCAGACATGAGCGGCAGGTCGCAGGAAGCGACACCGAGGACGACAGCCAGCGACAGCAGGGCCGCCAGGGCCAGCCTGATGCGCCCCGATGCCGTCCACTGCGATGTAGGTCGCGTCGTCACGAACCGGGCACGCTCGAGCAAGAAAGCTGACGCGCAATTATATGAGAATGATTTTCATAAGCAAGTCTTAACGCAATTCATTCGCATGTATGGCACGGCAGCGGCGCGACGGATCCGCCGGATCTCGTACTGGTGCAGCGCGACGATCACTGCAGGACCGTCAGTCCCGGTCGTCGCGCGTCCAGACCCCGCCGTGCTCGATCTTGGTCGGGAACTTCGCGACCGGTTCGTAGGCCGGTGCGCACAGGGCGCGGCCATCGCGCACGTCGAACTTCGCACCGTGCAGCACGCATTCGATCGTTGCCTCGCCCGGGTCGAAATCGCCCCCGCCCGACAGCGCGAAGTCCTCATGGGTGCACTGGTCCTCCAGCGCGTACAGGTCGCCATCGAGGTTGAACACCACGATCGGCGCCCCGGTTACCTCGTCGAAGGTGGTCCGCATCTCGCCGGGCAGCAGTTCGGCGGTCGCGCAGACGAAGGTCCAGGTCTCGCTCATGGTGCGACTCCGAAGGGTGAGGCGCCGAAGGTCTTCTCCAGCACTTCGAAGCGCAGATCGTCGCGCAACGGGATGCCGAAACGTGCGTCCCCATAGGGAAATGGCTTGTGACGCCCGGTGCGGCGATAGCCGCGGCGTTCGTACCACGCGATCAACGCCTCGCGCAGGTCGATGACGGTCATGCGCATGCCGGGCAGGCGCCAGTCGTCGCGGACGATGCGCTCGCATTCGGCCAGCACCGCATCTCCGGTGCCCAGGCCCTGCAATCGCGGGGCGACGGCGAACATGCCGAAGTAGCCATGGCCGTCCTCGATCGCGACATGCGCGCAGGCCTGCGGCGTGCCATCGGAGCCGTCGACCACGACGACGCGGCTGGCGGGACGCGTGAGATCGGCGCGCAGCACGTCCGGGTCGATCCGGGCGCCGTCGAGCAGGTCGGCCTCGGTGGTCCAGCCGGCGCGGCTGGCATCGCCGCGGTAGGCGGACGTCACCAGCGCGACCAGCGCGGGCACGTCGTCGAGGGTGGCGAGGCGAAACGCGGGAGAGGCGGGCATCGTGACGAAGCTGGCGGGGAAGGGCGGCCATTATGGCCGTCGGCGCGCGTGGCGCCGATCGGCATGCCGCAATGCGGCGCGTCAGCCCAGCAGCCGGCGGACCTTGCGCAGCGCGGCGACGAAGGCGTCGATCTCCTCGTGGGTGTTGTAGAACGCCGGCGAGGCGCGACAGGTGGCCGCGACACCGTAGAACTGCAGCAGCGGATGTGCGCAGTGCTGGCCCGAGCGCACGGCCACGCCTTCGAGGTCCAGCAGTGTCGCCAGGTCGTGCGCATGCGCGCCTTCGACCAGGAACGACACCACGGCGGCCTTGTCCGGTGCCGCGCCGAGGATGCGCAGGCCGTCGATCGTGCCCATCGCCTCGGTCAGGTGTGCGAGCAGCGCGGCCTCGCGCCGCTCGACGTGGTCCATCCCGAGTCGTTCGAGATAGTCGACCGCAGCGCCCAGGCCGACGAAGCCGGCGATGTTCGGGGTGCCGGCCTCGAAACGCTGCGGCGGGTCGTTGTAGACCGTGCCGCTGAAGGCGACCTCCTTGATCATCTCGCCGCCGCCCAGGAACGGCGGCATCGCCTCGAGGTGCTCGCGGCGCGCCCATAGCGCGCCGGTGCCGGTCGGCCCGCACATCTTGTGGCCGGTGAAGGCGTAGAAGTCGCAGCCGATCGCGGCGATGTCCACCCTGCGGTGCGGTACCGCCTGCGAGCCATCGACGACGGTCGTCACGCCGTGTCGGCGCGCCAGGCGACAGATCTCGCGCACCGGATTGACCGTGCCCAGCACATTGGAGACGTGGGTGATCGCGAGCAGCTTCACGTCCGGCGTCATCGCGCGGCGCAGCGACTCGAGGTCGAGCGTGCCGTCTTCGCCGATCTCCGCCACGCGCACGGTCGCGCCGGTGCGCTCGGCGACGATCTGCCAGGGCACGATGTTGGCGTGGTGCTCCATGCGCGAGACCAGGATCGTGTCGCCGGCCTTCAGTCGCGGCAGCGCCCACGAGTACGCCACCAGATTGATCGCGAACGTGGTGCCGCTGCACAGCACCAGGTCGTCGGCGCGCACGTTGAGGAACCGCGCCAGTTTGCGCCGCGTACCTTCGTAGGCCTCGGTCGCCTCGGTGCCGAGCTGGTGCACGGCCCGGCTGACGTTGGCGTTGTGGCGGCGGTAGTGGCCGTCGACCGCGTCGATCACGCACGCCGGCTTCTGGCCGGTGTTGGCATTGTCGAAGTAGATCAGCGGCTTGCCGTGGACCTCGCGCAGCAGCAGCGGGAAGTCGGCGCGCACGCAGGCCCAGTCGACCTCGCCATCGTGCCGGTCCGGTGCGCTGGGGCCATCGAACGGCGGCTCGAGCGGCGGCAGGGCGCTCATGCGCGCACGAGCGCGGTGAGCGCGCGATCCAGTGCGGACTCGGCCAGCGTGCGCAGCGCGTCGTCGACGATCGCGGCCAGCGGCTCGCGTACGAAGGCGGCGGTGAGCAGTCGCTGGGCATCGGTCGCGGGCAGGCCGCGCGAGCGCAGGTAGAACAGCGCGCCGGGATCGAGCTGGCCGACCGTGGCGCCATGCGCGGCCTGGACCTCGTCGGCATGGATCACCAGCACCGGCTGGGTATCGATCTCGGCGGTTGCCGACAGCAGCAGGTTCTTGTTCGACAGTCGCGCATCGGTGCCGTCGGCACCGGCGTCGATGGTGATGCCGCCGTGGAAGACCACCCGGCCACGGCCGTCGCCGATGCCGCGCCACAGCAGCTGGCAGGCGGTGTCGCGGGCGATGTGGCGGATGCCCAGGCGCGTGTCCAGATGACCACGACCGCCGGCCAGCAGCACGCCGTTGGCGGTCAGGCGCGCGTCCGGGCCGAGCAGGCGCACGTCGAGTTCGTGGCGCGACAGCGCCGCGCCGGCCTCGACGTCGACGCGGTCGTAGATGGCGCCGGCCTGCAACTCGGCGTCGGTGCGCAGGAACGCAGTCGCGCCGGTCTCGCGCCGTTGCAGTCGCAGATGACGCAGGTGCGCGCGATCGGCGAGGCGCAGTGAGCACACGCCGTTGTCGAGATGGCGATGGGGGCCGGCATCGAGATGGTGTTCGACCACGGTCAGCCGCGCGCCGGTACCGAGCGCGATGTGGTGACGCAGGTGCCACGCCTGGTCGGTCTCGGTCGGCGCACCGACGAACACCAGATGCAGCGGCGCCGCGACCTCGGTATCGGCGTCGACGGTGATCGCGACCCCATCGGTGGCGAGCGCGGCGTTGAGGCGCACGAACACCGCGTCGTCCCGATCTTCGATCGCCGGCAGTGCGTTAGCAGACAGGCTGGTGCCGATCGACAGCCCGGCGATGGCGGGGCCGGGATCGGACAGCGCGGGCGCGGCGCGGCCGTTGACGAACACCAGGCGCGGCGCCGGGATGTCGGCCAGCAGCGCCGGATCGATCGCGGCGTCGCCAGCCGGCGCGAAGCTGCGGCGCTCGAGCGCGCGCAGCGAGGTGTACTTCCACGACTCGCTGCGCGGGCCGGGCAGGCCCGCCGCCAATGCGGCGTCGAGCGCCGGGCGGCGCGCAGCGTCGCCGTCGAAACCCGCGGCAAGGGACTCGAGCAGGGCGCTCATCACGCCGCTGCCTCGGGCGCGACGCGGTCCTTGACCCAGGCGTAGCCCTTTTCTTCGAGCTGCAGGGCCAGTTCCGGGCCGCCACTCTGCACGATGCGGCCATCGGCGAGCACGTGCACCACGTCGGGGCGGATGTAGTCGAGCAGGCGCTGGTAGTGGGTGATCACGATGAACGCGCGATCGGGCGAGCGCAGCGCATTGACGCCGTCGGCGACGTTCTTGAGCGCGTCGATGTCCAGGCCCGAATCGGTCTCGTCGAGAATCGCCAGCTTCGGCTCGAGCACGGCCAGCTGGAAGATCTCGTTGCGCTTCTTCTCGCCGCCCGAAAAGCCCTCGTTGACGCCGCGGTGCAGCAGGCGGTCGTCGAGGTGCAGCACCGCGAGCTTTTCGCGCACCAGGCGCAGGAACTGCATCGAGTCGAGCTCCTCCTGGCCGCGCGCCTTGCGCTGGGCGTTGAGCGCGCTGCGCAGGAAGTAGGTGTTGTTCACGCCCGGGATCTCGACCGGGTACTGGAACGCCAGGAACACGCCGGCCGCGGCGCGCTCCTCGGGCTCGAGCGCCAGCAGGTCCTGGCCCTCGAACGCGACCGTGCCAGCGGTGACGTCATAGCCGTCGCGACCGGAGAGGATGTTGCCCAGTGTGGACTTGCCCGCGCCGTTGGGGCCCATGATCGCGTGCACCTCGCCCGGTTTCACGTCGAGCGAGAGGCCCTTGAGGATGTCGCGTTCGCCGATGCGGGCGTGGAGGTTGTCGATCGTCAACATAGGAATGCCTGGATGGAAAATTCAGCCGCGAGGGCGAGATAGGCGTCGCGGAGGAACCGCGAGCGCGCGTTGTTCAGACGCAGGATCAGGTCGTTGTAGAGCACCGAGCCGCGTGTCCGGGGTCATCTTCGGGCAGCACCGCGCCCCACCTCGCCCCAGGCGCCTCGAGGTCGCGATCGCGCAGCGCGATCCAGCTGCGCTGCGCGTCGCGGATCGCCTCGACCGCGCCCGGCACGTCGGCGTACTCGGCCAGGACGGCACGGTAGGTGCGGTTGAGCTCGGCGTCGGCGTCGATGCCTGCCTTGACCGGATCGGTCTGGGGACCGGTGCAGCCGCCGACGCAGCAGATGTTGTCGCGTTCCACGTCCGCCGCCAGCACCGGCAGCGCGATCGCGGCGGCGGCCACAAGGGCCAGGGCGCCGCGGGCCGCAAGTGACAGGACCGCGCTCATCCGACCGAGCCTTCGAGCGAGACCTCCAGCAGCTTCTTGGCCTCGACCGCGAACTCCATCGGCAGCTCGCGGAAGACCTGCTTGCAGAAGCCGTCGACGATCAGGCTGACCGCGTCTTCCTCGGAGATGCCGCGCGCCCGGCAGTAGAACAGCTGGTCGTCGCTGATCTTGGAGGTCGTCGCCTCGTGCTCGACGGTCGCGCCGGGGTGGCGGACCTCGATGTAGGGGAAGGTGTGTGCGCCGCAGTCCTTGCCGATCAGCAGCGAGTCGCACTGGGTGTAGTTGCGCGCGCCCTCGGCGCCGCTGCCGACCTTGACCAGACCGCGGTAGGTGTTCTGGCCGCGGCCGGCGCTGATGCCCTTGCTGACGATCTTGCTCTTGGTGCGCTTGCCGACGTGGATCATCTTGGTGCCGGTGTCGGCCTGCTGACGATGGTGGGTCAGCGCCACGGAGTGGAACTCGCCCGAGGAGTCGTCGCCCAACAGCACGCAGGAGGGGTACTTCCAGGTGATCGCCGAACCAGTCTCGACCTGGGTCCAGGTCACCTTGCTGCGCGCGCCACGGCACTCGGCGCGCTTGGTCACGAAGTTGTAGATGCCACCCACGCCGTTCTCGTCGCCGGGGTACCAGTTCTGCACCGTCGAATACTTGATCTCCGCATCCTCGAGCGCGACCAGCTCCACCACCGCGGCGTGCAGCTGGTTCTCGTCGCGCATCGGCGCGGTGCAGCCTTCCAGGTACGAGACGTAGGCCTTGTCCTCGCAGACGATCAGCGTGCGCTCGAACTGGCCGGTGTGGCCGGCGTTGATACGGAAATAAGTGCTCAGCTCCATCGGGCAGCGCACGCCCTTGGGGATGAACACGAAGCTGCCGTCGGAGAACACCGCCGAGTTGAGCGCGGCGAAGTAGTTGTCGCCGACCGGCACCACGGTGCCCAGGTACTGGCGCACCAGCTCGGGGTGTTCGTGGACCGCCTCGGACATCGAGCAGAAGATCACGCCCTTCTCGGCCAGCTCCTTGCGGAACGTGGTGCCGACCGAGACCGAGTCGAACACCGCATCGACCGCGACCCCGGCCAGCTTGGCGCGCTCGTGCAACGGCACGCCGAGCTTGTCGTAGGTGTCGATCAACTCCTTGGGCACCTCGTCGAGCGACTTGTACTTCGGCCCCTTGGGCGCGGAGTAGTAGCTGACCGCCTGCAGGTCGATCGGGGCGATCTGCAGCTTGGCCCAGTGCGGCACCGGCATCGTCAGCCAGTGGCGATAGGCGGCGACGCGCCAGTCGGTCATCCACTCAGGCTCGCCCTTCTTGCGCGACAGCGCGCGTACGACGTCCTCGTCCAGGCCCGGCGGGAAGCTGTCGGACTCGATATCGGTGACGAAGCCGGCGTCGTAGCGACGGCCGAGCTGTGCGTGGATCTCCCGGTTGGTCTCGGGGGCTTCGATGATGTCGGTGGCCATGGGGGCGGCTGCCTACTGTCTATGGGTGCGCGAGGCGGGCGTCGATGCGCTTCGCCCCGGCAGGGGTGGGAAAGGAAGGGACGCGCGGGGCGTCGTCGAGCATCTGCGCCAGCGTCACGCCGCGCAGGGCCTCGGCGACGACCTCGTTGATGCGGCGCCAGTTGCCCTGGACACCGCACTGGTCGGAAATCCCGCACTGGCTGTCGTGCAGGCTGCATTCGGTCATCGCCAGCGGGCCTTCCATCGCCTCGACGATCTGCACCAGGTTGATCGCCGATGGCGCGCGCGCCAGCCGGTAGCCGCCGTTGGCGCCGCGGAAGCCCTCGACCAGTCCGGCCTGGGCCAGGGGCTTGAGCAGCTTGCTGACCGTCGGCGTCTCCAGGCCCGCGCGCTCGGCCAGATCGGTCGCGCTCATCACCGCATCCGGCCGTGCGGCGAGCACGGTCAGAACCACGGTGGCGTAATCGGTGAGCTTGGTGACCCGGAGCATCGGAAGAAGCTGACTGCGGAATGCGGACCAAAATTGTACTTTTTTGACCGGCCGACCACAACGTGCGCATGGGCCGGCGTTCAGCGCGACGCGCCAGTGGCGGCCGGCGTGCGGGTCCGCGACAATGCGACGCTTGTCCTCATCGCCCCAGAGCGCACGATGCCCAAGAAGAAGACCAGGAAGATTGAGGCCCGCCGCTCGGCGATCCACGGCAACGGCGTGTTCGCCACCGAAGCGATCGCCAAGGGCGAGCGGGTCATCCGCTACAAGGGCTTCCTGCGCAGTCACGCCGACGTCGATGCCCAATACGGCGACCAGGAGGAGGACGGCCACACGTTCCTGTTCACGCTCAACGACGACTACGTCATCGACGCGAACATCGAGGGCAACGTCGCACGCTGGATCAACCACTCCTGCGATCCGAACTGCGAAGCGGTGGTCGAGGAGGACGCCAAGGACCGGCGGCACAAGGACAAGGTCTTCATCGAGGCGCTGCGCGATATCGCCCAGGGCGAGGAGCTGACCTACAACTACGGCATCACCCTGGCCGAGCGGCACACGCCCGCGCTCAAGAAGCTGTGGGGCTGCCGCTGCGGCGCCGCGAACTGCACCGGTACCATGCTCCAGCCCAAGCGCTGACCCAGCAGATGTCCGCCCGCGCCCGCGATCAGGGCGCGGCCACCTCGCGCAGGTCCGCCGACGCGATGTGCCAGGCGCGCTGCGTCTGGCTGGCGCCGTCGACCACCGCTGCGCGCAGGACGTAGCGCCCCTCGTAGCGTCGGATCGAGCCGTCCGCCTGCTGGGCGCGCAACGACACCGGCACCTCGATATAGCGCGAGCCGGCGGCCCCCTCGATGGCGCCCGGCGTGCCGATGTCGACCATGACCGTGGACGTCTGCGCGAAGCCGGCCGCGAACTGCTCCGGTGTCTGCCCGCTCGCCCGGCCGCCATCCGACCACTGGGCATAGGCGCTGGCGTAGTCGAGCGCGTTGATCGCCGCGTAGTAGGTGCGAAGCGCCGCCACCGCCGCCTCCGGGCTTGGCGGCGCCATGTCCACGGCGGGGTCCGTCGCTCCCGGCAACAGGCCGGTCTCGGGATTGTCCTCGAGTGGGACAGCCGCCAGGTCGGGAACCGCGGGCGCCGGGGCCCGGCCGCCCAGTGGCACGTCGCCGGGGCCCGGGGCACCGGGCATGCCGGTCACCGGATCGCCGGTGGCGACGGGCTGCGGCAGACTGGCGGTGTCCGCACTGTTATCCGCGGTGTCGCCGCGCTGGGCGTCGCGGTCGCCGCAGGCCGCCAGCGCCAGCGCGGCGCACAGCGCCAGCGCAGTGCGGTCAGCGCGCAAGGTGCACCACCACGCGGCCGTCGCCGACCGCGACCTCGCCGATGCGTTTGCCGGCCGGCAGCTTGGACAGCAGGTCGTCGTCGAGCCGGTAGATCGGCTCGCTGCGCGCGTACTCGGCCAGCAGGCCGTTGACGATGCCCTGCGCGCCGCCCTTGAGCAGCGCATGGGTTCCCGGCAGGTCGAATTGCAGCAATTGCGGATCCTCCAGATGCAGACCGCGCGTGGCGGCGTCATAGCGCAGGCCGCTGACCAGTGTCAGGTGGCCCGGACGGTCGTCGGCGACCGCGCCGCCCACGCCCAGATCGAAGTCCAGTCGCAGCCGGTGCTCGCCCTGCGGAATCGTCAACTGCGGGTTCTGCAGCGTCACCGAAACCAGCCCGCCGACGCGCTCGAACGTCCGGGGGAAGCGTGTGTCGAGTTGGCGCTGCAACTGCGGCGCGGTGAACGCGACCTGGTCGCCGAGCCAGGCCGAGACCACGCCCAGCGATGTGCAGGCGGTCAGGACGAGCAGCAGCGACAAGGCGACGGGACGGGCGAGGGCACGCATGCGACGGTTTCCTGGTGCAGTCCTGCGCACCCTACGTGTCGGCGGTGAATGCCGGGTTAGCGGGGGCTGCGCTCATCGGGCGCGGGCGCGAGCACGCGGCGATGCGGTTGCAGCCACGCCAACAGCAGACCGAGCAACTGCATCGCGATCACATCGAGCACGATCTGGCGCAGCGTCAGGCCGAGCGGGAACGGCTGGCCGGCATGGGCGAGCAGATGCCAGGGCACGAACGACACCAGCGCCAGTGCCAGCCCGAAGCGGGCGCCATGCCAGCGCTTGCTGCGCACCGGCGGCGGCAGCCAGCGGTAGAGCCAGGTCATCGCCAGGCCGAGCGACAGATACGCCAGCAGGATCCAGCCGACATTGGCATTGGCATCCTCGCGCGTGCGGAACAGATGGGACAAGGCCAGGTAGTCGGCGCGCAGCAGCACGCCATGGATCAGCAAGCCCAGCAGCAGCGCGCTGGCCGAGAGCGTCAACCCGCAGATCCAGAAACGCTTGTCCATCTCCAACTCCGATGATGCACGCCGGCGCCGCGCGCAGGGTAACCCGGAAGTGCGGCGCGGTGCCGGCCGCGGCGGTGCCGCGATGCACGCCGCAGGTGGCATTTCAACGCATCCCGGCGGTGTCGTCGGCCGCGGCGGCGGCGGCGCGCAGCAGCGGCAGCGGATCGAGCGCGCCGCCGGCCGCGTAAATGCCGTAATGCAGATGTGGCGGCGTGCCGCGCGCATTGCCGGTGTCGCCGACCGTGCCCAGCATGTCGCCCGGGCGCACCACGTCGCCGACCGAGAGCAGTTCGGCGAAGTCGTCCAGATGCGCGTAGTAGTGGCGCTGCCGCCCCGGGCCGACCACCCACACCTGACGTCCGCCGAGGCCAGCATCGCGAATGCCCACGACCAGGCCTTCGGTAGTGCTGCGCACCGGCGTGCCGCGGGGCGCGAAGATGTCCACGCCCTCATGTTGCCGATCGCGCCCGCGTGGCGCACCGAAGGTGTCGGCGACGCGGTGGGGGGCGACACCCTCGACCGGCATCGGCAAGGCTTCCGGTGCCGGCGCGGCGGCGATCCGGGCGACGGCGCGCGGTTGGGCCATGAAAGGTTGATGCCAGGCCCAGTGGCCGGCGGCGGCCAGCACCGCCAGCACCAGCAGCGCGCGCAAGGTGCGGCGCAGCTGCGGCGTGTAGTCGCGGGGGCGGGATGGGGAAGGCGGCGTCATCGCAGCGACGGTAACCGCGTCGCTGCGAAGATCGAGTCGGCGCGGACGCGTCAGCCTCCTGCGGCGGCGCGCACTTCCTGCTCGAGGCGTGCCTTGAGTTCAGGCGCGATGCCCAACTGGCGCGCGAGCTCGTCGAGATAGCTGCGCTCCATGAAGCTCGTGTCGTCGGCCACCAGCACGCTGGCCAGGTACATCTGCGAGGCGATCTCCGGCGACGTCGCGGCGCGTGCGATCTCGGCCGGATCGAGCGGCTTTTCCAGCTCGGCGTGCAGCCACGACTGGATGTCGGCGGCGCTGTCGATGCGGCGGAACTCGGCCTCGATCACCTCGCGCTCGCGTGCGTCGAGATGGCCGTCCGCCTTGGCGGCGCCGACCAGCGCCTTGAGGATCGCCTGGCTGTGAAGGTCGGCCTGCGGCGGAGGCAGCCGGTCGACGGTTTGTGGCGCCGGTACGGCCGCGCCCGCTTGCTGCTTCTGGTAATCGCCGTAGGCGCGGTAGGCCATCATGCCGATCGCGGCCAGACCGCCGTAACTGGCGAGCTTGCGGGTCTTGCGGTGCTTGCCGAGCAACAGGCCGAGCGCGCCGCCGGCGACCGCGCCCTTGCCGAAATCCGCATTGAGCAGGCTGCTGCCCGGCTTGCCGCCGCTCTGGGAGGTGAGGAGATGGTTGAGAAATCCCTGGAAACTCATGGCGACGATCCGACGTGACGGGGCGCACAGGCGCGGGGCGGCGAGCTTGCGAGGCAAACCGTTCGCATCGTGTGCACGTTGCGCGACAGCATCCATGCACGATGCCCGCGGCGGGTTGGGCACCCATTGGGTGGCAAGGCGCGACAGCGCCAGGCCCTGAAACGCGATCGGGACGGCCAAGGCCGTCCCGATCGGGCAACGCAGCGTCCGCCTGGGATCAGGCAGCGGCGTCCTTGAGCTTCTTGAGCGGGCGCACCTTGACCTTGACCGAGGCGGGCTTGGCGGCGAACCACTGCTCTTCCTTGGTGAAGGGGTTGATGCCCTTGCGCTTGGGCTTGGCCGGCACGCTGACCGAGGTGATCTTCAGCAGGCCCGGCAGGGTGAACGAACCGGCGCCCTTCTTGCTGATCGAACCGTGCACGGCGCCTTCGAGTGCGGAGAACACCGCACGGACGTCCTTCGCGGCCAGGCCAGTGGAGTCGGCGATGTGTGCGACCAGGCCCGACTTGCTCAGCGCTTCCTTGATCGGCTTGGGTGCTGCGGACTTGGCGGCGGTCTTCTTCGGCGCAGCCGCCTTCTTGGCCGGCACTTTCTTGGTGGTGGCCTTCTTCGTTGCCATGGGTCTGTGGTTCCCTCGTCAAATATGGATTGGATGATTCCTGGCCGAGCGAGCCGGCAAGCGAAATGTAGGGCATCCCTGCGCACCCGCCAATAGGAAAACGCAAAAAAACAGCGGTTTTAGGCGGCCCACGGTGCCGCCAATCACATTTGCGCCTGTCTGGCGGCTGTCCGCACGCGCAAGCGTGGCCCGTTGACAGCCCCGCGACCGCCTGGCGGCCGGCGCGTTGCCGCCCCGAAACGTCCGCGTCACGTCCGCGCCGATACGATCGCCGGCTCCTGTCTCGATGGAGAACGCGTCATGGGTATTTCCCGCCACGCCACCGCCCGCTGGAGCGGCGACCTGAAATCCGGCAAGGGCGCTTTGTCGACGCCGCAAAGCGGCCTGCTGGACGCCGTGCGCTACGGGTTCAACAGCCGATTCGGCGACGAGAAGGGCACCAATCCCGAAGAGCTCATCGCCGCCGCGCATGCCGGCTGCTTCACGATGGCGCTGTCGGCCAAGCTCACCGAGGCCGGTTTCGCGCCCGAATCGATCGACACGCGTGCCGACGTCGATCTGTCGATGGAGGGCGGTCCGCAGCTGAGCGCGATCCGCTTGAAGACGCGTGCCAAGGTGCCGGGCATCGACGCTGCGAAGTTCCGCGAGATCGCCGACGACGCCAAGCAGAACTGCCCGGTCTCCAAGGCCCTGTCGGCGGTGCCGCTGTCGCTGGAGGCCGAACTCGACGGCTGATGGACCATGCCCTGCCGTGCCGCACTGGCGGTGCGGCAGGGGCCTTGCGGCGTGGAATGGCGGCGTGGAATGGCGGCGGGCCGCGCTCAGCTCAGCGCCAGTCGATCGTGCCGCGCACCACGCTCTGGACGCGCCCGCCCGACCAGACCTCGCCCTCGGCGTCGACGCGCAAGTCGAGGATCGCATCGTGACCGACCTCGCGGCCCTGGCTGACGCGGTAGCGACCGGCTGTCCCAGGCAATGCGTCGCGCGCCGCCAGCCAGGCGGCCAGCGTCGCATTGGCCGCGCCCGAGGCGGCGTCCTCGAAACACGCGGTGGCGCCGACGAACGCGCGCACCGCCAGGTCGTAGTCGCGACTGCCCGCGCTGCGCGCAAAAGCGCAGACGCCCATGCTGCCGGTGGCCTCGGCCAGGGCGGCGATCGCCTCCCACTGCGGGGCGGCGGCGCGCAGCGCCGCCTCGTCGGCCACCTCGGCCAACCACCAGCGACGCCCGCCGTCCATCAGCACCGGCGGTAGCGCCCCCGGCGGTAGCGACCCCAGCGCTGCGCGCAGTCGCGGGTCCTCGTTGCGCGCGACGTCGACGATCCGTGCGCGCGGCGTGCGTACGGCGATCGTCCGGTCCGCGCCTGCGCCGACCACCGCCAGCGGCAGGCTGCCGGCGATGCCCTCCTGCACCAGCACGCCGTCGCGCGGGCGCGCCAGGCCGGCGTCGAGCACGACATGCGCGGTACCGACGCTCGGGTGTCCGGCGAACGGCACTTCGCGGCGGGGCGAGAACATGCGGATGCGGTAGCTGGCCGCGTCGCTGGCGGGCGGGAACACGAATGTGGTCTCGGGCAGCCGGGTCCAGCGGGCGATGGCCTGCATCGTCTCGTCGGTCAGCCCGTCGGCATCGAGCACCACCGCCAGCGGATTGCCGGCACCGGGCCGGTCGGCGAACACGTCCACCTGGACGAAACGTCGGGAAGTCATGCGCGGGCGGGCGTCGTGCGGCGCGACAGCTTACCCAAACTGTCGCCCGAATCGAGCGGTTCGATTCCCTCCGCCTCCGCCAGCGCTAGAATCGGCGGTCCGCCGCGCTTGGCCTTGTGTCGGCGACGTGTCCGCTGCAGCGCCTGCGCGGTGCTGTTCTCTTCCTTCCGTCCGAGACCCCACCTCCGATGTCCTCACCCTCCGACGATCGCTGGATCGTGCTCAAGTTCGGCGGCACTTCGGTGTCGCGCCGCCACCGCTGGGACACCATCGGCCAGCTGGCGAAACGCCGGGCCCAGGAGCACGACGCGCGCGTACTGGTGGTGGTGTCGGCGCTGTCGGGGGTGACCAACGCACTGACCGCGATTGCCGATGGCGATGCGGCCGACGGGATCGTCGATGCGCTGGTCGAGCGCCATCGCGCGTTCGTCGCCGAGTTGGGACTCGACGCCGACACGGTGCTCGGCGCCCGGCTCGCCGCGCTGCAGGCCCTGGTGCGCGATGCGCGTGCGCCCACGCGGGCGCTGGACTGGCAGGCCGAGGTGCTGGGGCAGGGCGAACTGCTGTCATCGACGATCGGCGCGGCGTACCTGGCTGCGCAGGGCCTGGATTTTGGTTGGTGCGATGCGCGTGACTGGCTCGACGCGGTGGCGTTGCCCAACCAGAGCGGCTGGGCGTCGCGGCTGTCGGTGAACTGCCGGCGCGAGTCCGACGGCGATTGGCGTGCGCGTTTCTGCGCGCAGCCGGCACGCATGCTGCTGACCCAGGGCTTCATCGCCCGGCATGGCGACGGCGGCACTGCGATCCTCGGCCGCGGCGGCTCGGACACCTCGGCGGCGTATTTCGGGGCGTTGCTGGGCGCGCGCCGCGTGGAAATCTGGACCGACGTGCCGGGCATGTTCAGCGCCAACCCGCGCGACGTACCCGATGCGCGCCTGCTTGCGCGGCTCGACTACGCCGAGGCGCAGGAGATCGCGACCACCGGTGCGAAGGTGCTGCACCCGCGCTCGATCAAGCCCTGCCGCGACGGCGGCGTGCCGATGGCGATCCTCGACACCGAGCGTCCGGACCTGCCGGGCACGGCGATCGACGGCAGCGCCGAGCCGGTGCCGGGGGTCAAGGCGATCAGTCGGCGCAACGGCATCGTGCTGGTGTCGATGGAAGGCATCGGCATGTGGCAGCAGGTAGGCTTCTTAGCCGACGTGTTCGAGCGCTTCAAGCGCCACGGCCTGTCGGTCGACCTGATTGGCTCGTCGGAAACCAACGTCACCGTGTCGCTCGACCCGAGCGAGAACCTGGTCAGCACCGATGTGCTGGCGCGATTGAGCGACGACCTGGCCGAGGTGTGCCGGGTCAAGGTCATCGCGCCGTGCGCGGCGATCACCCTGGTCGGGCGCGGCATGCGCTCGCTGCTGCACAAGCTCTCCGACGTCTGGGCGACGATGGGGCGCGAGCGCGTGCATCTGATCTCGCAGTCGTCCAACGACCTCAATCTGACCTTCGTCATCGACGAGGCCGACGCCGACGGCCTGCTGCCGGTGCTGCATGCCGAGCTGATCGGCAGCGGCGCGATGCCGGTCCACGACAGCGCGGTATTCGGCCCGAGCTGGCGCGAAATCGCCCACGGCCGCCGCGAACGCCCGACGCCGTGGTGGCAGCACGCGCGCGCGCGCCTGCTCGCACTGGCGACGCCTGGGACGCCGCGCTACGTCTACCACCTGGCCACGGTGCGCGAGCGGGCGCAGTCGCTGGCGGACGTCGCCGCGGTCGACCGGCGGTTCTACGCGATCAAGGCCAACTCGCATCCGGCGGTGCTGCGCACATTGGTCGAGGCCGGGTTCGGCCTGGAATGCGTCTCGCGGGGCGAGCTCGAGCACGTGTTCGCGACGTTGCCGGACCTCGACCCGGCACGCGTGTTGTTCACGCCGAGCTTCGCACCGCGCGACGAGTACGCTGCCGCCTTCGCGCTCGGCGTCACGGTGACCCTGGACAACGTCGAGGCGCTGCAGCGCTGGCCCGAGGTCTTCCGCGGCCGCGACCTGTGGCTGCGGCTCGATCTGGGCCGCGGCGACGGCCACCATGCCAAGGTCGTCACCGGCGGCGCGGCCTCGAAGTTCGGGCTGGCGCTGCCGGCCTTCGACGCCTTCGTCCATGCCGCCACTGATCTCGACGTACGCATCACCGGGCTCCACGCCCATCTGGGCAGCGGCATCGAAACCGTCGCCCACTGGCGCGAGGTCTACGCCGAGCTGGCAGCGTTTGCCGATGCGGTGGGCACCATCGACACCATCGACATCGGCGGCGGACTGCCGATTCCCTACCGCCCCGACGACGCCCCGTTCGACCTTGCGGCCTGGGGCGTGGGCCTGGCCAGCATCAAGGCCGAGTACCCACGCTATCGCCTGGCGATCGAGCCCGGGCGCTTCCTCGTCGCCGAGGCCGGCGTGCTGCTGGCGACGGTGACCCAGGTCGTCGACAAGCTCGGCACGCGCCGCGTCGGCCTCGATGCCGGCATGCACAGCCTGATGCGACCGGCGATGTACGACGCCTGGCACGGCATCCACAACCTGTCGCGGATCGACGACGAGCGCCAAGTCGTCTGCGATGTCGTCGGCCCGATCTGCGAATCGAGCGACGTCTTCGGCACCCGGCGCCTGCTGCCCGCGGCGACCGCCGAGGGCGACACCGTGCTGCTTGCCGACGCCGGCGCCTACGGTTTCGCGATGGCCAACACCTACAACCTGCGGTCGCTGCCGCAGCAGGATGTGATCGAATGACTTCCGGATTCGACCGCAGCGCCATCCGCTGCTTCCGCTTCGTCGACTGCGACCTCGACGCCGCGACCGGCGTGGCGCGGTTGCGCTACGCGTTCGACGATGGCCCGGAGCTGGTCGAGACCGTGACCGTGCCGGGCGCCCCGTTCGAACTCGACGGCGCGCGCGCGCAGGCCGCGACCCATGCGCTGCGCCTGCTGCACCTGCTCGCCGGCGTGAGTTACTACAAGGCCGCCGTGCCGCCGCAGATCCGCATCGACGGCTATACGATCGACGCTGCCACGGCGGCCCTGCTCGAGGATGCCTATGTGCATGGGCTGGGCGAATTCGCCTACCGCAACGGGCTCGACCTGCACGGCAAGATCCGCTTCCCGGCCGACGCCGCGGCCGATGAGGTCACGGCACCGGCGCTGGATCTGCGTGCCCATGCGCTGGTCGCGATCGGCGGCGGCAAGGATTCGCTGGTCTCGATCGAGGCGCTGCGCGCGCTGGACGTGGCGCAGACCGTGGCATGGATCGGCGGCTCGCAGCTGATCCGGGTCTGCGCCGAGCGCACCGGGCTGCCGACGCTCAACATCGGCCGCCAACTGGCGCCGCAGTTGTTCGAGTACAACCGCCATGGCGCACTCAACGGTCACATCCCGGTCACCGCGATCAACTCGGCGATCCTGGTGCTGGCCGCGGTGCTGCATGGTGTCGACCAGGTGGTGTTCTCCAACGAACGCTCGGCCAGCTACGGCAGCCTGATCCAGGCCGCCGATGGCAGCACCACCAACGAGGTCAATCACCAGTGGTCGAAGGGCTGGGCGTTCGAGCGCGCGTTCGGTGAGCACGTGCAGCGCCACGTCGCCGCCGATCTGCACTACTACTCGCTGCTGCGGCCGCTGTCGGAGCTGGCGGTCGCGCGCCAGTTCGCCAGGACCGACCGCTATGACGCGCATTTCTCCAGCTGCAACCGCAACTTCCACCTGCTCGGCGAGCGGCCGGTCAACCGCTGGTGCGGCATCTGCCCCAAATGCCATTTCGTGTTTCTCGCGCTGGCCCCGTTCATGCCCAAGCCGCGGCTGGTAGCGATCTTCGGCCGCAATCTGCTCGACGACGCGGCCCAGGTGGCCGGCTTCGACGCGCTGCTCGAGTACCGCGACCACAAGCCGTTCGAATGCGTCGGCGAGGGCCGCGAATCGCGTGCGGCGATGGCAGCGCTGGCGCAGCGCCCGGAATGGCGCGAGGACGCGGTGGCCGCCCGCTTTGCGCGCGAGATTGCGCCGCGGCTCGACGCGGGCGAGCTGGACATCGCGCCGCTACTGGTGGTCGACGAGGAGCATCGCGTGCCCGCCGCATTGTGGGAACGCCTGCGTGCGCATCTCGCCGCTTGACGCGCTCGCCGCCGACGGCGGTCGCATCGCGCTGTGGGGCTGGGGGCGCGAAGGCCGGGCTGCGTATGCCGCGCTGCGCACTGCGCATCGGGCAGGCTCTGCTCTGTCCGCGCCGTCGTCCGGCCAGCGCGTGGCGTCGACGGCGGCGCTGCCGCTGACCGTGTTCTGCACGCCCGCCGAGGCCGACGCGGTGGGCGGGTTGGGCGATCCGGCGCTGTTGGTCGAGACCGAGGCGAGCGCCGAACGCTTGGCGCGCTTTGCCGTGGTGGTCAAGTCGCCGGGCATCAGCCCGTACCGGCCCGAGGCCTTGGCCGCGGCGGCGCAGGGCACGCGGTTCATCGGCGGCACCGCGCTGTGGTTCGCGCAGCGCGCAGCGCCCGGTGAAATCGCTGAGGGCACGGTCTGTGTCACCGGCACCAAGGGCAAGAGCACCACGACGGCGCTGCTCGCCCATCTGCTGCGCAGCGCCGGCCGGCGTACCGCGCTTGCCGGCAACATCGGCCTGCCGTTGCTGGAACTGCGCGATGTCCAGGCCGACGCCTGGGCGATCGAACTGTCGAGCTACCAGACCGGTGATGTCGCCGCGAGCGGCGTGCGGCCGGACGTGGCGGTGGTCACCAATATTTTTCCCGAACACCTGGACTGGCACGGCAGCGAGCAGCGCTATATCGAGGACAAGCTCGCGCTGGTGACCCGGGCCCGGCCACGGATCGCGGTGCTCAACGCCGCAGATCCGCGTCTGGCCGCGCTGACGCTGCCAGACAGCGAGGTGCGCTGGTTCGCGCGCGCCGATGGCTGGCATCTGCGCGGCGACGTGCTGTATCGCGGGGATGCCAGTGTGCTCGACACCGCCGGCCTGCCGCTGCCCGGGCGCCACAACCGCGGCAACCTGTGTGCGGTGCTGACCGCGATCGAGGCGCTCGGTATCGACGCCGCGCCACTGGCCGCTGCGGCCGCCGGGTTTGTGCCGCTGCCGCACCGGTTGCAGGCGCTGGGCACCCGCGACGGCGTGACCTGGGTCAATGATTCGATCAGCACCACGCCACACGCCACGCTGGCTGCGCTGGACGTGTTCGCCGGCCGCCGGGTCGCGCTGCTGGTCGGCGGCCATGACCGCGGCCTCGACTGGCAGGCCTTCGCCGATGCGATGCAGGTGTGCGCGCCGCACGCGATCGTGACGATGGGCGCCAACGGGCCGCGGATCCATGCGCTGCTTGCGCCGGTCGCGCGCACGCGGGGCTTCGCGCTGGCCGAGGCGGCGGATCTCGCCTCGGCGGTGCGGCAGGCGCGCGCCGCACTCGGCGGCGACGGCGTGCTACTGCTCTCGCCCGGCGCCCCAAGCTTCGGCGCCTACCGCGACTACACCGCGCGCGGCCGCCATTTCGCCGAACTCGGGGGCTTCGACCCCGATGCCATCACCGCGATCCCGGGCCTGGGGATCGCCTGACGGCGCACGCCCGGCCGCGCGTCGGGCGGAGTAGGCTGGACCGGTCCCCGCCGCCCGGAGCCGTCCGATGAAACGCCTGTCACTGTTCGTGTTGTCGCTGGCCTGCGCCACGTCCGCGCTCGCCGCCCCGAAGGCCGACCCGGTCGAATGGACGCTCGATGGCGAGACCTTCGCCGGTGTGCTGGTCTACGACGATGCCGTCCCGGGTCCCCGGCCGGGCCTGGTGATGGTGCCCAACTGGAAGGGCGTCAATGACGCGGCGATCGAGAAGGCGCGGCAGGCCGCCGGCGACCGCTACGTGGTGCTGGTCGCCGACGTCTACGGCAAGCAGGTCCGGCCCACGACCGATGCCGAGGCCGGCCCGGTCGCCAAGGCGCTGCGCGACGATCGGCCGACGCTGCGCGCACGCGCACGCAAGGCGGTGGAGGTGCTCAAAGCGCAGCCCCAGGTCGTTGCGGGCCGGATCGCCGCATTCGGTTTTTGTTTCGGTGGGACCACCGTGCTCGAACTGGCCCGCGCCGGCGAGGCGCTCGCTGGCGTCGTGAGCCTGCACGGCGGCCTGACGACGCCGTTGCCGGCGGCGGCCGATGCGGTGAAGGCGTCGGTGCTGGTGCTCAACGGCGCCGCCGATCGCAGCGTGAGCGCCGAGGACATCGCCGGTTTCGAGCGTGAGATGGACGCGGCCGGCGCCGACTGGCAGTTCGTCAACTACAGCGGCGCGGTGCATTGCTTTGCCGAGGTCGATGCCGCGAGTCCGCCGGGTTGCATTTACGACGAACGCGCCGCCAAGCGTGCGTGGCGGCAGATGGGCGACTTCTTCGCCGAGGTGCTGGCGTCGCCGAGTCGCTGAGGCGGGCTTGTGGCGTGATCCCGGCGTGCGTCCGGCCGCGGGTCAGTACCCGCGTTCGACCGCGTAACGGGCCAAACCGCGCAGTGCGGCCACGGCCTCGTTGTCCGGCAGGCCGTCGAGCACGCGTTCGGCGGCGTCGGCGTACTCCACGGCGCGGGCGCGGCTGTAGGCGAGGCTGCCGGCATCGGCGATCGCGGCGAGCACCTCGGGCAGCGCCGTGGTGTCGCCTTGCTCGACGATCGTGCGCAGCCGCGCGCGGCGCTCGGGCGTGGCCTGGGCCATCGCGTGGATCAGCGGCAGCGTCGCCTTGCCCTCGGCCAGGTCGTCGCCGAGGTTCTTGCCCAGCGCCGTGGCGTCGCCCGAGTAGTCGAGCACGTCGTCGGCGATCTGGAATGCGTAGCCCAACTGCATGCCGTAGTCATAGAGCGCCTGCTGGACGGTCTCGTCGGCGTTGGACGCCATCGCGCCCAGGCGGGTGCCGGCGGCGAACAGCACCGCGGTCTTGCGCTCGATCACGCGCAGGTACGCGGCCTCGTCGGTGTCGGGGTTGCGCACGTGCAGCAGCTGCAGCACCTCGCCTTCGGCAATGCGGTTGGTGGTGTCGGCGAGCAGGCGCATGACCGCCATGCTGTCGAGCTCGACCATCAGCTGGAAGCTGCGCGAATACAGGAAATCGCCGACCAGCACGCTGGCGGCGTTGCCCCAGATTGCGTTGGCCGTGCTGCGGCCGCGGCGCAGGTCGGACTCGTCGACGACATCGTCGTGGAGCAGGGTCGAGGTGTGGATGAACTCGACGATCGCCGCAAGCTGGTGGTGGTCGCCGCGCACCTGCCCGGTGGCCTGGCCGGCCAGCATCACCAGCATCGGCCGCAGCCGCTTGCCGCCCGCCGAGACGATATGCTCGGCCACCTGGTTGATCAGCAGCACATCCGACGCCAGCCGGCGCCGGATCAGCGCATCGACCTGGGCCATGTCCGCGGCGGCGAGCGACTGGATCGCCGGCAGGTCGAGCCTGGCGGCCGGGGCGGCGGCGTTGTTCATGCGGGATCCGGGACGGGCAGACCCGGAATTATAGGAGAGCCCCGACGGCGGCGGGGGCGCTTTCCCGGCCCCACGCCAGGGGGTTGCCGGATCGCACCCCGGCGACCGGTATAATTCACTGTCCGCGCCCCCTCTTCATTCCCGGACACCCGCGCCGGCGCAATTCCAAGGACTCCTCATGGCCCGTGGCATCAACAAAGTGATCCTGGTCGGCAACCTCGGCAACGATCCCGACACCAAGTACACCCAGGGCGGCATGGCCGTGACCCGCATCAGCCTGGCCACCACCAGCGTGCGCAACGACCGCGACGGCAACAAGCAGGAGCGCACCGAATGGCACCGCGTGGTGTTCTTCGGCAAGCTCGGCGAGATTGCCGGCGAGTACCTGCGCAAGGGCAGCCAGGTCTATGTCGAAGGCGAGATCCGCTACGACAAGTACACCGGCCAGGATGGCGTGGAAAAGTACTCGACCGATATCGTCGCCAACGAGATGCAGATGCTCGGTGGCCGCGGCGAGGGCGGTGGCGGCGGTGGCGGCGGCGGTTACGAGCGCGCCAGCCGTCCGCAGCGCGGCCCGGGCAACGACGGCCCGCCGCAGCGCAGCGCCCCCGCGCAGCGCCAGGCCCCCCAGCAGCAGCGTCCGGCCCCGATGGACGACTTCTCCGACGACGACATCCCGTTCTGATCGCGGGCAACACCGCGTCGACGACGAACCCCAGCGGGCCCATGCACGCTGGGGTTTTTGTTTGGTCGGATGCCTGGGGCCTTGCGGCACCGCGATCGCGCTGCCGACCACCCGGGGCCGCGAGCGGCCGCCTGGTGCCGTGGCCGGACCTGCAGGACCGCGGCACTTGCGATGGCGGCTATCCCAGCAGGATCGAGGCCCAGACTGTGCCGACCATCAGCAGCGCAATGCTCTGGGCGGCGCTGCCCATGTCCTTGGCGCGCTTGGACAGCGGATGGCGTTCGAGCGAGATGCGATCGACCACTGCTTCGATCGCCGAGTTGAGCAGTTCGGTCAGCAGGCTGATGAAGCAGACCGCCAGCATCAGGGCGCGTGCGAGCGGCCCCACGTCCAGCACGCAGGCTGCGACGATGAGCACGCCGTGCAGGCCCAGCAGTTGGCGGAACGCGGCCTCGCTGCGAACGGCGGCGAGGAAGCCGTCGCGCGAGTAGAGCAAGGTGTGCGCGATCCGGCTCAGGCCGGTCTTGCCGTGTGGGTACTTACCGGTCTCGGCGGGGCCTGGCGATGGCATCTGCATATCCTGCGACGTTGGATCAGCACGAGCGTGGCGCGGGGCCCGTCAGATCTTCGTCAGCCGCGGCGCCTTGGGATCCGGGCGGGCGGTCGACGCGGAGCGACCGGCCATTGGGTCGGGCATCGTCCCGCATGTCGAGCGTGAACCGGCATCCGTCCTCCGAGCTGTCGACCGTCATGCGCCAGTTCAGGTGCTCCACGATGCGCTGCACGATCGACAGGCCCAAGCCTTCACCGCTCTGCCGTGCGCTGGGCTGGAAGCGCTGGAACTGCTGTGGGTCGATGCTGGGCGGCAGGCCGGGGCCGGTGTCGGCGATCACCAGGGTCGTGCCATGCAGGGCGATGCGCACCTCGCCTTCGTCGGTGTACTGGCAGGCGTTGCGCAGCAGGTTCCAGATCACGCTGCGGGCTAGCTCCGGGTTGGTGTGCAGGTGGGCATCCTGCGGCGCGTCCAGGAGCAGGGCCACAGGCTTGCCTGCAAGCCATGGCCGGCAGCGCACCATGCTCTCCTCGATCAGCGGCTGCAGTGCGACGTCGGTGCGGGTCAGGCTCTGCGGGTCGCGCGAGAGCAGCAGCATGCACGCGAGCTGCCGCTGCATCTCCTGGGTGGTGCGCACGATCCGTTCGGCACTGCCGATCAGGCGGCTGTCGGCAGGCAGCTGGTGCGCGATCGTCTCCGCAGCGCCGGCGATGATGGCCAGCGGCGTGCGCAGTTCGTGGCTGGCGTCGCCGACGAAGCAGCGCTCGCGCTGCAGGAACTGTTCCGCTTCGTCGCTGTGCTGGGCGAATGCGCGGGCCAGGATGCCGATCTCGTCGCGCGCCTCCTGAAACGGAAAGGGTTTTTGCTTGCGCTCCACCGCCTCGGCCAGGCGGGTGATCGGCGCGATGACCCGGGTCGCGGTGGCGCGCCCGATCCAGAATGCGCACAGGATGCACAACAGGATGATGAACAGCGCGTAGATGTTGATCGCAAGCTCGAGATACGCGAAGTGCGCATCGGCCTGCTGCAGGTAGTAGCGTTCGCCATCGCGCTCGAAGACCAACAGGTGCCAGTCGCCCGGCCGCTCGGCGCCGTGGTAACCGAGCGGATACCAGTGCAGTGTCTCGGGCACGCTCTGCGCGTCGTAGAGCCGGGTGTCCTGGGCAAGCGTGGGTGCGACGCCTTGCGCGAGGTCGGCCTCCAGCCGCTGCGCCGTGCGGATCAGGCTGTGGGAGATCACATTCTCCCGGAGTTCGTCGTAATCGAGCTGCTCGGCCAGCACCACGAGCGTCATCGCCGCCACCATCGCAAGCACGAACGACACCGTGATGCGGGTCTTGAGCGTCATCTGGCGGAGGGTGGTGCGCAGGATCATCACGTCGGAGCGTCCTCGATCAGTCCGGCATCGTGGATGCGGGCGCCAGCAGGCGCCAGCCCACGCCGTGCACCGTCTCGATCAACGCCGGCTCGAAGCCCTTGTCGATCTGCTGCCGCAGTTCGTGGATATGGGTGCGCAAGGCGCCGCTGTCGGGTGGGTCGTCGCCCCAGAGCAGGTACTCCATTTCCTGCTTCCGGACCACGGCGGGGGCGGCGCGCATCAGACACAGCAGGAGCTTGTGGGTGCTGGGCGTCAGTCCGATGGGCTGGTGTTGCCGCCAGGCCTGCGGGGCGCGGGTGTCCACCTGCAAATCCTCCCAGCGCAGCATGCCCTGCACCTGACGGCCCTGTGCGCGGCGCACCAGGGCCTTGATGCGTGCGTCCAGTTCCTTGAGCGAGAACGGCTTGACCAGGTAGTCGTCCGCGCCCAGCGCGAAGCCCTGCACGCGATCGTCGACCGGATCGCGTGCGGTCAGCATCAATATCGGCACCGGGTTCTGGAACTCCTCGCGCAACTTGCGGCACAGCGTCATGCCGTCGAGTCGCGGCAGCATCAGATCCAACAGGATGGCGTCGTAATCGTTCTGGGTGGCCATGTACAGGCCGGTGACGCCATCGCGGGCGTCGTCGAGAACGTAGCCCAACGGCTCGAAAAAGCCGTACAGGTTGGCCACCAGTTCCGGGTTGTCCTCGATGATGAGCAGTCGGGTCATGGGGCGTGTGCTCTAACAACTTCCTGACGATAGGTTTCAAAGACTGCGCGCACTTTCCCCGGCTGGATCCTGCGCATGTCACCGCCTTCGACGCCCCTGCGGCTCAATCCCGTGCAGCTGACCTGGGTGGCGGCGTTGTTCTTCGCCACCATCGGCAACGTGGTGCTCTGGCGGACGTTGTGGCTGGAGGTGGAGATCGACGGCCTGCGCAGCCTGTCGTTCTTCCTCAGCCTGCCGGTCTTTCTGTTCTGCATCATCAACCTGCTGCTCACGCCGGTCGTGGCGCTGCCGTACATCAGAAAACCCCTGCTGGCCACCCTGGTGGTGATCAGCGCCGGATGCAGTTACTTCATGTTGCATTATAACGTGCTGATCGACCGCAGCATGGTGCAGAACTTTTTCGAGACCAATCAGGCCGAAATGGCCTCCTATTTCTCCCTTCCGCTGTTGCTCACCATTCTCGGGCTCGGGATCGTGCCGGCAGTGGCCACGCTGCTCCTGCAGACCAAATCGGTCGGCACGCCGATGCGGACGCTGGCCTGGTGGCTGGGCAATGTGGTGGTCACTTCGATCGTACTGATCGCGGTCACGATGGGGTTCTACAAGGACTATGCGTCGTTGCTGCGCAACAACGGGCATATTCGCGATCAGCTGCTGCCGTTCAATTTCGTGCGCAATACCAATGGGTATCTCAAGCGCAAGTACAGCGCGACTTCGCAGCCGCTGCGGACCGTTGCCGAAGACGCCACGCGCCCAGCGCCGGTTGCGGGTGCGCGGCCGAAACTGGTGATCGCAGTCGTGGGGGAAACCGCGCGTGCGCAGAATTTCCAGCTCAATGGGTATCCGCGTCCGACCAACCCGGTGTTGTCCAAGCGCGCGGACATCATCAGTTTCTCGGATGTGTCGTCCTGCGGCACCGCCACTGCGATCTCGTTGCCGTGCATGTTTTCGCGCATGACCCGCCCGCAGTACGACGAGGTGCGGGCGGCGACGGAAGAAAATCTGCTCGACATTCTGCAGCGCGCCGGAATCGAGATCCTCTGGCGCAACAACAACAATGGCGGTTGCAAGGGCGTGTGCGCGCGCGTGCCTACCGACGACATGCCCAAGCTGCGGGTTGCTGAGCACTGCGTCAACAAGGACGGCACCTGTTACGACGATGTGCTGCTGCACCAGCTTGAGGCGCGGATCGACACGATGCACGGTGACGCATTGATCGTTCTGCATCAGCTGGGCAGCCATGGGCCGACTTACTTCGAGCGCTATCCGCCCCAGGCG
The DNA here is from genome assembly GCF_039674545.1 of Luteimonas sp. TWI382. Lineage (NCBI taxonomy): Bacteria > Pseudomonadati > Pseudomonadota > Gammaproteobacteria > Lysobacterales > Lysobacteraceae > Luteimonas > Luteimonas sp. TWI382. Next base: position 62,917 of record NZ_JBDJNS010000008.1, read on the forward strand.
CGCGCCTTCACCCCCACCTGCGACAGCAATCAGATCCAGAAGTGCAGCAGCGAGGCGCTGACCAACACTTACGACAACACGCTGGTCTACACCGACCGGATGCTCGCCAACACCCTCGATCTGCTGCAGCGCTACGCCGACCGGCGCGATGTGGCCATGATCTACCTGTCCGATCACGGCGAATCGTTGGGCGAGCGCGGCATGTACCTGCACGGCACGCCCTACATGATCGCGCCCGACGAGCAGAAGAAGGTGCCGATGCTGATGTGGTTCTCGCCGGCGTTCGCGCAGCATGCCCGGCTCGACCTCGCCTGCCTGCGCGGCGCTGCCGCACGCCGGGCATACAGCCACGACAACTTCTATCACGCCATGCTCGGCCTGTTCGATGTGCGCAGTAGCGTGTATGCGCCGGGCCTGGATCTGTTCGCCGCCTGCCGTACGCCGCCGCCGCGATCCGCCAACTGAGCGTCGATGCGGCACCTGCGTGCCGGGCTTCGATCGGCTGATCTCAGGGGCACGGGTTGGGATGAGTGGGCAGGGGACGCGTCGGTCAGGACGCCGCGGGCCCGGGGCGCGCGAGCGCTTCGCCGGTGGCCTCGAGCAGGCGTCCGGACGCGTCGAGCAGCAGCCGCGCGCGACGGCCGGCGTAGTAGAACGTCGCGCGGTAACGGCCGGCATCCTCGCCGATGCCGCGTTCGCACAGCACGCTGACCTTGCCGTCGGTCATCAGCTGGCGGAACGCGTCGCCAGCCAGGCCCAGGCGGGCGGCGACCAGTGCGCCGTCGACTTCCAGCGCCGGCTGCCGCCTGCGCGGCGCGGCGATCGTCAACGCCTCGCTCATAGCGAGAGGCCGGCCAGCGACTCCGCATCCAGCGCACCGAAGTCGCTGGCGGTCGCGGCGAAGCGCTCGATCAACGCGCCGCGTGCGGTGTCGTGGTCCGGCGGGGACACCGGCAGCTGGTCGCCCGCAAGATCCTGATATCCGTGCATGAGAGGCCTCCTGGTTCACGGGTATCCTCGCCCGCTCGCGCACGCCACGCCTTGATCTGGATCAGAGCAACCGTTCGACCGGCCGTGGGGCGTGCCGTGGCTGTGAGCGGTGCGCGGGCCGCCGCGACCGAAAGGCAGCGCGCACCGCCGTTCAGCGCAGGCCGTGCATCCAGCGCCGCACCAGTGGCGAGAGTACGAAGTAGGCCAGGCCCGAGCCGACCCCGATCCACAGCATGATCTGGAACAGTTCGGCGTACTTGGCTGCGGCCACGGCCATGTCGATCGCCTCGCCCTCGGCAACCTCGAGCGCGGTGAGCTTGCCGAACTGTGCGGCCAGGACTTCCGAGTACGCGGTCGCCAGCCAGAAGGCGCCCATCATCAGGCCGACCACGCGTGCGACCGACAACTGGGTGACCGCCGACAGCCCGATCGGCGACAGGCACATCTCGCCGATTTCCAGCAGGAAGTACGCCAGCACCAGCCACCACACACTGGCCAGCACGCCGTTGCCCGCCGCCTGCGCGGCCAGCAGCAGCGGCACGAACGCCAGCCCCGCGAACACCAGGCCGATCGCCATCTTCGTCGGCTTGCCGGGGTTGAGCCCGCGGCGGTCGAGCCAGGGCCACAGCCAGGAGAACACCGGGGCGAGCACGACGATGAAGAACGCGCCGAGGAAGGTCAGTGAGCCGGCCGTCTGGGGGACCAGCACGACGTCGTGCACCAGTGCGATCGCCAGCGCCACGACCATCGCGATCGCCGCCGCGCGCGCGGTGCCGGTGCGGCCGCGATCGCTGGCGCGCAGCGCAAGCACCATCAGCAGCGGGCTCGCGCCCAGTGCGAAGATCGCCCACGGCACGCCCGGCGTGTAGCCGCCCGGGGTCAGACCGAACAGGTCCTTGGTCAGCATCCGGTCGGTGAAGGTGACCCAGGAGCCGTAGGTCTGCTCGTAGAGCGTGAAGAAGATCAGCACGCCGAAGATCAGCAGCACCAGCGCCAGCATCTGCTCGCGCTCGACCCGGCTGCAGTGCCGGATCAGGAACCAGACGAACCAGACCACCAGCGCGGCGGCGATCAGGTGCATCGCGCCGTGCACGGTCCACGTGCGCTGGATCAGCTGCCACACCACCAGCGCGCCGCCGAAGCTGCCGGCGTAGATCCACCACTCGCGGCTCAACGGCCCGAGCTTCTCGGTCAACTTCGCCGGATCGTTCGGCTCGGCGTGGCCGCCGAGGTATTTCTGTCCCCATAAAAACACGATCAGGCCGGCGACCATGCCGATGCCCGCGGCGCCGAAGCCGTACTTCCAGCCATAGGTCTCGCCGAGGAACGCGCAGACCAGGCTGGCGAACAAGGCACCGACGTTGATGCCGGCATAGAACAGCGTGAAGCCCGAATCGCGACGCGGATCCTCGGGGGCGTAGAGCTTGCCGACGATCGTCGAGATGTTCGGCTTGAGAAAGCCCACGCCCATGATGATCAGTGCAAGCGACAGGTAGAACACCTGCAGCGCGGTGTCGTCGCGCACGACCGTACCGTCGACGATGCGCGCCTGTTCGCCTTCGAAAGCCATGCCCAGATGGCCGAGCACCAGCAGCACGCCGCCCAGCACCACTGCCTTGCGCATACCCAGGTAGCGGTCGGCGAGCAGGCCGCCGAGCACCGGCATGGCGTAGACCAGGCCGCCATAGGCGCCGAGCAGATCGAAGCCGGCGTCGTCGCCGAACAGGTGGTACTTGAGGATGTACAGCAGCAACAGCGCTTTCATGCCGTAGAAGGAGAAGCGCTCCCACATCTCGGTGAAGAAGCAGACGAAAACCCCCTTGGGGTGGCCGAGGAAGTCGTCGGTGCCGCTCCGGGCGGTGATGGGGGCTGCGGCCATGGGCGCGTCGTCGTGAAATGGCGGAAGGCGCGAGTATAGGCGGCATCCGCGGGCGCCTGCCGCGCGCTACACTAAGCGGCACGCGCGGGGAGCGCGTCATCGGCCGGCCCTCTGGCGGCGGCCGCCCATCAAAAGGAGTCGGAAGGATGGTCCGCAAGGGACTGCAATGGATGCTTGCGTTCGTCGTGGCGGCCGCGTGCGCGGGCGCGTATGCGCAGGTCGACCTGGCGCCGTTCGTCGAGGACGACGGTTTCCGTGACATCAAGATCTCGCCGACCGGCGAGTACTTCGCCGCGACGATGCCGTACGGCGACAGCACCGCAATCGGCGTGGTCCGCTGGGCCGACCGCAGCATCGTCGGCAGCTACCGGCTGCCGCGCAACACCCACATCGCCGAGTTCTGGTGGGCCAAGGACGACCGCCTGGTCTTCGCATTGGCCGAGCGCTTCGGCGCGCGCGACTATCCCAACCCGACCGGCGAGCTGTACGCGATGAACGCCGACGGCTCGCGCGCGCAGTTGCTCGTGGGCTGGCGCGTGCGCGGCACGCCGACCGGCACCCGGATCCCCGCCGGTGGCAAGGCCGAACTGGTCCAGGCGTGGCCGATCGACCTGCTGGCCGGCGATGCGCGCAATATCCTGGTGTCGGTGGCGCCCTTGACCCGCGATCCGCTGACCCGGGTCGATCGGTTGGACGTCTATACCGGTCGGCGTACCACCGAGGCCACGGTGCAGGTCGGGCGCGCAACGTTCACCACCGACCATGCCGGCGAGGTGCGCTTCGCAGTCGGCGCGCGGTCCGACAACCTCAGCCAGCTCTACTACCGCGTCGGCCGCGGAGAAGGCTGGCGGCTGATCAACGACGAACGCCAGAGTGGACGCCAGGAGTTCCCGGTCGGATTTTCCGATGACGACCGCATCGCCTATCTGCGCGTTTCCCAGCCCACCGGGCCCGACGCGATCGTCGCCTGGGACATCGCCGCGGACACGCGGCGCGAGGTGCTGCGCGACGCCGTCGTCGATCCCGAGATCATCTATCGGCCGGGCACGGAGACGCCGGTCGGCGCGCGGTTCCTGGGCGCGACGCCGCGGCAGGCGTTCTTCGACGACACCTCGGCCGACGCCAGGCTCGGGCGCATGTTCGAACAGGCGTTCCCTGGCCAGGTCGTGCGGATCGCTTCGGCCACGCGCGATGCCTCGACCAAGCTGCTGCTGGCGACCAGCGACGTCGACCCGGGCACGTTCTACACCTATGACGCGGCCACCAAGCAGGCGGATTTCGCGCTCGCGCGGCGCGCCGGCGTCGACCCGACGCGCATGGCCCCGATGCGCGCAGTCTCGTTGCCGGCCCGCGACGGGCTGGTGCTCCATGGCTATCTCACGCGGCCGGCCGGGCACGAAGACGGCTCGCTGCCGCTCGTGGTGCTGCCGCATGGTGGGCCGTTCGGCATCTTTGACGATTGGGCATTCGATCCCGACGTGCAGGTGCTGGCGCAGGCCGGCTACGCGGTGCTGCAGATCAACTATCGCGGCTCGGGCAACCAGGGGCGCAGCTTCCGCCAGGCCGGTGCACGCGGCTGGGGCACGACGATGCAGGACGACCTGACCGATGCGACCCGCTGGGCGGTCGCGCAGGGCATCGCCGACGCCGAGCGTATCTGCCTCTACGGCGGTAGTTATGGCGGCTATGCGTCGTTGATGGGGGTGGCGCGCGAGCCGGATCTGTATCGCTGCGCGGTGGGCTATGTCGGCGTCTACGACTTGCCGTTGATGCGGGCGGAAAACCGGCGATCCGCGGCCTGGGCGGGAACCTGGACCGACGAATGGGTCGGTGACGATACCGCGCAACTGGCGGCGCGTTCGCCCACGCGTCTGGCGACGCAGATCCGCGTGCCGGTGCTGTTGGTGGCCGGCGGCGAGGACGAGGTCGCGCCGGTCGAACACACGCGCCGGATGGAGCGTGCGCTGCGGGCAGCCAAGGTGCCGGTCGAGACCTTGTATGTCGCCAAAGAGGGACACGGCTTCTACAAGCCCGAGAACAAACGCGCGTTCTACACCCAATTGCTCGCGTTCCTGTCCACCCATCTGGGCGGCGCCACCGCGAAGGAATGAATGCGGGCCGGCGCCGGCAGGACGCCCGGTCATGCAGCGCCCTGCACATGCGGGGCGCCGTCCGGCGCTTTGCCAGCCCGGCGGCACCGGCCTACCATGCGGACTCTTTGCCCGGAGCCCGCCCCATGTCATTGCGTCCTGCCCTGCTGTCGTTGTGCCTGCTCGCCGTATTGCCGGCTGCCGCCCAGGAGCGCGGGCTCGACGTCCGTGATCTGGTCAAGCTCGACCGTGTGTCCTCGCCGTTGCTGACCGCCGATGGCCGCCAGCTGGTCTTTGCCCAGCGCACGCTGGATTTCGATTCGGGCAAGGCGACCACGGCGCTTTACGCGCGCAACCTGGTGACTCGTGACCTGGCGCCGCCGAAGCGGATCACGCCCGATGGCTGGAACGTCAACTCGCCTGCGTTGTCGGCCGATGGTCAGACGGTCTACTTCCTCAGCAGCAAGCACGGCAGCTCACAGGTCTACGCGATGCCGCTGGGCGGCGGCGCCCCGCGCCAGTTGACCGACGTCGCAGTGGACATCGGCAGCTTCCAGGTGTCGCCCGATGGCCGTCGCGTGGCCTTCAGCGCCGACACCTTCGGTGATTGCGCGGCCGATCTGGCGTGCACCCAGCGCAAGCTCGGCGAGCAGAAGGACGCCAACGCCAGCGGCGTGGTCTACGACCAACTGTTCGTGCGCCACTGGGACACCTGGAAGGACGGCACGATGAGCCGCCTGTTCGTCGCCGATCTGCCGGCCGCAGGTGCGCGCCCGGTCGCCACCGTGCGTGCGCTGGGGCATGCACTGCAAGGCGATATCCCGTCCAAGCCCTTCGGCGGCGCGGAGGATTACACTTGGGCCCCAGACGGCCGCTCGGTCGTGGCCAGCGTCAAGGTCGCGGGTCGTGAGGCGCCGTGGTCGACGAACTTCGATCTCTACCGCATCGACGCTGCCGGCGATGCTGCGCCGGTCAATCTGACCGCATCGAACCCGGCCTGGGATGCCGGCCCGGTGTTCAGCGCCGATGGCCGCACGCTGTTCTACCGCGCGATGAAGCGACCGGGCTTCGAGGCCGACCGCTACGCGCTGATGGCGCTGGATGTCGCCAGCGGCCAGGCGCGCGAGATCGCGCCGCAGTGGGACCGCTCGCCGAGCAGCCTGCAGCCGTCGGCCGATGGCCGCACGCTGTATGTCGCTGCGCAGGACACCGGCGAATACCCGCTGTTCCGCGTCGATGTCGCCACCGGCGAGGTCACCAAGCTCATCGCCGATGGTTCGATCTCCTCGTTCGCGATTGCGGGCGACACCATCGCGCTGAGCCGCAATTCGATCCGCAGTGGCGATACCCTCTACACCGGTTCGCTGCAGTCGCTGGGCGCCGATACGCAACTGCGCCAGATCACCCCGACCGCCGCCGAGCGCCTGCCCGATGTTGCCTTCGGCGACTACGAGCAGTTCTCGTTCAAGGGCGCAGGCAACGAGACCGTCTATGGCTATGTGGTCAAGCCCTGGAACTACCAGGAAGGGCAGACCTATCCGGTCGCGTTCCTGATCCATGGCGGCCCGCAGGGCAGCTTCGGCAACGGCTGGAGCTACCGCTGGAACCCGCAGACCTATGCGGGGCAGGGCTATGCAGTGGTGATGATCGATTTCCACGGCTCCACCGGCTACGGCCAGGCGTTCACCGACGCGATCAGCGGCGACTGGGGCGGCAAGCCGCTCGAGGATCTGCAAAAAGGCTGGGCGGCGGCGCAGCACAAGTACGCCTTCCTCGACGGGGACCGCGCCTGCGCGCTGGGTGCCAGCTATGGCGGCTACATGATCAACTGGATCGCTGGCAACTGGTTCGACCGCAGCGGCAATTCGCCGTGGAAGTGTCTGGTCAACCACGACGGCGTGTTCGACACCCGCTCGATGGGTTACGTGACCGAGGAGCTGTGGTTCACCGAATGGGAGAACCAGGGCACGCCGTTCGACCAGCCCAAGAACTACGAGCGCTTCAACCCGGTCAACCACGTCGCCAACTGGAAGGTGCCGATGCTGGTGGTGCAGGGCGAAAAGGACTATCGCGTGCCGGTGGACCAGGGCCTGTCGACGTTCACCGCGCTGCAGCGCAAGGGCATCGAATCGAAGCTGCTGTACTTCCCCGACGAGAACCACTGGGTGCTCAAGCCGCACAACAGCGTGCTGTGGCACGACACCGTCAACGCCTGGCTCAAGCAGCACATCGGCCAGTAAGCGTCGCGCGCCTCGTCGCAACCGACGGGGGCCTGCATCCGCGCGTCCGGCATATGGCTGGACGCGGGGTGTTCTGATCCGACTCCGTTTTCCTGAAGGCCCGACCGCATGGCGATCGACTCTGCTGCACCCAATACCGCGCTGATCACCAGCGACATCGTCCTGTTCGGCCTGCTCGCCGCGACCCTGGGCTTGATCTTCTGGCTCTCCAGCGGCCCGACGCCGTTCTGGAAGAAGGTCTTCACCTGGGTGCCGGCGCTGCTGCTGTGCTACTTCGTGCCGGCGTTCTACAACACCGTCGGGCTGATCGACGGCGAGAACAACAGTCTGTACAACCCGATCGCCAGTCGCGTGCTGCTGCCCGCGGCGCTGGTGCTGCTGACGTTGTCGATCGACCTCAAAGGCATCCTCAAGCTCGGGCCGAAATTGCTGTTCGTGTTCGTCGCCGGCACCGTCGGCATTGTGCTGGGCGCGATCGTCTCGTTCCAGATCATGGAGTGGGTGCATCCGCCGGCGGTCGCCGGCGATACCTGGAAAGGCATGGCGGCACTAGCGGGCAGTTGGATCGGCGGCGGTGCGAACATGGTCGCGATCCGCGAGGTCTACGGCGTGGACGCGACCCTGTTTGGGCAGTTCGCGGTGGTCGATGTCGCCATGGCCAGCCTGCTGATGGCCACGCTGCTGTTTTTGGCCAACCGTGCCACGCAGATCGACCTGCGCTCGGGCGCCGACACCGCGGCGATTGACGAGATGAAAGCGCGCATCGCCGCCTACGAGGCGGCCAATGCGCGTATCCCCACACTCACCGACCTGATGGTCATCATCGCGGTCGCATTCGGCTTCGTCGGCCTGGCGCACGCGATCGCCGGGCCGCTGTCGGCCTGGTTCGCTCAATTCGAATGGGCGGCGCGTTTCAGTCTCGATTCCTCGTTCGTCTGGGTCGTGTTGATCTCGACCGCCGCCGGCCTGCTGCTGAGCTTCACGCCCGCGCGCAAGCTGGAGAACGCCGGGGCGTCGCGGATCGGCACCGTCTGCCTGTATTTCCTGATCGCCTGTATCGGCATGCAGATGGATTTCATGAAGCTGTTCGACCGGCTGGAGCTGATCGCAATCGGCGCGATCTGGATGACGGTCCACGTGCTGGTGATCTGGGGCGCGGCGCGGCTGGTCAAGGCGCCGATGTTCTACGTCGGCGTGGGTTCGATGGGCAACATCGGCGCCGCCGCCTCGGCGCCGGTCATCGCCGCCGCGTTCCATCCCTCACTGGCCCCGGTCGGTGTGCTGCTGGGCACCGTCGGCTACGCCACCGGCACGGTGATCGCCTACTTCGTCGGCCAGATCCTGCGCGTCATGGCCGGCCAATAACCGGAGTAGTAACCGGGGTCAGAGTGCATTTCGCTCACGAAATTGCACTCTGACCCCGGTTTGCAGGGTGGGGTCAGCAGCAGCGGAAACCGCTGCGCCCGCCGAAGCGGGCTTCCTGGCGTTCGCGAAAGAAGGTCTTGTAGTCCATCGGTTCGCGATCGGGATGCTTCTCGAGCATGTGGCGGACGTAGTTGTCGTAGTCGGGCACGCCGCAGCATAGCCGCGCGGTCTGCACCACTCTTCGCCACACACGTTTGTGTGTGGCGAAGTAGTCGACCGGGACCAGGGTGCCGGCCATCAGCGCATCGCTCCGGCGACGGCCCGCATCACAGCCAGGCCTTCTGCTGGTCGGGCGAGAGCTCGACGTACGGGGTCTCGCGCGCGGTCGGCGTGGCCACGCGGCGGGCACGTACGATCGCGCGGATCGCGAAGAACAGCGTGCTGAACACCACGAACAGGAACAGTGCCGTCAGGCCCGCGTTGACGTAGGCGTTGACGACCACCTGCTGCATCTGGCCGGCGGTCTTGGCCGCGCCCAGCAGTTCGCCGTTGGCCAGCGCCGCCTTGTAGTGGCTGGCCTGGGCGAGGAAGCCGACGGCCGGCTTGGGGTCGAACAGCTTGATCAGGCCCGCCGCGGTGGTGCAGATCAGCAACCACACCGCCGGCACGACCGTCACCCACGCATAGCGGTCCTTCTTCATCTTGAACAACACCACCGTGCACAGCATCAGCGCGATACCGGCCAGCATCTGGTTGGCGATGCCAAACAGCGGCCACAAGGTGTTGATGCCGCCCAGCGGATCGACCACGCCCTGATAGAGGAAGTAGCCCCACAGCGCCACGCAGCCGGCCGTGCCCAGGGCATTGGCGCCCCAGTTGTCGGTCTTGCGCAGCACCGGCACGAAGTTGCCGAGCAGGTCCTGCAGCATGAACCGGCCCGCGCGCGTGCCCGCGTCCACCGCGGTCAGGATGAACAGCGCCTCGAACAGGATCGCAAAGTGGTACCAGAACGCCATCGCCGCCTCGCCGGTGAAGGGCAGGGCGTCGTGCAGGATCACCGCGATGCCCACCGCCAGCGTCGGCGCGCCGCCGGCGCGCGAGATGATGGTGTGCTCGCCGATCTGCTGGGCCTTGAGTTCCAGCGCCTCGGGGGTGATCACAAAGCCCATCTGGCTCACCGCCGCCGCCGCGCTGTGCACGTCGGTGCCGACGATCGCCGCGGGGCTGTTCATCGCAAAGTAGATGCCCGGATCGAGGATCGAGGCCGCGACCAGCGCCATGATCGCCACGAACGATTCCATCAGCATGCCGCCGTAGCCGATGTAACGGGCGTGGGTCTCGTTGGCGAGCAGCTTGGGCGTGGTGCCCGAGGAGATCAGCGCGTGGAAGCCCGACACCGCGCCGCAGGCGATGGTGATGAACAGGAACGGGAACAGGCCGCCCTTCCAGACCGGGCCGTCGCCGGTGGACGCGAACTCGGTCAACGCCGGCATCTTCAGCGAGGTGACCTCGGGGCTGGCGATGACGATGCCGATCGCCAGCGCAACGATCACGCCGATCTTGAGGAACGTCGACAGGTAGTCGCGCGGCGCCAGCAGCAGCCACACCGGCAGCGTCGCGGCGACGAAGCCGTAGCCGATCAGCATCCAGGTGATCTGGGTGCCGGTGAAGGTGAACGCCGGACCCCAGGTCGGGTGGGCGCCGACCTTGCCGCCCAGCCAGATCGCGCCCAGCAGCAGCACGATGCCGACCACCGAGATCTCGCCGATCTTGCCGGGTCGGATGTAGCGCATGTACAGACCCATGAAGATCGCGATGGGCATCGTCGCGATCACCGTGAACATGCCCCAGGGGCTCTCGGCCAGCGCCTTGACGACGATCATCGCCAGCACCGCCAGGATGATGATCATGATCATGAAGGCGCCGAACAGCGCGATGGTGCCGGCCACCTGGCCCATCTCCTCGCGAACCAGGTCGCCGAGCGAGCGGCCGTTGCGGCGGGTGGACACGAACAGGACCATGAAGTCCTGCACCGCGCCGGCCAGCACCACGCCGACGATCAGCCACAGCATGCCGGGCAGGTAGCCCATCTGCGCCGCCAGCACCGGGCCGACCAGCGGACCAGCACCCGCGATCGCAGCGAAGTGGTGCCCGAACAGCACGTGCTTGTTGGTCGGTACGTAATCCAGACCGTCGTTGTTGACGTGCGCGGGCGTTGCGCGGCGCACGTCCAGCCCCATCACGTTCTTGGCGATGTACAGGCTGTAGTAGCGATAGGCGACCAGATAGATCGAGACCGCCGCGACCACAATCCACAACGCGCTGATCTGTTCGCCTTGGCGCAGGGCGACGACGCCCATGCAGGCGGCGCCCAGCAGCGCGACCGCGCCCCAGACGACGTGGTTGACGACACCCTTCATAGCGATTCCCCGGAAAGACCGCGCACAGGGTCGCGCCGGGGGACGGCGCGGTCAATGCGGATCGACGCCGATCGCGGCGCGAAGGCTTACGACTTTCGTCTTAGACGGCGCGCCCGAAGGGTGAATGGGGCCGGGCGAAGCGCCTGCTAGGATGACGCGCCTTCCGAGCCGGATCCCCCCCAGTGCCCCCGATTCTGCCGCTCGCCCCGCGCACGCCCCAGGGGCGCCGACCGGTCGCCCGACGATGAACGCACCGATGGAGGCGTCGCTGCGCGAGCAGTTGCAGTCGCTGATCGCGGGGCTGCCCGACGGCGATGTACAGGTCGGCCCCCTGGTCGACGAACTTGGCGCGCAGGGCATGCTGCTGCTGGTGATCCTGCTGACCCTGGTCTTCCTGATCCCGGTCTCGATTCCGGGCGTCAGCACAGTGTTCGGCGCGGTCATCGTCCTGGTCGGCGCGGCCCGGATGATGGGGCGGCCCTTGTGGCTGCCCGCCGCGGTGCGTCGCCGCTCGGTGCCGGCCGGGCGCATGCGCGGCGCGCTCGACGCCGGATTGCGGTGGGTGCGCCGGCTGGAGCGCATCACCCGGCCCGGCCGTCTGGCCGGCCTGACCCACGGCCGCGGCATCGGGCTGTTCAACGACGCGGCGCTGATCCTGGGCGCGGTGCTGCTGATGGCCCCGTTTGGCTTCATCCCCTTCAGCAACACCGTGCCCGGCGTGGCGCTGATGTGCCTGGCGATCGGCCTGCTGCAGCGCGACGGCATGATGGTGCTGCTGGGCCACCTGGCCAATGTGCTGACGATCGTCTACTTCGCGGTGCTGATCGGCGGCGGCGGGCTGGCGATCCGAGAGGCGCTCACGCGCTTGTGGCCGGCGTAGCGCCGGCCGCGGGCGGCCTTTGGCGCTGCCCAAGCGTCGGCGCTACAGCCAGCCCGCCCGTTTGAACATCCGGTAGAGCAGGCCCATGACCACGGCCGTGCCGCCGATCAACAGCGGGTAGGCGTAGCGCTCGTCGAGCTCGGGCATGTTGTGGAAATTCATGCCGTACCAGCTGGTGATCAGCGTCGGTGCGGCGAGCAGCGCGGCCCAGGCGCCGAGCTTTTTGACGATCTCGCCCTGGGTCAGCGTGACGAGCGCCTGATTCACCGCCAGCGCAGTGCCCAGCATGTCGCGCAAGGCGTCGACGGTTTCGTTGATGCGGGCGGAGTGGTCGAGCACGTCGCGGATGTAGGGCTTCATGTCGGCGGGGACCAGCGGCCCGGTGTTGCGCATCAGTTGCGAGAGCACGTCCTGCAGCGGCGTGGCCGCGACCCGCATCCAGGTCAGCTCGCGCTTGAGCTCGTAGAGGCGGATCAGGATGCGGCGATGGAACTGCGCGCTGACGATGTGGCGCTCGAGCGCGTCGAGCGTGGTGCGGAACTCCTCGACCACCGGCAAGTAGTTGTCGACGATCGCATCGAGCACCGCGTACAGCGCCGACGACGGCCCCATCGCCAGCAGCACCGGTTCGCGCTCCAGGCGACGGCGGGCTGGCGCATACGACAACGAGGCGCCATGGCGCACGGTCACCAGGTAGCGGGCGCCGAGGAACAGGTGGGTCTCGCCGTAGGCGATGCGCTCGTCGACCGCCTGCGCGGTGTTGGCGACGATGAACAGCGAATCGCCGTAGGCCTCGATCTTCGGGCGCTGGTGCGCCTTGCCGGCATCCTCGATCGCTAGGTCGTGCAGGTCGAACTCGGCCTGCAACTGCGCCAGCACGCTCTGGTCGGGTTCGTAGAGACCAATCCAGGCAAAGCACGACGGGTCGTCAACCAGCGCCTCCCCGACATCGGCCAACGCGACGTCGCGCTTGCCGCCGGGGCCGTAGACCGCGCAGTTCACCACGCTCGGCGGATTGGTCGCAGGAGAATTGCTCATCGACGCATCCTCCGCGAAACCGGGGTCAGAGTGCAATTTCCCGCCGCGTGGCGAGACATTGCACTCTGACCCCGGTTTTGTTTAGAGGGCGACGAGGCGGACGGCCAGGCCGCCGGCAGGGGCCAGTCGGACCGACAGGGTGTCGCCGGCATCGACACTGCGCGTTTCGATCACCAGGTCGTGGGGGTCGTCGCGCCAGCCGGCGTTGTCGCCGTCGCGGTAGATCTGCGCGGTGTAGCGTCGGCCGGCGGCCAGGAAGTCCAGCGGGACTTCGATGGTGCGCGCGGCGTCGTCGGTGACCGCACCCAGGTACCAGTCGTCGCCATCGCGGGCGCGACGCGCGATCACCGCATACTCGCCGACCTCGCCGGCGACCGCGCGGGTGTCCTCCCAGTCGACCGGCACGTCGCGGATGAACTGGAAGGCCTCGGGACGCGCCTCGTAATGCTCGAGCAGGTCGGCGGCCATCTGCAGCGGGCTGTAGATCACCACGTACAGCGCCAGTTGCTTGGCCAGCGTGCTGGCCATCGGCTCGCCGGACTTGGTGTCCATGCCGAACACGCCGGGCGTGAAGTCCATCGGCCCGGCCAGCAGTCGCGTAAACACCAGCGTGGCCTCGTGTTCGGGCGGGTTGCCGGGATTGCCCCAGGCGTTGAACTCCATCCCGCGCGCGCCCTCGCGCGTGATCAGGTTGGGATACGTGCGGCGCAGTCCGGTGTCCTTGACCGGCTCGTGGGGATTGACCGCGATATGGCGCTTGGCGGCAGCATCGACCACCCGCTGGTGGTGGCGCACCATCGCCTGGCCCTCGTGCCATGCGTAGCGGAGCCGGCCCTGGGCATCGCGCACCTTGGCCTGTCCTGCGTCGGCGACATAGCCGGTCTTGACCGCGTGCACGCCCAGGCGCGCGTACAGGTCGAACGCGTCGTCGAGCTGCTGTTCGTAATGCGCGGCATTGCCCGAGGTCTCGTGATGGCCGATCAGCATCACGCCCTTTTCGCGCGCATAGCGGGTGACTTCTTCGAGGTCGAAGTCGGGGTAGGCGCGGGTGAAGCTGAAGGTCTCGCCGTTGCCGAACCACTCGCCATCCCAACCGACGTTCCAGCCTTCGACCAGCACGCCGCCCAGGCCGTTGGCGGCGGCGAAGTCGATGTGGCGCTTGGCGTGGGCGGTGGTCGCGCCGTGCTTGGGGCCCGAGGCCCAGGTCTTGCGGTCGAGGTGCATCTCCCACCAGATGCCGACGTACTTCATCGGCTGGATCCAGGAGACGTCGCCGAGTGCGTTGGGCGCGTTGAGGTTGAGGATCAGTCCCGACTCGACCAGGCCACCGGCGCGATCGGCGATCTGGATGGTGCGCCACGGCGTTGCGAACGGCGCGGCGACTTCGACCTTGGCCTCGCCGATGCCCGGCGTCAGTGCAGCTTTGAGCTTGCGGCCGTCGACGCGGGTCAGGTTCATGCCCGAGTAGTCGACCAGCGCCGCCTCGTGGATCGACAGATGCAGGCCGGCATCGGTGCGCAGCGTGATCGGCGTCTGCGCGTCGCCGACCTGCTCGATCGGGGTGCGGTGGTAGAGGTACTCCTCGCGGTTCCACTCGAAGGCCGGGATCCACCAGGCCGTCGCCGCATCGGCGACGACGAATTCGGTCAGCTCTTCGCTGATCGCCAGGCGGCGCAGCCCTGGCTGGTCGGGAAAGTCGTAGCGGAAACCGACGCCATCGTCGAACACGCGGAACACCACGTCGAAACGGCGCTTGGCGCCGCTGGTCTCGGCGAAGGTGACGCGCAGTTCGTTGTGGTGGTCGCGCATGTGCCGGCGCTCGCCCCACGGCAACTCCCAGGCCTCGTCATGGCTGCGCGTGCGCTGGTCGACGATGGCGAGATTGCGTTCGAACTTCGGCGCATCGGCGAACAGCATGCCCAGGCGCGAATCAGCGATCACCGGCCGACCGACCCGACTGATGCGGTAGCTGGCGCGGCCTTCGTTGTCGGTCGTGACCTCGACGGCGATCGTCGCGTCGGGCGAGGTGACGCGGGCGGCCGATCCGGACGAAGGATTCGCAAACGCCGACAGCGGCAGCAGCAGGGCGAGACAGAGCGTGAACCGGTTCGACATGTGCAGCGCCCTCCCAAGCGCATTCGCGTGCGGTCGTCCCGATTCTGTCACGCAGGTCCCAGGCGCCGTGGCTGCATACGTATGCGGCGCAGCGGGCGCGGCGTCCGGGATGCGGTAGCGAACAGGGCTGCGAGCCGCAGCCGTCCGGTCGCGGGTGCGGGCGGGCCTAGGGGAGGGCGGGCGGCTGCTTGGCGCGCAGCGCCGCAAGCAGGGCGACATGCACCGGCAGCACCAGCGACAGCCAGGCCGCGTTGCGCTGCGGCAGCACCGGTAGCCAGTGCAGGAACAAGGCGACGATGCCGAGCGCGGCGACCGTCGGCAGCACCACCGCGAACAGACGCCCAGGCGCGCGGCCGCGCGCGAGCCGCCAGCCGCCCGGCAGCAACAGCAGGCACAGCGGGTTGAACAGCAGCAGGTTGTGGTTGCGCCAGCCGAACACGTGCTCGGTGCCGAGCCACAGGAACAGCATCACCGCGCCCAGCAACGCGCAGAGCATCCAGAACCCGAGCGCGCTTGCGGCCAGCGCGCGCGGTGCGCGCCGCCCCAGCCCGAAGGCAGCGGCGCCCAGCAGCAGGCCCGCCAGCAGCCACGGCCACCATTGGCGCGCGCGCTCGGGCGGTTCGGCTGGCTGGCGGTGCGGCAGCACCTCGACTTCCTCGGCGACCAGCGGCCGGCCGTCGGCATGGCGGATGCCGCGCAGCGCTTCGGCCAGCCGCATCGGCACGAACATGTCCTGCCACAACGCGTTCGGCCGGTCGGCGGCCGGGCCCAGGCCGATATCGAAGCCCAGCCACATCCATGGTGCCGGCGAGGCCAGTCGGACCGCATCGCCGCGGAAGGTGTTGCCCCGCGAACGCCCCTGCAGTTGCCGGTGCAGCAATCCGCCCAAGGCGTCGTCGAGCGCGTCGCGCACGCGCGTCGAGCAGTTGTCGGTGAAGTAGTCGTAGCGGTAATGCGCGTTCTCGGGACGCGCATTCCAGGCCAGAGCTGTCGCCAGATGCCGGGCCTGGGCCGGATCGAGGTCCAGCCACTGGATCGACACCCCGCGCCCGACATCTCGGTAGTAGGCCAGGTCGTCGGCCAGCGGCAGCGCGGCGAGCTGATAGCGCATGTCGCCACGCACGAAGCGCGCGACGAAGTCGGGCTCCGACGGGTCGAAGAAACCGAAGTTGTAGGACACCGGGCCGGGGGCGGCCGGGTCGTCGATCACGATCGCGTTGTGGCCGAAGCGTTCGAAGAACACTTCGCCCGGTTGCATCGTCGCCACACCGACCCGCGGGGCGTCGCTCCCGACCTGGGCCAATGCCGGCCAGGCGATCAGCGCGAGCAGCAGCGCGAACGCCCGTCGCCACGCGCGTGCGACGGACGTGTGCGGCGCCTCAGTCCTGGGCATGCACGCTGACGTGCAGCGCATGCAGCCGGCGCGAGTCGGCATCGGTGACGCGGAAGGCGAACCGGCCCAGCGCCAGTTCCTCGCCGACCTCGGGCAGGTGGCCGATCGCGCCGATGATCACCCCGCCGATGGTGTCGTACTCGTCGTCGTCGAAGTCGGCGCCGAAGCGCTCGTTGAAGTCGGCGATCGGGGTCAGTGCGCTGACCGCGAACTGGCCATCGGCCTGGGCGGCGATCAGCGCATTCGGGTCCTCGGCGTCGTCGTGTTCGTCGTCGATCTCGCCGACGATCTCTTCGAGCACGTCCTCGATCGTCACCAGCCCGGCGACACCGCCGTACTCGTCGATGACGATCGCCATGTGATTGCGCGAGAGCCGGAACTCGCGCAGCAGCACATTGAGTTTCTTGGACTCGGGGATCAGCACCGCCGGGCGCAGCAGCTCGTGGATCGAACCGGGGCCGTTGTCGGCGACCACGCCGCGCAGCAGGTCCTTGGCGAGCAGGATGCCGAGCACCTCGTCCTTGTCGTCACCGTGCACCGGAAAGCGCGAATGGCCCGATTCGACCACCTGCTTCATCAGGTCCAGAAACTTGGCGTCGGCCGGCAGCGCGACCATCTGCGCACGCGGCACCATGACATCGCCGACCGTCTTGCTGGAGATGCTCAGCGCGCCTTCGAACATGCGCAGCGTGTCGGCGTCGATCAGGCCGTCGGCATGCGTGTCCCGCAGCAACTCCACCAGGTCCTCGCGGTTGGTGGGCTCGCCGGAGATCGCCGAACTGATCCGGTCCAGCCAGCTGCGGCGTTTTTCGTGAGGCTCGGTGGCGGTTTGACTACTGTCGTCTTCTGACATTGCGTTGGTATGGGCGCCCCAGGGGGGAGGGGCGATGGTGGGGCGTGCGGCGAAAGTCTAGCGCGTCCGCCGCCGCCGATGTCCAGGCGGCCGTCACGGCCGGAACTCCGGCGCCGGGTGCGGCGATGTCCGACGCCGCGCCGCGACGATGCCCGATCGCGGCGGTACGCGGCTGGCTGCGATGCTGGCCACACATCCATTCAGGAGCACCGACATGCCTGCTGCAATCCGTCCCGCCCGCCTGGCCGCCCTTGCGCTGGCCGCCGTGCTCGTCCTGCCTGGCTTGGCCAGCGCCCAGGCGCGCCTGGACGGGCCGTATATCGACGCCGCGACCTACGCCCGCGGCGACGACGCGCTGGTCGAAGCCTGGTACGCGATGACCTACCAATTGCCGCGGCAGTTCGACCAGGTCTGCGGCGACACCTTCTGCGAGGGCGAATACACCAACATTCAGCCACTGCGCTTCGAATGCTCGGTGCGCCGGGACGACGGGCGGATCGGCATGTGCGTGTGGAGCTTCGCGGCCAGCGACGAGTTTCTGGTGGCGCGCACGGGCCGGATCGTCGTGCAGCCGAAGGCCTGGCACTGCCACACCCCGCTGGCGGCCGGCGCCACGCTGCCGGCGATGCTCGACGCGGTGGCCGCTGGGGACGCGCTGCACGCCGTGCTCCCGGGCGGGCACTCGATCTTCGACGGGCTGGTCGACTGCCTCTGAGCGCCGCGCACGGGCCGGCTGCTCAGCCGGGCAGCCGGTAGGGGTCGTCGATGCCGAGCGAGGCGAGGACCTCGCGCTCGAGCTGTTCCATCGCCTCGGCGTCCTTGTCGTTCTCGTGGTCCCAGCCCAGCAGATGCAGCACGCCGTGCACGGTCAGGTGGGCGTAGTGGTCGTTGGGGCGCTTGCGCTGTTCGTCGGCCTCGCGCGCCACCACCGGCGCGCAGATCACCAGATCGCCCAGCAGCGGCAAACGCACGCCTTCGGGCAACCCCTCGGGAAGCTCGGCCGGGAAACTCAGCACGTTGGTCGCGTAGTCCTTGCCGCGGTAGTGGCGGTTGAGCGCACGGCCCTCGTCCTCGTCGACCACGCGGATCGCCAGGTCCGCGTCGCGGATCCGGCCATCGAGCGCGGCACTTGCCCAGCGTCGGAAGCTGGCGGCCGAGGGAATGCCCTTGCGCGGCAGCGCATAGCCGACGGCGATGTCGAGATGGGGCGCGGCCTTGGTCATGGCAGGTCTCGTGCAGGCAGGAAAATCGAGGGGCGGGCGGTCAGGCGATCCATTCGACCAGCATCAGGAACGGGCGTTCGCCCTCGTCCAGCCGATAGAGCACGGCCCCCATGGGACCCCGTTCCGGACAGTAATCGGTGCGCGTGACCAAGACCGCATCGCGCAGGCTAGCCTCGCCGGAACGCCACACCGCGGCGTCGCCGCTCTCGAGCATCGCACTGATCAAGTAGCGCGCATCGCCCGGTACGTCGTCCAGCGCCACGCGCAGGCAGCCGTAGCGGTCGTATCCTGGCAGCCGGGACGAGGCCAGAAGCTCGGCCGCGCGATTGCCTCGGATCAGTGCGAGGCGTTCGGACTCGTCGCGCCACAGCGGGGCCTCGAGGTCGGCCACGCGATCGCTTTCGTCCTGCGGGGGCTGCGGTCGCGCCGCGACCGCATGTTCGAGCGTCGCCAGCGGTAGGCTCACCCGGGCCGTCTCGATTTCGATCGACAGGCAAGGGGGGGTGATGCGGCTGGCCGTGGCGACCCGCCTTTCGGGGTGCATGTCGGTGTCGTGCGGTTGCGCTGCGCCGGCCAAGGGCAGCGCACATGCCAAGACGAGTGCGCAGGCGCGCCGCAGGGGCATGGCTCAGGCCGGTCCGGTGGCCGCGTCACTGGCATCGCGACGCTCATAGGCGCCGACGATGCGCGCAACCAGCGGGTGGCGCACGACGTCGCGCGCCTCGAAGAACGTGAAGCTCACCCCCTCGACCTCGCGCAGCACGTCCAGCGCGTCGCGCAAGCCGGACTTCACGTGCTTGGGCAGATCGATCTGGGTCAGATCGCCGGTGACCACGGCCGTCGAGCCGAAGCCCAGGCGGGTCAGGAACATCTTCATCTGCTCGATCGTGGTGTTCTGCGCCTCGTCGAGGATCACGAACGCATCGTTGAGCGTGCGCCCGCGCATGTAGGCCAGCGGCGCGATCTCGATGACGTTGCGTTCCAGCAGCTTGGCGACCTTCTCCACGCCGAGCATCTCGTACAGCGCGTCGTAGAGCGGGCGCAGGTACGGATCGACCTTCTGGCTCAGGTCGCCGGGCAGAAAGCCCAGCTTCTCGCCGGCCTCGACCGCCGGGCGCACCAGCACCAGCCGCTGGACCTTGGATTCGTTGAGCGCCTCGACCGCCATCGCCACCGCGAGGAAGGTCTTGCCGGTGCCTGCCGGGCCGATCCCGAAATTGATGTCGTGGGTGGCGATGCGGTGCAGGTAGCGAGCCTGGTTGGCGCCGCGCCCGCGGACCGTGCCGCGCTTGACCCGGACGGCCACCTCCTGCGGCACGACGTCCTCGTCGCGCGCCACGTTGGCGTCCGACAGCCGCATCGCCACGGCCTGGCTGTCGAGCGTCTCGGTCTTGGTCTCGTCATAGAGCGCGCGCACAAAGGCTTCGGCGCGTGCGACCACATCGCGGTCGCGGCCGGTGATCCGGAACACGTGGCCGCGGTTGGCGATCTCCACGCCCAGGCGCAATTCGATCTGGCGCAAGTGGCCGTCGAACGGGCCGGCGAGGTTGGCGAGGCGCTCGGTGTCGTCCGGTTCGAGGACGAAGTCGGTCTGGGGGCTGGTCTGCATAGGGCGCGCAGGGTAGCGCATCGCCATGCCGGGTGCCGTCGCAGCGCGGGATTCAGCGCGCATTCGAGCATTAATTGATTAGTCAATTAATATCGCCGGCATGGCCAGATCCCGCTCCTCCGATCCCGCCCGGACGCCAGGGCGTCCGCCCGCCGGCGACACCGACCGGCGCGGCAGCGCGCTCGACGCCGCGCTCGCCTGCTACGTGCGCCGCGGCATCGCGGCGACTTCGCTGCGCGACATCGCCACCGAGGCGGGGGTGACGCCGGCGCTGCTGCATTACTACTTTCGCGATGCCACCGGCCTGCGCGATGCGGTGATCGCCGAACGGCTGATGCCGGTGTTCGACGAAGTCCGCGGCACCCTGCTGGGCATGGCGGACGCGTCGTTGCGCACGGTGCTGGTCGCGTTCGTCGAGCTGCTGTGCGCGCTGGTCGCGCGGCACCCGTGGATGCCGGCGCTGTGGATCCGCGAAGTGGTCAGCGAGGGCGGCGACCTGCGCGATCTGCTGGTCACTCGGCTGGCACCGGAGATCAGCGCGTTCATGGCCGCGCGCTTCGCCCAGGAGCAGCAGGCCGGCCGGCTCAATCCAGCGCTCGATCCGCGGCTGCTGATGGTCTCGCTGGTCGGGCTGACGCTGTTTCCCGCTGCCGGCACGCCGATCTGGCGGCAATTGTTCGCCAGCGACGAGCTGGGGATCGACGACATCCGACGGCACGCGCTCGCCTTGCTCGATCGCGGCCTGGAGCTGCCCGCATGACCCGTCTCGCCCCGATCCCGATTCTCATCCTCGCGGTCCTGCTGGTCGCCGGCTGCCGCCGGGAGCCGCCGCATGCGCTCGGCACTCTGGAGTACGACCGCATCACGCTGCCGGCCCCGGCCGCCGAGCGCATCGCCGAGATCGCGGTACGCGAGGGCCAGCGCGTGGAGGCCGGCGAGCGCATCCTGACGCTGGAGCGGACCCGTGGCGATGCCCAGCTCGCGGCTGCCCAGGCCGAGGTCGCACGCCAGCGCGAGGCGCTGGACGAACTGCGCAACGGCGCCCGTCGCGAGGACATCGACCAGGCGCGGGCCAATCTCGCCGCTGCCCAGGCGCAGGCGCGCGACGCGCGCGCCTACTACGAACGGTTGCAGCCGCTGGGCGGCCGGCAACTGGTCTCGGCCGCCGATGTGGATCGCGCGCGCGCGGCGGCCGGTAACGCCCAGGCGCAGGTCGCCGGCGCCCAGGCCGCGTTGGCCGAGCTGCAGAACGGCGCCCGCCCCGAGCAGATCGCGCAGGCCCAGGCCGCGCTCGAGGCCGCGCAGGCCCAGGCACGGACGCAGTCGGTCAGCACCGGGCGGTTGGATGTCGTCGCGCCACGCGCGGCGCGGGTGGACAGCCTGCCGTACCGGCTCGGCGACGAGGCCCCGGTCGGCGCACCGCTGGCGGTGCTGCTGGTCGGTGCGCAGCCCTATGCGCGGGTCTACGTGCCCGAGCCGCTGCGGCCCGGTGTGCAAGTCGGCGATCGCGCCACCGTGCGCGTCGGTGCGGCAGGGGAGCGCGTCTACGCCGGGCGCGTGCGCATGGTGCGCAGCGAGCCGACGTTCACGCCTTACTACGCGCTCAGCGGCAAGGACGCCGCACGCCTGAGCTATCTGGCCGAGGTCGAGCTCGAAGACGCCGACGACCTCCCGGCGGGCCTGCCGCTGTGGGTGGAGTTCTGACGATGGGCGATGGACCTTCGACGGGCGCAATGCCATCTGCGGCAGCCAGCGATGCCGCGGTCCACGCCCGTGGCCTGGTCAAGCGCTTCGGCGGGCTGGTCGCAGTCGACCATGTCGATCTGACCGTGCCGCGCGCCAGCGTCTACGGGTTCCTCGGGCCGAACGGCTCGGGCAAGTCGACCACGATCCGCATGCTCTGCGGCCTGTTGACCCCGAGCGAGGGCGACATCGAGGTGCTCGGCCTGCGCATTCCCGACCAGGCCGACGCGCTGCGCCTGCGCATCGGGTACATGACCCAGAAATTTTCGCTGTTCGAGGACCTGACGGTGCGCGAGAACCTGGAGTTTCTCGCGGCGGTCTACGGCCTGCCGCGTGCGCAGGCGCGCGCCCGGGTCGACGAACTGGTCGAGCTCTACCATTTCGCCGACCGCCAGGGCCAACTCGCCGGCACGATGAGCGGTGGCCAGAAGCAGCGCCTGGCGCTGGCCGGCGCGGTGATCCACCGGCCGGAGTTGTTGTTTCTCGACGAGCCGACCAGCGCGGTCGATCCCGAGTCGCGGCGCGACTTCTGGGACAAGCTTTTCGAGCTGGCCGACAGCGGCACCACGCTGCTGGTCTCCACGCATTACATGGACGAGGCCGAGCGCTGCCACCGCATTGCGATTCTCGACCGCGGTGTGCTGGTCGCCGACGGTGCGCCGGGCGACCTGGCGGCGGAACTGTCGGGTCGCAGTGTCGAGGTGCGCGCCGCGCAGCCGCGGCGTGCGCAGCAGGTGCTCGCCCGTCTGCCCAACGTGCTCAGCGTCGCGCAGATCGGCAACAGCCTGCGCGTGCTCGCGCGCGACCGCGCAGGTGGAGACGGGGGCTTGGCCGAGGCGCTGCGTGGCGCCGGGCTCGAGGCCGAGGTGGGGCCGGCGACGCCGAACCTGGAGGACGTGTTCGTCGCCGCGACCCGCCGTGACGGGACGGAGGACGCGGCATGAACGCCCTGCGCCGGCTGTGGGCGGTGGTGATCAAGGAGCTGCGGCAGATCCGCCGGGACCGGATCAGCCTGGTGATGATCGTGATGATTCCGGTCGTCGACCTGCTGCTGTTCGGCTACGCGATCAACTACAACCCGCGCGGACTCGACGCGGCGATCGCCGACCAGGCGGTGACCGCGACCTCGCGCGCGGCGGTCATGGATCTCCAGGCGACCGGCGTCGTCGACACCATCGCGGTTGTCGACAGCCCGCAGCAACTGGTCGAGATGCTGCGGCGGGGCGAGATCAGCGTCGGGATCACCATCCCGCCGGATTTCGAGCGCCGCATCCTCGACGGCCGGCCGGCGATGCAGGTGATGGTCGACGGCACCGACACCGTCGTGCAGGCAGCTGCGAACCAGATCGCACAGCTGCCGCTCGAAGACCCTGGCGGCCATCGGGCCACGCGCGCTGCGCCGCCGATCGAGGTCGTGAGTTTCTACAACCCCGAGCGGCGCTCGGCGGTGAGCATCGTGCCCGGGCTGATCGGCATCATCCTCACGATGACCATGACCATGTTCACCGCGATGGCGATCGTGCGCGAGCGCGAGCGCGGCAACATGGAACTGCTGATCGCCACCCCGCTGGCGCGCGGCGAGCTGATGGTGGGCAAGGTGCTGCCGTATGCGGCGATCGGGCTGATCCAGACCACGCTGATCCTGGTGCTGGGCATCTGGTTCTTCGACGTGCCGCTGCGCGGCAGCCTGCTCGACGTCTATCTGGCCTCGCTGCTGTTGATCTTCGCCAACCTGGCGATGGGCCTGCTGATCTCCACGCATGCGCGCACCCAGTTCCAGGCGATCCAGGTGGCGATGCTGGTGTTCCTGCCGTCGATCCTGATCTCGGGCTTCATGTTCCCGTTCGCCGGCATGCCGGACGTGGTGCAGTGGGGCGCCGAGGCGTTGCCGATGACCCAGTTCCTGCGCCTGGTGCGCGGCATCATGCTGCGTGGTGCGAGCATCTGGGAGTTGTGGCCGTCGATCCTGGTGCTGTGCGCGTTCACCGCGGTCACGATGGCGCTGGCGATCGCGCGATTCCGCAAGCGCCTCGACTGACCCGCCGCCGCGGCGCAACAAGACGCACTACGCGGCTGCGGCGTCCTCGCTCAGTCGCACGCGGCCGCGCAGCGAGTTGCTGAGCGCGGCGGTGATCTCGACATCGACGAATTGGCCGATCAGGCGCGCCGGGGCGGGGAAGTTCACCGAGCGCATGTTCTCGGTCTTGCCGGTCAGTTCGTTGGGGTCCTTGCGCGACGGGCCCTCGACCAGCACGCGCTGCACGCTGCCGACCATCCGCTGCGAGATCCCGGCTGCGTACGCATTGATGTGCGCCTGCAGGCGCGTGAGCCGGGCATGCTTCTCGGCCTGGGTCGCCGTGTCTTCCAGATCGGCGGCCGGGGTGCCCGGGCGGCGCGAGTAGATGAAGGAGAACGACTGGTCGAAACCGACGTCCTCGATCAGCTTCATCGTCTTCTCGAAGTCCGCCTCGGTCTCGCCCGGGAAGCCGACGATGAAGTCCGAGGAGATCGAGATGTCCGGGCGCACGGCGCGCAGCTTGCGGATCTTCTGCTTGAACTCCAGCGCGGTATAGCCGCGTTTCATCGCCGACAGGATGCGGTCGCTGCCGGCCTGCACCGGCAGGTGCAGGTAGTTGGCCAGCTGCGGCACGTCGCGGTAGGCCTCGATCAGCGAGTCGGAGAACTCGAGCGGGTGCGAGGTCGTGAAGCGGATGCGCTCGATGCCGTCGATCTGCGCGATCGTGCGGATCAACAGGCCGAGGTCGGCCACCTCGTCGTCGCCCATCGGCCCGCGGTAGGCGTTGACGTTCTGCCCCAGCAGGTTGATCTCGCGCACGCCCTGGCCGGCCAGTTGCACGACCTCGACCAGCACGTCCTCGAACGGCCGGCTGACCTCTTCGCCGCGGGTGTAGGGCACCACGCAGAACGAGCAGTACTTCGAGCAGCCTTCCATGATCGAGACGAATGCGCTCGGGCCTTCGGCGCGCGGCTCGGGCAGGCGGTCGAACTTCTCGATCTCCGGAAAGCTGATGTCCACCTGCGGCTGGCCGGTCGCGCGCTTGGCGCGGATCAGCTCGGGCAGGCGGTGCAGCGTCTGTGGGCCGAACACCAGGTCCACGTACGGTGCGCGCTTGACGATCGCCTCGCCCTCCTGGGACGCGACGCAGCCGCCGACGCCGATCAGCACCGGTTTGCCGCCCTGCTTGAGGGCCTTCCAGCGCCCGAGCTGGCTGAACACCTTCTCCTGCGCCTTCTCGCGGATCGAGCAGGTATTGACCAGCACCACGTCGGCTTCCTCGACATCGTCGGTGAGTTCCAGGCCCTCGGCAGCGGCGAGCACGTCGGCCATCTTGGCCGAGTCGTACTCGTTCATCTGGCACCCGTGGGTCTGGATGTAGAGCTTGCCGCGTGCAGGCAGCACCGCACCGGGCGCGGGTGCGCCGTCGGCGGGCAGGACGGGAAGGTCGAGGGTCGGCGCGACGGGCGCCTGGGATGCGGGCTGGGTCATGGCGTGTCCGGGGCGACGGCGCTGAGTCCGGGCCGGATGGCGGGTGGGGCGCAAAGTGTACCGGGCGCGTCGGGCGCTCGGGCCGCCCTTTCACAATCAAGCACTTGGCAACGCTGCCCGAAGACGCGACACTCCGCCGCGTGAAACGGGGATGGGGACGCATCGCGATGCTTGGTCTGCTGGTGGCCTGCCCGGCCGCCGGCAGCACGCTGTATCGCTGCGACAGCGGCGACGGCATCCCCCAGTACGTCAGCAAGCGGGTCTCGGGTGCGAGCTGCCGCGCGGTCGCCAGTGCGCCGGCCGCGCCGCGCCGGGCCGCCACGGCCAAGCCCCAGCCCGGACCTGCACCGGCCAGCGCCGATCGCGGCGCGCCGGCGACCTTCATGGGCGGTGCGACGCCCAAGCCGGTCGCCGCGGCCAGCCCGGCCCCGGCGCCCTCGGCGCCCCCGGCCCGTAGCGGGGGCCAGCGGCGGCTGCAGCAGGGCCAGGTCTATTCCTATGTCCGCGACGGCGTGCGCCATTACAGCAGCACCCGGCCGGCCGGCGGTGCGCAGGTGGCGTCGGTGCGCACCATCCGCTACAGCTTCTTCGAGACCTGCTACGCCTGCGGCGCGGCGCCGGGGGTCAACTTCGGCACTGTGCGGCTCAACCGCGAGGCCTATCGCGATGAGGTCGCGCGTGCGGCCAGCGAGTTCGGCGTCGAGGAAGCGATCGTGCGCGCGATCATGCATGCCGAGTCGGCGTTCAACCCCAATGCGCTCTCGCGCGCCGGTGCGCAGGGCCTGATGCAGCTCATGCCCGCGACCGCACGGCGCTTTGGCGTGGTCAATGCCTTCGACCCGGAGCAGAACATCCGCGGCGGCGTCGCGTACCTGGCCTGGCTGCTGCGGCGCTTCGATGGCGACCTGACCCTGGCCGCGGCCGGTTACAACGCCGGCGAAGGCGCGGTCGACCGCCACAAGGGCGTGCCGCCCTACAGCGAAACCCAGCGCTACGTGCAGCGTGTGGGCACGCTCGCAGAGCGCTATCGCGGGCAGGTCGCCAGCCGCTGAGTGCGGCGCGGGTGCGACATTTCGACCCAATTGTCGCTCGATTCAGGGTTCAGCTACACTGGCACACATCGATGCGGCCGCCCGCGGAACGGGGTGGTCCGTGGCAGCCAGCGCACAGTAGCTACCGAAGTTTTGCGGAGTACCGATGGTCGACGAAGCGGTGATCGGACCTGGCGGCGGGGATGAGCCAGTCAATGTGGGGCGGCGCAGGTTTCTGACCGCGAGCACCCTGGTCGTGGGCGCGGTGGGGGCGGGCATCACGGCCATTCCCTTCATCAAGTCCTGGAACCCCAGCGCACGTGCGCAGCTCGCCGGCGCGCCGGTGACTGTCGACATCAGCGCCCTCGAAGAAGGGCAGCGCCTGATCGCCGAATGGCGCGGCCAGCCGATCTGGATCGTCAAGCGCTCCAAGGCGATTCTCGACGCGCTGCCCACGCTCGACGACAGGCTCAAGGATCCCGAGTCGAGCAACGTCGACCAGCAGCCGGCGTACGTGCGCGAGGCGAACCCGGAACTGCGCTCGATCAAGCCCGACATCTCGGTGCTCGTCGGCCTGTGCACGCATCTGGGCTGCTCGCCGGAGATGGTCGCCGAGATCCGTCCGGCGCCGTTCGACGCCGACTGGAAGGGCGGCTACTTCTGCCCCTGTCACAAGTCGAAGTTCGACATGGCCGGCCGGGTCTACGACGGCGTGCCTGCGCCGACCAACCTGTTGGTGCCGCCGCACCACTACGTCGACGACAGCACGCTGGTCATCGGCGTCGATCCGAAGGGAGCCGCGTGATGGCCAATGTCCTCGTCCGCGGCGCCACCGGCGTCTTCAACTGGGTCAACGAGCGTGCACCGGCACTGATGCCGATGTACCGCAAGCACATGACCGAGTACTACGCGCCGAAGAACTTCAACATCTGGTACATCTTCGGCGTGCTGTCGCTGGTCGTGCTGGTCAACCAGATCCTGACCGGCATCTTCCTGACGATGCACTACAAGCCGAGCGCGGCGGAAGCCTTCGCCTCGGTCGAGTACATCATGCGCGACGTGGAGTGGGGCTGGCTGATCCGCTACATGCACAGCACCGGCGCCTCGCTGTTCTTCATCGTCGTCTACATCCACATGTTCCGCGGCCTGATGTACGGCTCCTACCAGAAGCCGCGCGAACTGGTGTGGATCCTGGGCATGCTGATCTACCTGGTGCTGATGGCCGAGGCGTTCCTGGGCTACGTGCTGCCGTGGGGCCAGATGTCGTTCTGGGGCGCGAAGGTGATCATCTCGCTGTTCGGCGCGATCCCGGTCATCGGCAACGGCCTGACCGAATGGATTATGGGCGACTATCTGCCCAGCGACGCCACCCTCAACCGCTTCTTCGCGCTGCACGTGATCGCGCTGCCGCTGGTGCTGCTGTTGCTGGTCGTGCTGCACCTGGGCGCGCTGCACGAGGTGGGGTCCAACAACCCCGACGGCGTGGAGATCAAGAAGGGCCCCAAGGGCAACCGCTGGTCGAAGAGCGCGCCGGCCGACGGCATCCCGTTCCATCCGTACTACTCGGTCAAGGACGGCTTCTACGTCTGCTTCTTCCTGATCATCGCGGCGTTCATCATCTTCTTCGCCCCGGCGTTCGGCGGCTGGTTCCTCGAGCACGACAACTTCACCGCGGCCAACCACCTGGTCACGCCCGAGCACATCAAGCCGGTGTGGTACTACACGCCGTACTACGCGATGTTGCGGGTGGTGCCGCACAAGCTCAGTGGCGTGATCGTGATGTTCGCCGCGATCGCGATCCTGTTCCTGATCCCGTGGCTGGACCGCTGCAAGGTCAAGTCGCACCGCTACCGCGGCCCGCTGACCAAGATCATGCTGGCGCTGCTGGCCGTGTGCTTCGTCTGGCTGGGCAAGATCGGCGCCGGCCCGGGCACCGACCCGGTCGAGACGATCATCGGTCGCGTGCTGACGTTCCTCTACTTCGCTTTCTTCATCACGATGCCCCTGTGGACCAAGCTCGACAGGACCAAGGCCGTGCCCGATCGGGTGACGATGCATGACTAACCGACTCATTGCCCGCATCGCCGTCGCGGCGGCCGGCCTGCTGCTGTCGTTCGGCGCGCTGGCCGCGGCCGGCGGACCGGTCCAGCATGCCGGCACGGACCTGGGGGACCGCGCCTCGCTGCAGCGCGGCGCGCAGGCCTACATGAACTACTGCGCGGGCTGCCACTCGCTCAAGTTCATGCGCTACTCGCGCATGGCCCAGGATCTGGGGCTGACCGAGGACGAGGTGATGAACAACCTCAACCTCACCGGCGCGGCCTACGGCGAGCACATCCTGTCGTCGATGCCGGCCGAGCACGCGGCCAAGTGGTTCGGCCAGACCCCGCCGGACCTGAGCCTGATCGCCCGCGTGCGCGGTGCCGACTGGATCTTCACGTATCTCAAGTCGTTCTATCTCGACGAGACCCGGCCGCTGGGCTGGAACAACGCGTTGTTCCCCAACGCCTCGATGCCCAACCCGCTGTGGGAGATGCAGGGCCTGCAGCGTCCGGTCTACGCCGAGGCGACCGAGGGCGCCGATCCGGTGGTCGAGCATCTGGAGATCGCCACCCCGGGCACCCAGGACGCGCAGCAGTTCGACCAGACCGTCCGCGACATCACCACGTTCCTGGAATACGTCGGCGAGCCGGCCGCGCTCAAGCGTCAGCAGATGGGCGTCTGGGTCTTGCTGTTCCTGGTGTTTCTGACCTTCCTCGCCTGGTTGCTGAAGAAGGAATACTGGCGCGACGTCCACTGACGGCTGCCGGCCGGGTGGGTGCCGCCCGGCCCGGCATCGACCCGGTGCCATTGCCGGGCGGCTCACGGAAATGCGAGACTCGGGCACCGCGACAATCGTCTGCGAGGGGCAGGCGGCATCGCGAGGGCTGGCGGAGCCAGTCTTACGGACAGGCCGATGCAGGCCACGGGTGCATCCATGCGAAACGTGCTGACACTGTTTTCCTCGGTCGATGATGTGCTGTGCCATCGGGCACGCCTGGTGCTCGCGGCCAAGGGCGTTACCTACGACATGGTCGTGGTGGACCCGCGCAATCCGTCCGAGGACCTGATCGACCTCAATCCCTACCACTCGGTGCCGACCCTGGTCGAGCGCGAGCTGGTGCTCTACGCGGCCAGTGTGGTCAGCGAGTATCTCGACGAACGCTATCCGCATCCGCCGCTGATGCCGGTCGATCCGCTGTCGCGCGCGCGCCTACGCCTGGCGATGCTGCGCATCGAGCACGACTGGGTGCCGCAGGTCCAGGCGATCCAGATGGGCAACAAGGCCCAGGCCGAAGCCGGTCGCAAGCGGCTCAAGGAACTGCTGACCGCGTCGGTGCCGCTGTTCAAGGCCAGCAAATTCTTTCTCAATCCGGAAATGAGCCTGGCCGACTGCGCGATGGCGCCGATCGTCTGGCGCCTGCAGGCACTGGAGATCCCGCTGCCCAAGGATGGCGTCAAGGCGATCGAGGACTACGGCAACCGCATCTTCCGCAGCCCCGGTTTTGTCCGCAGCCTGACTCCGCAGGAACGCGCGCTGCGCGCACTGCCCGAGTAGACGCGTGCCCGGCGCCGGCCACCTGCCGGTGCCGCATCTGTGCCCCCAGCCTGCACGAGCCGTTAGACTGTCGCGCATGACGGACCAAGCGCCTGCGATGACCAGCCACCGCCCGTACCTGCTGCGTGCGCTGTACGAGTGGATCGCCGACAACGGCATGACCCCCCATATCCTGGTCGATGCGCGCCGCGCCGGCGTGCGCGTGCCTGCGCATGCGGTGCAGGACGGGCGCATCGTGCTCAACATCGCCGACCGTGCGGTGGCGCGGCTGGAGATGGACAACGACAGCGTGCGCTTCTCCGCGCGCTTTGGCGGCGTCAGCCAGTCGGTCGTGGTGCCGATCGCCGCGGTGCTTGCGGTCTACGCCCGCGAGACCGGGCAGGGCATGGCGCTGCCCGAGGACATCGTCGCGTCCGGCGACGCGGATCAGGCACAGGCCGACGAGGCCCCCGCACCGGCGTCCGCGCGGCCGACCTTCGCATCGGTGGACGGCGGCGCGCCCGAGCGCGACGACGACACCGACGGTCCGCCGGACGACGATACCCCGCCCGAGCCGCGGCGTGGGCATTTGCGGGTCATCAAGTAGGTTTCGAGCACGCCCGGCGTTGCCGGTCGGGCCGCGGAAGCGCGTTCAGGGCAGCACTGCGGCGTCGCGGCGGGTCGGTCCACTGAACGCGACCAGTCGCTCGCCGCGCAGCACCAGCTGGCCGACATGGCGCTCGATGCCGTCCTCGGAGTACTCGAAGCGGAAACTGCGCTCCACGCGCAGGCGCCCGCTGTCGTCCCGGCGCAGACGCATCGCATAGGCGTGCACGCTCTGGTCGAGCCACTGCACGCCAGCGCGCTCGCAGGCCTCGCGGCCGAGTTGGCCGGCGCGTTCGGCGGCGCCGCGTGCCGCGCTCCACCACAGGAACGCCGCGAAGGCGGCCAGCATCGCGAAGATCATCGTCGGGAAATCGGGCATGCGCGCAATGTGACGGCGCCGGGCGGCGCTTGCAAGCCGCGTGCACGCAGACGTCCGGCAGGGCGGATGGGGCGTGCTCGGGGCCGGCCGGAACAGACCGGGCCGCTGGGAATCAGGCGTCCTGGAGCTTGAGCGACAGGTCGATCGCCTGCACGTGCTTGGTCAGCGCACCGACCGAGACATAGTCCACGCCGTCGGCGGCGATGGTGCGCAGGGCGTCGAGGTCGACGCTGCCCGACACCTCGAGCGGGATGCGGCCTTCGAACGGCGCAGCGTGTGCGATGGCGACGGCCGCGCGCCGCGTCGCGGCGTCGAAGTCATCGATCAGGATGCGCGTGCAGCCGGCGGCGAGCGCCTCGCGCAATTCGTCGAGCGTTTCGACCTCGACCACCAGCGGCAGGCCGGGGGCCCGGGCATGGGCATCGGCGATCGCGGCGGCGATGCCGCCGGCGGCGCGGATGTGGTTCTCCTTGAGCATCACCGTGTCGTAGAGCCCGATGCGGTGGTTTTGGCCACCACCCACGCGCACCGCGTACTTCTGTGCCAGGCGCAGGCCCGGCAGCGTCTTGCGGGTGTCGAGCAGGCGCGTGCGGGTGCCGGCGAGTGCGGCGACATGGTGCGCGGTGGCGGTGGCCGTCGCGCTCAAGGTCTGCAGGAAGTTCAGCGAGGTGCGCTCGGCGGACACCAGTGCCCGGCTGCGCCCGGCGAGTGTGGCGAGCACGGTGCCTGCGACGACGTGGTCGCCCTCGGCGACGTGCCAGTCGATGCGCACGTCCGGGTCCAGCGCACGATGGCAGGCGTCGAACCACGGCCGGCCGCAGATCACCGCCTCCTGCTTGCACAACAGCCTGGCGGTGGCCGCGCGGTCGGGCAGCAGGGCCGCGGTCACATCGCCCGTGCCCAGGTCCTCGGCCAGCGCCGCGGCGACGTTGGCGGCGACCGTGTCCGGATCCGGCGGGGCGATGCGGTGCGAGGCGGTGGGCGGGGTCATGGGTCCTGTCCGATGGCGACGGTGGCCGGTCGTGGCGGGGGCGCGGCACCTGCGGCCGGGCCGGTCGTGGCCGGGCGCGCGATCACATGCGAACGCCCGCATCCATCAGGCGCGTGCGCCGTCCTTCGGGAAGTCGGCGATCTGTCCGGTCGCGATGCCGTCCTCGACCAGCAGCACCGGAATGCCGTCGTCGACGCGGTAGACGCGCTTGCGATCGTGGGTGATCAGCGCCTCGCGCAGCGGCGCGTTCTGCGCCGTGCCGTCCTCGCGCTGCACCGTGCCGGCGGCGATCGCCGCATTGAGCGCATCCAGGCCGGCGCGGTCGAGCAGCGACAGCGGCTGGCGGCTGGCGGGGCAGACGAGGATGTCGAGCAACTTGCGGTCCATGGTGCGGGGGTTCCGGGCATGTCGGGAATCGCGGAAGCGTACCACCTCGCATCGCCGACGCCGGCGCAAGCCCCACGCACGACGCCTTCAGGCGGGCGCCGTCTTTCGAACTGCGATCCCGCGGCTGCGGAAAGGCCGGGACCCTGACTCCGGATTGTTGTCTTGCGAAACTGCACCCTGACCCCGGTTTGTTGGGGGGCTTTGAAGCGCCGTTCCCGCCCATAGGGAAGAACCTCTAAAATGCCCGTTTGAGGCCGGAGCCCGCGCATGTCAGCCAACGTCCAGAGCAGCACGACCGCCCTCGCCGCGTCCGGCGAGCGGAGCACCTCGGGCAGAGCCCCGCTTGTGGGGATCGTGATGGGGTCGCGTTCGGACTGGGAGACGATGCAGCACGCCGCGCAGAAGCTCGAACAGCTCGGTGTCCCGCACGAAGTCCGCGTGGTCTCCGCGCATCGCACGCCGGACGTACTGTTCGACTACGCCGCCTCGGCGCGCACGCGGGGCCTGCGCGCGATCATTGCCGGCGCCGGCGGCGCCGCGCATCTGCCGGGCATGCTCGCCGCCAAGACCGCGGTGCCCGTGCTCGGTGTGCCGGTGCAGTCCAAAGCCCTCAACGGGCTCGATTCGCTGCTGTCGATCGTGCAGATGCCGGCGGGGGTGCCGGTCGCCACCTTCGCGATCGGCAATGCCGGCGCGGCCAACGCCGCGCTGTTCGCCGCGGCGATGCTGGCCGCTGGCGACGAGGTGGTGGCGGGCGCACTGGACGAGTTCCGGCAGCGGCAGACCGAGGAGGTCGCCGCCAATGACGATCCGCGTCGATGAGCGCGCTTGTAGCGTCGGAGCGCGCGCGGGCATGACGACGGTCGGGATTCTGGGCGGCGGCCAGCTGGCACGCATGCTGGCACTGGCGGGCCATCCGCTGGGAGTCAATGTCCTCGTTCTCGACGGCGCCGCCGACGCCTGCGCCGGACAGTGCGCGCCGCTGCTGCTGGGCGGCTACGACGATCCGGCGGCATTGGCCGACCTGGCCGCGCGGGTGGACGTGGCGACGTTCGATTTCGAGAACGTGCCCGCCGATGGTGCGCGCCGGCTTGCCGCGGACGTGCCGGTGTTCCCCAATCCCGATGCGCTGGCGCTGACCCAGGACCGGCTCGCCGAGAAAACGCTGTTCCGCGAACTCGGCATCCCGGTGCCCGAGTTCGCCGACATCGTCACCCGCGCCGATCTCGACGCCGCGGTCGCGCGGCTGGGCATGCCCTGCATCCTCAAGACACGGCGGCTGGGCTACGACGGCAAGGGCCAATTCCGCATCCGCGAGGCGGCCGACATCGACGCCGCCTGGGACGCGCTCGGCGCCCAGGTGCAGGCGACCGGCCTGATCCTCGAGGGCTTCGTGGCGTTCGAGCGGGAGCTCAGCGTGGTCGCGGTACGCGGGCGCGACGGCACGTTCCGCACCTGGCCGCTGACCGAGAACCGCCACGTCGATGGCGTGTTGTCGACGAGCCTGGCGCCGGCGGCCGCGGATGCGGCGACGGCGCGCACCGCGACTGCGCATGCCCGCGCGATCGCCGAACGGCTGGACTACGTCGGCGTGTTCGCGCTGGAACTGTTCTGCCGCGGCGATGAGCTGCTCGGCAACGAGTTGGCGCCGCGTGTGCACAACTCCGGGCACTGGACCATCGAAGGCGCCGAGACGTCGCAGTTCGAGAACCACCTGCGCGCCGTGCTCGGCCTGCCGCTGGGCGACACCGCCCCGCGCGGCCTGTCGTGCATGCTCAACTGGCTCGGCGCGATGCCCGACGCCGCGGCCGCACTGGCCGTGCCCGGCGTGCACTGGCACGACTACGGCAAGCAACCGCGCGAGGGCCGCAAGGTCGGTCATGCGACGGTCCGTGCCGACGATGCGCAGACGCTGGCTCAGCGCCTGGTCGAGCTGGGTGAGGTTTTGGACCGACAGGCGCAGGTCGCGCCGGTCGTCGCGCGCCTGGGTGCGCAGGCCCAAGCCGCCGGCTGAGCGCGCCCGCCACCTGCGGGCGAGACAACACGGGGCGACGCGATCGTGTGGTCGAGGGGGCCCCACGACGTCGCCTTGGCGGCTGCCGACGCACCGCTCCGGTGCGCATGACATGCGGTGCGTATCAGATGGGGGGATGGCCCCGGCAGGCGCGCGCGCCCGGCGCGCGTCTGCTCATCTGGGATCGTCGCTGACCACCAGCGGCACACCGCGGGTCGGGTGTTCGAGCACCAGCACAGGCTGCCGGTACACCCGCTCGATGGTCTCGCGGGTCAGCACTTCGCGCGGGCTGCCGTCGGCGGCGACGCGGCCGTGCTGCAGCATGACGATGCGATCGGCATGGCCGGCGGCGAGGTTGAGGTCGTGCAGCACGACGATGACGCAGGCGCCGTCGTCGGCCAACTGGCGTGCGGTCCGCAGCACGGCCTCCTGATGCTGCAGGTCGAGCGCAGCGGTGGGTTCGTCGAGGAACACCACCGGCGTGGTCTGCGCGAGCACCCGCGCGAACGCGGTACGCGAGGCTTCGCCGCCGGACAGCGTTTGCACGTCGCGACCGGCGAGGTGGACGATATCGGCCGTCGCCATCGCCGCCTCGGCGATGCGGGTGTCCTGCGCCGGGGCCGGCGGGTGCGGCAGCCGGCCCATCGCGACGACCTCGCGGACACTGAAGGCAAAGCGCACTGCATGGTCCTGGGGCAGCACGCTGCGCTCGCGCGCCAGCGCGCGCGCTTTCCATTCGCGCAGCGGTGCGCCCGCAAGCCGGACATGACCGGCAACGGGTACGAGGTCGCCGGAGGCGACGGCGAGCAGGGTCGACTTGCCGGCGCCGTTCGGGCCGACCAGCGCGGTCAGCGTGCCGCGCGCGAAGCGCAGATCGACGTCGTCGAGGATCGCGCGGCCGTCGATGCGCACGCTCGCGCGCTCGATCGCCAGCACGTCGTCGGCGGCATCGGCTGCGCTCACGCGCCGCCCCGCTTGCGGCTGCGCAGTACCAACCACAGGAAGAACGGCGCACCGAGTGCGGCGGAGAACAGGCCCAACGGGATTTCAGAGGGCGGATCGAGGCTGCGCGCAGCGGTGTCGGCCAGCACCACC
Source organism: Luteimonas sp. TWI382 (assembly GCF_039674545.1). Taxonomy (NCBI): domain Bacteria; kingdom Pseudomonadati; phylum Pseudomonadota; class Gammaproteobacteria; order Lysobacterales; family Lysobacteraceae; genus Luteimonas; species Luteimonas sp. TWI382. Next base: position 98,343 of record NZ_JBDJNS010000008.1, read on the forward strand.
AGCAGGCCGCCGGTCGCGCCCGACAGCGGCAGCAGCCAGCGGTGGCCCGGGCCGGCGAGCAGGCGCACGAAATGCGGTACGACCAGGCCGACGAAGCCGACCACGCCGGCGAACGCGACCGCCGAGCCGACCAGCAGCGCGCAGACCGCAACCAGCAGCGCGCGCGTACGCCGCACGTCCAGGCCGATGTGCTGGGCCTGGCGTTCGCCCAGCGCGAGCATGTCCAGTGGCGTGGCCAGGCTCGCCAGCGCGACCGCGCCGATCGCGAACGCGGGCACCGCGGCCAGCAGGTCGCCCCAGTCGGCCATCGCCAGCGAGCCCATCTGCCAGAACACCAGCGACTGCAGTTCGTCGCTGCGCGCGATATAGGTGAAGAAGCCGATCGCCGCCGAGCAGCCTGCGGCGATCGCGATGCCCACCAGCAGCAACGTCGCGGTGCCGCCGCCGCGGTCGGGGCGGGCGAGCAAATAGATCAGCGTGGTCGTCACCGCGCCGCCAGCGAACGCCGCGACCGGGATCGTCCAGGCGCCGAGCACCGTCGCACCGAGCACGATCGCCGCCACTGCGCCGAGCGCCGCGCCGTGGGTCACGCCGACGATGCCCGGGTCGGCCAGTGGGTTGCCGAACAGGCCCTGCAGCCCGGCGCCGGCCATCGCCAGCGAGGCGCCGACGATGACCGCCAGCAGCGCACGCGGTACGCGCAGGTTCCAGACCACCGAGATGTCGCGTTGGCTCAGCGTGCCGGCATCGGCCAGGCCCAGCTGGTGCGCGATCACGTGCACCACGTCGCCGGGCGGAATCCGCAGCGGGCCGACGCCGAACGACAGTACGATCACCAGCGCCAGCAGCGCGAGCATGCCGACGAACAACAGGCCGCCGGGCGGCCGCCGGACCTGGCCGGTGCGCCGCGGACGCGCGCGGCCTTCGGCACTCATGCGCCGGGCTGGGCGTCGAGCTCGGCGGCCAGCTCGGCCAGCGCGGTCGCCAGTGCCAGGGCGCCGGTCCCGCTGGCGACGCTGGTCGCCTTGAGCTGCAGGTCGGGCATCACCCAGACGCGGTGGGCGATGCCCGCCGGCGTCTGGCGCAGGCTCGGGTAGGCCTTCCACAGGCCGTCGGGTCCGCCGAACACGCGCAGGTCGTCCTCGCTGACCAGGATCACCTCCGGGTCGGCGGCGATGATGCCCTCGTTGCTCAGCTGCGAATAGTTGGCCACGCGGGCCTCGTCACCGACGTTGATGCCGCCGGCCAGGCGGATGGCCTCGGCCGCCGCGGTGTCGGCGCCGCCGACCGTGGGCGCGCCACCGCCGCCGGTGGCCGAGACATGGATCACCCGCGGGCGGCGGGTGTGGCGCGCGGCGATGCCGGCGGCCTCGTCGAGCTGGGCCTGCACGCGCGCGGCCAGGTGTTCGCCCTCGTCGGCGTGGCCGAATGCGGCGGCGATCTTGCGCACTTTGTCCGGCGCGGGCTGCAGTTCGTCGACGATGATCATCGCGTGGCCGGCATCGCGCAGCGGTTGTGCGAGCTTGCCGTGCCGACGCAGGCTGTTGCCGACGAACAAGGTGCCGTCGAGGCTCAACACGCCTTCGACCCCGGTGGTGCGGTTGAACAGGAAATGGTGCGGCGCCTTGCGCCCGGTCTCAGTGACGCTGTTGACCGGCGCGGCGAACACCTGGTCCGACAGGCCGAGCGCGTCCATGACCATGACGATGTCGTCGTTGCCGACGATCGTGCGGCTGGTGTCGGTGATGGTGACCTCGACGCCGTCGTCGGAGCGGACGGTCGTTGGCAGGTCCTGGGTCGAGCGCGGCACCTGCGGGATGTCGGTGCCGGCGACGCGGCGCCAGCCGTCGGGCAGCGCCGTGTCCGCGACGTCGGGGGCGGCCTGCGGGGAGCCGGCGCCGTCGTCGCCGTTGCGGGCGCAGCCGGCGAGGGCACAGGCCAGGCTGGCGGCGAGCAGGGCCGCATGGCGGATCGTGAGGCGCTGGAACATCGGCCTGTCACCTTGTCGAATCGGATGAAGACGCAGCGGCCGGCGGGAGGCCGGCCGCTGCAAGACGACGATTTTAGCCCCTATCGTCCGTCGGGGACGTCGCGCACTGGCCGCAACGCCTGCGCCAGGGAGCGCAGCGCGGACGTGGCGGTGGGCGACGGCGCGCTGCGATCAGCGAGCCTTGGGTGCGATCCGGCGGATGTGGTCGCCCTTCGGATCCTCGGCGCCGCGCGCCTTGTTGACCGAGTAGACGACGCCGTCTGCGCCCTTGCTGACGTGGTTGGGGAAGCTGCCGCCGTCGAAGTTCGCCACGACCTGGCCGTTGTCGTCGACGACAGTGATCGTGTCGGCGCCGCGATTGACGACGTAGGCCAGGCGCTGGCTCGGTTCGTAGGACACGTTCAACGCGCCGGCGCCGACGTAGACGTCATGGTCGATCGTGCCGGTCTTGGGGTCGACGATGAGCAAATTGTCGCTGCCCTGCGACACCACCAGCAGGCGCTGGCCGACCGGATTCCAGGCCACGCCGATCGCGCTGCGGGCATTGACCAGCGGGACCACCTTGTCCACGGTGTTGGTGGCGGTATCGATGACCGCAGCTTCCGGCGTGGACATGCTCGCGGTGTAGAGCTTGCCGGTCGCAATGTCCAGATCGAGGCTGGTCGGCGCGAAGGATTCGCCGCGCACGCCGGACTCGATGACGATGTTGTCGAGCTGGGTCAGGCGCTTGGCGTCGAACACCGAGATGAAGTTCTCGCCCGATGCCGTGGCATAGACGCGGCCACGCTGGGTGTCGACGACGACGTCGCGCGCGTGCGGTACGGCGCCGACCGGGAACTGCTTGACCAGCGACAGGTCGGACTGCCGGTAGACGGCGACCGTGTCCTGGCGGGTGTTGGTGACCCAGACGTTGCCGTTGGCATCGTCGACGCCCACGCCATACACGGCGAACACGCCCCCTGCCGGTGCCGCGCCGGGCGTGGCGCTCGCCACGACCTGCAGCGACTGCGGGTCGACCTTCTGCAGCGCCGATGCCGTGACCGGCGGGCGGCCGACTGCGCTGGTCACGAACAGGGCGTCGTTCTTCGCGCTGTAGGCGACCTGGTACAGGCCCTGGGCGAGCTTGGCGCTGCGCACGTCGAAGCGCGCCTCGCCCGACACCGGCAACTGCTGGGAGACCTTCAGTTCGAGGATCGAGGCCGCGTCCGGGCCGCTGGTGCGCACGAGCACCGGGTGCACGCCGACGGCGGCATCGGCCGGGATCGCGACCCGGCCCTTGAAGGCGCCCTGGGCGTCGGCGACGAACGGCTGCGCGTTGAGGACGGTCTCGCCGCGCTGCAGCGTGACCTGCTGGCCGGGCTTGAAGCCGCTGCCGGTGAGCTCGACTTCGCTGCCGGGCAGCACGACCGGGCCGGCGGCGCGGACGGTGCCCTTGAAATCGACGTCGGGCTGGCTGAAGACCTGGGCGCCGGCGAGGCCGGTCACGGCCGACAGGGCGAGAGCGAGGGCGGCCAGCCGCAGGCGGCGGGAAGGCGAGGTTGTCATGACGGACTCCTGGAGCACTGAAAGGACCGGCGGGATGCGGGGCCGGAGAAGGGGAAACACGATGGCTGGGACGCCGGGCGTCGTGGCGATGGCGGACGCCGGCAGTGCCGGCGTCCGGGTCGGGCGGGGCGTGGGCACGGCCACGCCGGAATCATCGGCCGGGGTCCACGCCATCTGCGTGGCTCGGGGTGTCGCTGTGGTCGGCGATGCCGGTGACGACGTGCAGCGTCCACATCAGCGAGGCCCGGAACATCGGGCCGTGGGTCAGTTCGGGGAACTCGCGATAGGTCACCTGCAAGCCGTCGACGGCGGACAGGCGGTCGGCGAGGTTGCGCGCCGAATCCGGCGGTGCGGCTTCGATGCGGCGCAGGTGGACCTGCACGCGCGGGTCCGACAGGTCGCGGTGCGCCACCTGCCGTGTGCGCTCGCCCTCGCCCAGGCCGATCAGCACGCGCGCCCGGCGCCCGGCGTTGTTGGCCACGAACCGCTGTTCGGGCGCACCGAGCAGCGCGCCGTCGCCCCACCACAGCGACGGGCTGCCGGCAGCATAGGTGTCGAAGGCGCCGGTGCGCGTGTACAGCGTATGCAGCGCGAACAGGCCGGCCAATGAATGGCCCCACAGCGTCTGCCGCGCCGGATCGGTCTGCACCCGGCGCGCGACCTCGGGCCGGATCGTGCGCTCGAGGGTCTCGAGCATCGCATCGGCACCGCCGCCGCCGACGATCGTGCCGCCGCCGCGCACCGGCCGTTCGCCTTCGAACGGGGTGTAGTCGCGCGTGCGCGACTGCGAATCGATGCGCAGGTCGTTGGGATAGCCGACGAACACCAATGCGTGCGGGACCGGCTGCGCGGCGAGTTCGGCCAGCAGCGCATCGTCGAACTCGATCAGCGCAGCGTTGCCATCGAGCATCCACAGTGCCGGATAGCCGGCCGCCGGTGCCGGCGCCTTCGGCACCGCGACATGCACGCGCCACGTGCGCTGGCCGTCGCGGCTGGTGATGTCGAAGCGTTCGAAGATGTAGTGCCGCGAGACATGGTCGGCGACGGTCTGGCCGATCGCGCGCGTGGGATCGCGCTGCTGCGCGGCCGCGGTCGACGGCACAGCCTGCAGTGCCAGCAGCAGGCCGGCAGCTGCGGCCAGCGTCGCCAGGCGGATCGGGCGGTGAGCGGGGGGGCGACGGGTGTGCATGGGTGTACGCATCGAGGGCTCAGAACCCGATGTTGGTGCTGACGAACCAGGCGCGTCCAGGCTCGTTGTAGGTGTAGGCGCCCGCGCCGTGGATCTCGTTGGGCGTGCCGAGGTTGACGCCCGAGGCGTTGCCGCGGCGGAAGATGCGCTTGTCGAGCAGGTTGTCGACGCCCAGCGTGACGCTGACCCGGTCGGTGATGCGGTAGCGCCCGCTCAGGCCCACGAGCGCGTAGGGCGGCATGCGGTCGGCGGCGCTGCCGGTGACCGGCCGGCCCTGGTAATCGAGACGCTGCGGCACCTGCTCGCCGTAGAACGTCGCCTTGGCCAGCAGCGACAGGCGCGCGCTGGCGCGCCAGTCGAACGCGGTGTTGATCGTGTACTCGGGAATCGTCGACAGCGCATCGCCGGTGCTGCGGTTCTTCGACTCGAGCATCCAGGTCACATTGGTGTTCCAGCGCAACGTGTCGGCCAGCGGCAGCTCCACGCTGCCCTCCAGGCCCTCGATCACCGCCTTGGGAATGTTGTCCCAGCGGAACACGTCGACGTTGCCGACGCGATCGATCGCGACGTGGCCGGCCTCGACCTTGTCGCGGTAGTCGTTGCGGAACCAGGTCAGGCCGGCCTGCACGCGGCCGTCGGCGAACTGCACGCCCAGCTCCTTGTTGACGCTGGTCTCGGCGTCGAGCGCGTCGTTGCCGACCAGAAAGCACGGGCCGCTACCGCCCCAACAGCCGATGCCCGCGCTGTAGAGCGAATAGTCGGCATTGCTCTGATAGAGGTTGGGCGCCTTGTAGGCGCGGGCGATGCCGGCGCGCAGGGTCCAGGACGGCAGGAATTCGAGCGCGGCGCTGACCGCCGGGCTGAGGTTGCCGCCCAGCCGGTCATGGTGGTCGTAGCGCAGCGTCGGGGTCACGGTCAGCGCGTCGCCGATGTAGATGTTGTCCTCGACGAACACCGAGGCGATGCGCGCATCGGTGCGGCCGCTCCACTGGGTCGGCGGCACCGGCACGTTCGGCTGCGGATTGCGGTCCTTCAGCCCGGATGCACCGTCCTCGAGCCGGCTATCGACCCATTCGGCGCCGACCGTCAGCACGTGATCGATGGTGTCGCCGGCCACGGTGTGGTTGACCTCGCCATGCAGGGTGAGCGTGCGCAGGTCGATGTCGCCGAAGCCGCCGTCGACGATGAAGATGCCTTCGGTGCCACCAGCCAGGCCTTCGAGCAGGCGGGTGTTGCGGGTCTTCTCGACGGCGGCGTAGGCCAGCGAGCGGGTGGCCTGACCGTACTCGCCGCGATGGCTGACGTCGAAGGTCCGGCGGTAGAGCCGATTGGTCTCCGCGCCGATCCACTTGAGCACTTCGGGATTGCGGTTGGTGTTCTGGGTGTCGCCGGCGTAGAGGTTGCCCTGGCGGCTGAAGCCGGCGCCCACATCGATCCGGTGGCCGGGCAACACGTCCCACAGCAGTTTGGCCGAGGCGTTGCGATTGCGCACGCCTTCGCGTCCGGCGGGAAAGGTGCCGGCATTGCTGCCGCTGCGTGCCGAGGCGTGATCGCGGTTGATGGCGAAGTCGTCGGATTCGGCCTTGCCGGCGCTGCCCGACAGGCGGAACGACAGCCGGTCGGTCAGCGGCCCGCTCATCTGCAAGCCGGCGCGCTGGCTGCCGCCGTCGACGCCGTGGGTGGGCACCAGCCCGTAGACATTCAGCGAACCGCCGAACTGCGGGCCCGGCGCACGGGTGACGATGTTGACCACGCCGCCGGCCGCGCCGCTGCCGTAGCGTGCCGCCGCCGGACCGCGCAGCACTTCGATGCGCTCGATCTGCTCGGGCGGCACCCAGCCGGTGTCGCCGCGCGAGTCGCGCTCGCCGCGCCAGCCGTAGCGCACCGCGTTGCGGCTCGACACCGGGATGCCGTCGACCAGGATCAGGGTGTTCTCCGGGCCCATGCCGCGGATGTCGATCTGGCGGTTGTTGCCGCGCTGGCCACTGGTCGAATTGCCGGTCAGGTTGACGCCCGGCAGCGTGCGCAGGAACTCGGCGATGTCGTTGCGCGGCGGCTGGCGCTCGATGTCGTCGGCGAGCACGACCGAAGCGCCCAGCGCCTGGCGGGCGATCTGCTCGGCGGTGACCCGCACGGTGTCGAGCGTCGTCGCGTCCCTCGGGGTCTGCGACAGTGCCGTGAGCGGCAGCAGCGCGGCGATGGCGCAGGCCAGCAGGGCAGGACGGACGGGCGGATGGGGGCGGGCGGGCATGGGGGATCCGGGAGACGGCGCAGGCGAGGCGCGTGAAGGTCTCGTTATTTTAGGGTTTATGAGATTGATTCTCAATCGTGACGTCCGGTGCATGGGGCGGACAGGCCGCCCCACGCACGGCGATGGCCGCTCAGAAGCGCGCGGTGGCGCCGACGAACCACGTGCGGCCGCCGCCGTCGTAGTTGCTGCCGTCTTCCAGCGTCGATACGTCGGTGACGTTGCGCACGCCTGCGCGCAGCGTCAGATGGGCGTTGACGTCGAAGCCACCGACCAGGTCCCAGGTGGTGTAAGCCTTGGCGAAGGTCGGGCTGGTGGCCGAGATCAATTGCTCGCCGACATGCTGGGCGCTCAGCGACAGCACCCAGGCGTCGTCGATGCGCCAGTCCAGCGAGGTGTTGGCAGTGAGCTTGGGCACCACCAGCAGGTTGGCGCCGGTGGTGCGGTTCTTCGACTCGAGCATCCGGGTGGCATTGGTGGACCAGGTCAGGCGCTCGTGCAGCGGCACCACGATGCTGGCCTCGACGCCGCGGGTGCGCGCCTCTTGCAGGTTCTGCGCGACCGTCCACCAGAACCCGTTGACATAGCTGCTGTCGAAGCCGGGCAGGGCGCTGAGCGGCATCTGCTCGATCTTGTCCTCGAAGTCGGTGTGGAAGTAGGTCGCCGCCAGCGACCAGCCATTGCGGTCGAAGCCGGCGCCGATCTCGTAGTTGGTGCTCGTCTCCGGCTCGAGATTCGGATTGCCGGCCATGTAGCAGCCGCGGGTGCCGTCGGCGTTGGGGCGGTAGGTCGGCGAGGAGGTGTCGGTCGTCCAGCCCTCGGGCGAGAGGCTGCGGCAGCCGTTGCCGCCGGACTGGGTCGCCGCGCCGGCCGAGCCCTGCTTGAGGTTGGGTGCGCGGAAGCCGCGCGATACACCGCCGCGCACCGTCCAGTCGCGCGACGGATGCCAGACCGCATAGACGCGCGGGCTCAGGTTGTCGTCGTAGTTCTCGGTGTTGTCCCAGCGCAGGCCCAGGGTCAGCGTGAGGTTCTCGCGCAGCGACAGGTGGTCTTCGACGAACAGCGCCCAGGCGTCGGCCTCGTTCTTCGGGCTGATCCGGCCGCTGCCGGTCCAGGTCACCGGCACGGTGCCGATCGTGTTGACGTTCTGCAGGACCTCCCGCTTCCATTGGCCGCCGACGTTGAGGGCATGCGGCACGCCCCAGTCGAAGCCGGTATTGAAGACGGCATCGAGCACGGTCTCCTTGGCGTGGTTGCCCACCGCGCTGCCTTTGTCTTCGTAGTCGTTCTGGACCAGGGTCGCCTTGGAGGTCGAGGCGTCGCCGTAGCGACCGTCATGGCTGAGCACGTAGCCGGTGTGCACCAGTTTCGACAGGCCGAAGGCGTTCAGCGCTTCGCCGCCCACGTTGCGCTGCACGCCGCGCGAGGCCTCGAATCCGATGGCGTGGTCGTCGTTGACGCGCCACTGGAGCAGCGCATTGGCGGTCTCGGCGCGCGTGCCGGGGGTGCGCCCGATGCCGGTCCCGGTGTCGGAATCGCGATCGGTCAGGTTGGCGCCGACCCGCAGGCCCAGGCGCTCGGTCAGCGGGCCGCTGAACCGGGCGCCAAGCTGGATCGTGTCGCCGCGGTCGGAGGCATCGGGCCGGCTGTAGTTGTAGGTGGCGGTGCCGCCCCAGGTGGGCGCGATCTTGCGGGTGATGATGTTGATCACGCCACCCATGGCGTCGGAGCCGTACAGCGACGACATCGGGCCGCGAACCACCTCGATGCGTTCGATCATGTCCGGCGACAGCCAGTCGAGATCCTGTGCGCCCAGATTGTCGCGGTAGTTGACGCCGGACGAATTGCCCTGGCGGCGGCCGTCGATGAGGATCAGCGTGTACTGCTCGGGCAGACCGCGCAGCCGGATCTTGGCTTGCGCGCCCGACAGGGCATAGCCGCCGGTCACGCCGGGGATCGTGCTCAGCAACTGCCCGAGGCTGCCGACCGGCTTGCGTTCGATCTCCTCACGGGTGATCACGCTGATGCTCGCCGGTGCGTCCCGGATCCACTGCTGCACGCCGGTCGCGGTGACCACGACGGTGTCGAAGTCGGTCGCCGCCGGAGCCGTCGCGGGGGACTGGGCGGCGGCGGGCTGCGCCAGGACGAGCGCGACCACGGCCGCGAGCGGGGAGAGGGCGAGACGGTGTGACATCGGAACTCCGAAGGGCGTCAGTACTGAATAGGCGGGTCTTGCCGGCGCGCCAGCGGCGTCGCGCGCTGGCATGAATATGAATGATACCTGTTTGCGAACGATTCTCAATAACCGTGGCGGCTATGGGTCGTAAATGAGAGTTGGTATCATTTGAGGGCGTCGCGTCGCCCGCTTCTGGTGGTGCCGGCCGGCGCGAGGCGACGGATCCGTCGTCTCCGTCCCCTGTCGCCGGCCCCGCCGGCGGATCGAGATCTGTGCATGTCCGCTGTCCCCGCGTCGTCCCCCCGCGTGCCCGGCCTGTCGGCGCTGGTGTTCACCGCGTTCGCCGGGACGATGGCGATGATGGCCTTCGTTGCCGTCGTCGGACCGGTGGTGCGACTGCTGGGGCTGGCGGAGTGGCATGCCGGTCTGTCGGTGACCGCCGCCGGCGTGCTGTGGATGCTGTCCGCGCGGCGCTGGGGCGCGCTGAGCGACCGTATCGGACGCCGGCGCGTCCTGCTCGCCGGCCTGGTCGGCTATGCCCTGGTCTACATCGCGATGGCCGTCTTCGTCGACCTGGCGCTGCGGCATCCGCCGGCAGTGTTGTTGTCGGTGGTCGCACTGGTGGCGACGCGGGCGCTGGTCGGACTGTTCTATGCCGCGGTGCCGCCGACCGCCGCGGCGCTGGTCGCCGACGCAGTGCCGCCGGGCGGCCGCGGTGCGGTGATGGCGCGGCTGGGCAGCGCGAACGCGGTCGGCATGGTGCTGGGCCCGGCGGCGGCCGGCTGGATCGCCTACCGGAGCATCGCGCTGGCGCTGTACCTGGCGGCGGCGTTGCCGCTGCTGTCGCTGCTGGTGCTGTGGTGGCGGCTGCCCGCGACGCCGGTCGCATCGACGCCGCGGTCCGGCCCGCGTCCGGCGATGTCGGTCGCCGATCGCCGCCTGCGCCTGCCGGTCTACGCGGTGTTCGCGGCGATGGTCTCGGTGACGATCGCGCAGGTCGTCGTCGGCTTTTTCGCGATCGATCGGCTGGGCCTGTCGCCGACCGACGGCGCGCGCGCGGCCGGGCTGTCGTTGACTGCGGTCGGCCTGGGGCTGATGTGTGCCCAGGCGCTGGTGATGCGGCTGCGCGCGGTGCCGCCGGCGCGCTGGATCACGGTCGGCGCGCTGATTTCGGCGGCGGGCTTCGCCTCATCGGCGCTGGTGGCCGTGCAATGGCAGTTGCTGCTGGCCTACAGCGTGGCGGCCTTCGGCATGGGCATGGTGTTTCCGTCGTTCCAGGCGCTGGCGGCCGATTCGGTCGAGGCGCACGAGCAGGGCGCGGCCGCCGGCACGATTGCCTCGGTCCAAGGCCTGGGCATGGTCGTCGGCCCGTTGCTGGGCACGCTGTTCTACCGCGTCTCGCCCAGTGCGCCTTATCTGCTGATCGGTGCCGTGCTGCTGGTGCTGTCGGCGGCTGCGGCGTTGCACCCGCGTGAGGCGGCGCGATGACCGAGGCGGCATACACCGCCGGGCCCGAGGCGATCGTCGGCGATGGCGATCAGACTGCGGCATCGACCTGGTTTCGCCTGCTCGGCCCAGCGCGGCGAATGGCCGCCGAAGGCCGGCTGGCATCGCTGCCTGCGGGGCCGACGTCGACGCTCGGCGCCCGGGTGGCTGCGTTCTTCGCCGACGATCGTGCCGGGCCGGCGCTGCTGGTCGGGGCGTTGCCGTTCGACCCGCACGGCGACGATGCGCTGTACCAGCCTGCACGCCTGTCGACGTCCGATGATGCGGTGGCGGCTGTGGCCTGGCCGCCACTGCTGTGCGGCCATGTGGCCGAGCCGGCCGCCGAGGCCTACGCGACAGCGGTCGCGCGCTGTCTCGACCGCTTGCACGATGAGGACGCCGCTGCGCCGCTGCGCAAGGTCGTGCTCGCACGCAGCCTGCGCATCGATGCCGCATCAAAGATCGATCCCCTGGCCCTGGCGGCGCGCCTGGGCACCGATGCCAGCGTGACCGCGTATGTCGCGCCACTGCCGGTGGCGGTGGGCGAGGCGCCGGCCTGGCTGGTCGGGGCCACGCCCGAACTGCTGGTGTCGCGGCGCGGCCTGGAGGTGGTCTCGCATCCGTTGGCCGGCTCGGCGCGCCGCGTGCGCGACCCGGCGCAGGACACGCGCGCCGCGCAGGCGCTGCTGGATTCGGCCAAGGACCACGACGAGCATCGCCATGTCGTCGAGGCGATCGTCGATGCGCTCGCGCCGCTGTGCAGCCGGCTGCAGGCGCCGCCAAGGCCGGCGCTGCATGCGACCGCGACGATGTGGCACCTGGGCACACGCATCGTTGGCACCTTGAAGGACCCGTCGCTGTCCTCGGCCGCGCTCGCGGGTCTTTTGCATCCCACGCCGGCGGTCTGCGGCACGCCGCGCGAGAGCGCACTGGCGGCGATCCGTGCACTTGAGCCAGTGGGTCGCGGTTTCTATGCGGGCGCGGTGGGCTGGACCGATGCGCAGGGCGACGGCGACTGGTACGTGTCGATCCGCTGCGCGCGCGTGCAGGGCCGCACGATGCGCCTGTTCGCCGGTGCGGGTATCGTGGCCGGCTCGCAGCCGGCGCTCGAGGTCGACGAGACCGCGGCCAAGTTCCGCGCGCTGCTCGATGCGCTGGACATCGACGACGTGCGCGCTGCCTGATTCGATCGAGGATGCCATGAGCGACACTTCCGTCCCGCAGCGCCTGCCGCTGCGCCAGGTCTGGCCCGATGAGCGGGTTGCGCACTACCGCGCGGCCGGTTACTGGCGCGGCGAGACCTTTCCCGGCTTCCTGCGCGCGCGCGTCGCGGCGCATCCCGATGCGATCGCTGTAGTCGGCGGTGCGGTGCGCTGGACCTACGCGCAGCTGTGGGCCGAGGCCGAGCGCATCGCCGCCGGCTTGCTGGCGCAAGGCCTGACACCGGGCGATCGGGTGGTCGTGCAGTTGGGCAACGTGCCCGAGTTCATTGCGGTGGTCTGCGCGCTGTTCCGCGCGCAGCTGGTGCCGGTGTATGCGTTGCCGGCGCACCGGTTGACCGAGGTCGCGCATTTCGCGCGCAAGGCCGAGGCCAGCGGCTACATCGCTGCGGAGACGTACGAGCAGTTCGATTACCGCACGCTGGCCCGCGACCTGCAGCGCGAGGTGCCGGCGGTACGTCACGTGTGCGTGGTCGGCGATGGCGCGGAGTTCGCGTCGGTCGCCGCGCTCGATGGTGATCGCACCGCGTTGCCGGGCGATCCCGATCCGCAGTCGGTCGCGTTCCTGCAGATCTCCGGCGGCAGCACCGGGCTGTCGAAGCTGATCCCGCGCACGCACGACGACTACATCTACAGCTTCCGCGCCAGCAACGCCATTTGCGGGATCGATCGTGGCAGCGTGTACCTGGTCGCGCTGCCAGCAGCGCACAATTTCCCGATGAGCTCGCCGGGCTTCTTCGGCGCGCTGTACGCAGGCGCACGCGTGGTGTTGAGTCCGGGGCCGGGGCCGGATGTGGCCTTCCCGTTGATCGCGCGCGAGCGCGTGACCTGCGTCGGTCTGGTGCCGCCGTTGGCGCTGCTGTGGGCCGATGCGGCCGGCAAGACGGCGCACGATCTGTCGAGCCTGCACGTGGTGCAGGTCGGCGGTGCCAAGCTGGTGCCCGAAGCGGCGCGGCGGGTGATCGCGGGGTTGGGCTGCACGCTGCAGCAGGTGTTCGGCATGGCCGAGGGCCTGGTCAACTACACCCGGCTCGACGATCCACACGAGGTCGTGATCCACACGCAGGGGCGGCCGATCAGTCCCGACGACGAGGTGTTGATCGTCGACGATCACGGCGCGCCGGTGCCTCAGGGCAGTACGGGGCATCTGCTCACGCGCGGTCCGTATACGATCCGCGCCTATCACAATGATCCGGCGGCGAATGCGCGCTCGTTCACCGACGATGGGTGGTACCGCACGGGCGACATGGTCCTGCGCACGGTCGAGGGCAATCTGGTGGTGCAGGGGCGGGCGACCGATCACATCAATCGGGCGGGCGAGAAGATTTCGGCCGAGGAGATCGAGGATCATCTGCTTGCGCATCCGCAGGTGTTCGATGCGGCGGTGGTGTCCATCCCGGACGATTTCCTCGGTGAGCGCAGCTGTGCGTTCGTGATTCCGGGGGAGGCGCGGCCGCGGCTTGCCGAGTTGAAGGCTTGGGTGCGTGGGCGGGGCTTGGCGGGGTTCAAGGTGCCCGATCAGATCGTGTTCGTGGATGCGTTCGGCACGACGGCGGTGGGCAAGGTGAGCCGCCGTGAGTTGCGTGCGCAGTTGCGCGCGCGGTTTCTTGCGGAGCAGGGTGCGTGATCAGGGCGCGTATCACCGATGGTGTGCTTGGCGTGGCCGCCGGTCATCCGTTCGTTGTTGCCGCGTTAGTGGGGCCTCGGCCTGCTGGCCGGCAGCCGCTTTCCCCTCTGTCAGGGCGTCGTGTCCTGACTTGGGTGCGCACTGTCGGTCATCCGTTCGCGGTTGCCGCGTTGGTTGGGCATCGGCCTGCTGGCCGGCAGCCGCTTGTCCCTCGGTCAGGGCATCCTGCCCTGACTCGGGCGCGCACCGTCCCTGGCGCGCTTGGCGCGGCCACCGGCCACCAGTCCACTGCTGGCAACGTTTCGATGGTGCCTTCGGTGAGCGCGGCACTGTCTTTCGCTTCTGCGTTGGATGGGCCTCGGCCTGCTGGCCGGCAGCCGCTTTCCCCTCGGTCAGGGCGTCGTGTCCTGACTTGGGTGCGCACTATCGGTCATCCGTTCGCGGTTGCCGCGTTGGTTGGGCATCGGCTTGCTGGCCGGCAGCCGCTTGTCCCTCGGTCAGGGCACCGTGCCATGACTTGGGCGCACACCCGCTCCGCTTCGCGGATCGGTCCGGCCCGGCGCAGCACGCCGGGCGTTCGCCCGCTCGCGCGGCATGCGCCGCGCAGGCAGAGCGGGCTCACCCATGGCGCGCTTGGCGCGGCCACCGGCCATCAGTCCGCTGCCGGCGACGTGTCGATGGTGCCTTCGGTACGTGCTGATACCTGTGAAGCCGGAAGTGGCCTGACCGAACCGGCAAGCAGGTCCTTGGCCTGCGTGACACTGTCTTTCGAGGCGAATGTCGGGCGTGCACTGACGACTGCAGAAGGATTGAGCGAGTAGACATGGGCCTTCCGACGATTCCTGCGTACGCGTTGCCGACGGCGGCCGAGCTGCCGGACGCGCGTGGGCCATGGCAGCCCGAGACGGAGCGTCTTGCGTTGCTCGTGCATGACATGCAGCGTTACTTCCTGGCGGCCTACGAAGCGCAGGCGGCGCCGATCGCGCCGGCGATCGCCAACCTGGCGCGGTTGCTGGCGCATGCGCGCAGCCGGGGCATTCCGGTGTTCTACACCGCCCAGCGCGGCAATCAGGACCGGCGCGATCGCGGGCTGCAGGCTGATCTGTGGGGGCCGGGCATGCGTGCGACGCCCGAGCACGAGGCGATCGTCGACGCGCTCGCGCCGGTCGAGGGCGACCATGTGTTGGTCAAGCATCGCTACAGCGCGTTCCAGCGCAGCAATCTCGAGACGCTGATGCGGGCGCGCGGTCGCGACCAGGTGTTGATCGCGGGCGTCTACGCCCACATCGGTGTGCTTTCGACGGCGACCGAGGCGTTCCAGCGCGACATCCAGACGTTCGTCGCCGCCGATGCCGTCGCTGATTTCACCCGCGCCGACCACGATAGGGCGCTGCACTGGATCGCGCGCACCTGCGGCGTTCCGCTGACCACCGACCGGATTCTGGAGCTGTTGCCATGAGCGATCCGCTGACCCTGGCGCGCATGCGCGCCGACATCGCCCGGCAGTTGGGCGAGGCGCCGGAGGACATCGGCGATGACGACAATCTGATGGACCTGGGCCTGGACTCGATGCGCGTGCTCGGGTTGGTGATGAAGTGGGGCGAGTCCGGCCTGCCGCTGGAGTTCTCGCACCTGGCCGAGCACACCACACTGGCCGGTTGGTGGCGCGTGGTGCAGGGCCTGCAGCAGAAGACCGTCTGATGGCCGAGGCGGTGGAGGCGTCCGTGGTGTCGGTGTCCGGCGATTGGCCGCTGACCCAGGCGCAGTCGGGCCTGTGGTACGCGCAGCGGCTGGCGCCGGACAACCCGGCGTTCAACACTGCGCATGCGCTGTGGATCGACGGGGCGCTGGACGTGGCCGCATTCGTGCGCGCGGCCGAGCAGGCGGCGGCCGAGGCGCCGGCGCTGTCGCTGCGCATGCGCGATACCGCCGACGGTCCGCGGATGGGCGTCGATCCCGCGCATCTGCCGCCATTGGAGGTCGTCGATCTGTCGCACCTGGATGCGCCCGACCGCGCTGCGCGGGCGGCAATGGTGCGCGACCGCGATACGCCGGTCGACCCGACGCGCGACCGGCTGGCGCTGCAGCGGCTGTACGTGCTCGGCGACGCGCGTTTCGTCTGGTATCTGCGCGTGCACCATCTGGCGATCGACGGCTACGGCATGGCGTTGCTGACTGAGCGTGCGCTGGCGCTGTACGGCGCCGCGTGCGGCGGAGATGACGCGGGCGCGCCGTTCGCGCCGTTCGCGGGCGCGATCGCCGAGGACGCGGCCTATGCCGCTTCGGACAAGTGCGGCCAGGACGCGGCCTACTGGCGCCAGACGCTCGCTGGCATGTCGGCGGTCTCCGGCCTCGGCGCGGGGTTCGCGCCGGCCGCGCACGGCTGCCATCGTCTGAGCGTCGGGCTCGACGCCGACCTGCGCGCCGGCCTGCTTGCGCTCGCGCAGCGGCTCGAGCAGCCCTGGCCGGACGTGCTGACCGCGCTGGCGGCCGAGTATTGCCGACGCATGGCCGGGCAGGCCGAGGCGGTGATCGGGGTGCCGTACATGGGCCGGCTGGGCAGCGCGAGCGCGCGGGTGCCGGCGATGGTCATGAACGTGCTGCCGTTGCGCGTGCCGGCGATGCCCGGCGCCTCGCTGGCCGAGTTCGTGCAGGCGACTGCGCGTGCGCTGGTGCGCGGGCGACGCCACGGCCGCTACCGCGGCGAGCAGTTGCGCCGCGACCTCGGCCTGATCGGCGGCCAGCGCCGGCTGCACGGTCCGCTGGTCAACGTCCAGCCGTTCTACCGCCCGCCGCGGCTGCATGGCGCGCAGGTGCGACTGGAGATCCTGGGGACCGGGCCGATCGACGATGTGACGATCGGCTTCCGCGGCGATGGGGCGAGCGCGCTCGAGCTGGAGTTCGAGGCCAATCCGGACCTGTATCGCGCCGACGAGATCGCCGCGCACGCGCAGCGGCTGCAGGCGTTTCTCGCCGCGGCCTGCACGGCCGAGGGCATCGACGATATCCCGTTGGCGACGCCGGACGAGGCGCGACGCGCACTGGTGGATTTCAACGCGACCGCGCACCCGTTGCCCGACACGACGCTGGCCGCATTGCTCGAGGCGGCGATGGCGGCAACGCCGGACGCACCGGCGCTGGTCTTCGGCGACACGACGCTGACCTACGCCGAGCTCGATCGCCGGACCCGCGCCCTGGCGCGGGCACTGCGGGCGCGCGGGCTCGCACGGGACGGCGTCGTCGCCGTCGCGCTGCCGCGTTCGCTGGACCTCGTGATCGCCCTGGTCGCGGTGCTGCGCGCCGGCGGCGCCTACCTGCCGCTCGACCTCGCGCATCCGAACGACCGGCTCGCCCGCATCCTGCGCTCGGCGCAGCCGCTCTGCGTCCTGGCTGCGCGCGACACGGCGCCCCGGTGGCCCGGCGACGTGTCGCTGTTTGCACCGGACGACTGGCCTGTCCTCCGGGTGACCGCGACGGGAACCGAACCCTTCCCCGCAGGCGGGGGAGGTGGGGCTTCCCGGATGTTCGCAACGAACGCGGCGATCGAGCCCTCCCCCGCGAGCGGGGGAGGGTTGGGTGGGGGCGACCGCCTCGGCGCGTCCGGCCCCCACTCGTCGCCTTCGGCGCCGACCTCCCCCGCAGGCGGGGGAGGTGGGGCTTCCCGGATGCTGGCGCCGACCGTGGCGATCGAGCCCTCCCCCGCAGGCGGGGGAGGTGGGGCGGCCGACGCGCCATTCGTGTCGCCTGCACAGCCCGGCGATGCGGCCTACGTGATCTACACCTCGGGCTCGACCGGCGAGCCGAAGGGCGTGGTCGTCGAGCATCGCGCGATCGTCAACCGCCTGGAGTGGATGCGCACGCACTATCGTATCGACGCGTCCGATCGCATCCTGCAGAAGACGCCGGCGACCTTCGATGTCTCGGTCTGGGAGTTCTTCCTGCCGTTGATCGCGGGCGCGGTGCTCGATGTCGCGCCGCCGGACGCGCATCGCGATCCGGTCGCGCTGGCCCGGCTCATCCGCGAGCGCGGCATCACCACGCTGCATTTCGTGCCGTCGATGCTGGCCGCATTCCTGGCGGCGCCCGAGGCCGATGGCTTGGCCGTGCGCCGGGTGTTCTGCAGCGGCGAAGCGCTGGATGCCGAGCTGCGCGATCGCTTCCACCGCTGCGTACGCGCTGAACTGCACAACCTCTACGGGCCGACCGAGGCCGCGGTCGACGTGAGTTTCTGGCCGGCCTCGCCCGACGACACGTCGCGCCCGGTGCCGATCGGCTTTCCGGTCTGGAACACGCAATTGGACGTGCTCGACGCGCGCATGCGTCCGCTGCCGCCCGGTGTGGTCGGCGACCTGTACCTGGGCGGCGTGCAGCTCGCGCGCGGCTATCTCGGCCGCGACGATCTGACCGCCGAGCGGTTCATCGCCGATCCGCATCGGCCCGGCGGGCGCCTGTACCGCACCGGCGATCTCGCGCGCTGGCGCGACGATGGCGCCATCGAGTTCCTCGGCCGCAGCGACCACCAGGTCAAGCTGCGCGGGCTGCGCATCGAACTGGGCGAGATCGAGGCGGCGATCGTCGCCAGCGGGCAGGCGGCGCAGACGGCGGTGATCGTGCGCGAAGACCGCGCCGGCGATCGACGCCTGGTGGGCTACCTGCAGCCGGTCGACGCCGGAGCGTTCGATGCGCAGGCGCTACGCACGGCTGTCGCCGCGCAGGTGCCCGACTACATGGTGCCGGCCGCTTTCGTCGCGCTGGACACCTGGCCGGTCACCGCCAACGGCAAGCTCGACCGCGATGCGCTACCGGCCCCGGCGTTCGACACCGGGGCGTTCGTGGCGCCGCGCACGCCGACCGAGGTCGCAGTCGCCGGGTTGTTCGCGCAGGCGCTGGGCGTCGCGCGTGTCGGCGGCGATGGCGACTTCTTCGCGCTGGGCGGCGATTCGTTGTCGGCCGTGCACCTGCTGCTGGCGATCCAGCACCAGTTCGGTCGCGATCCGGGCCTGGGCGCGCTGTTCGCGACGCCGACAGTGGCCGGCATCGCCGCGCTGCTCGATGCCGACGCCGCCACGCCCGACCACGGCCTCGGCCCGACGATCGCGCTGGCACGTGGCGACGGGGCGCCCGCGCACGCGCCCTTGTTCGTCGTGCATCCGGCCGGTGGCATCGCGTGGTGCTACCGGGAGCTGGCGCGCGCGCTGCGCCCGCGGCGCGACGTCCACGGCCTGCAGTCGCCGGCGCTGGACCTGGCGCAGCCGCTGCCGGGCAGCATCAACGCGCTGGCCGACGACTATGCCCACCGCGTGGCCGCGCTGCAGCCGGACGGTCCGCTGCACCTGCTTGGCTGGTCAGTCGGCGGCATCCTCGCCCAGGCGATGGCGGTGCGGCTGCAGGCGCTTGGTCGCAAGGTCGGTCTGCTCGCATTGCTCGACGCCTATCCCAGCGAGTGCTGGCGCGCCGAGCCCGAGCCCGACGCGGTCGATGCGCTGCGTGCGTTGCTGGCGATCGCCGGCTACGACCCGGACCGCCATCCCGACCTGCGCAGCCGCGAGGCGATCGTCGAGTTCCTGCGCCGCGGCGACAGCGCACTCGGCAACCTGCCGGGCGATGTGCTCGACGGCGTGGTGCGTGCGGTCGTCGACACCAACCGGCTCGTGCGCCTGCACCACCACACACGCTATGACGGCACACTGCTGCACGTGCGCGCCGGCCTGGACCATGTCGACCGGCCGCAGTTGCAGTCGGCGCTGTGGCAGGCGCACGCGGCGCGGGTCGAGGCGGTCGAGTTGCCGTTCCGGCACGGCGAACTGACCGGGCGCGATGCGACGGCGGCGATCGCACCGCTGCTCGACGCGCGGCTGGCGGCATTCGACCCACGCCCCTGAGCGCGGCGTGCGATGTCCTGGCGCGATCGAAAGGCCAGGACAAGGACATCGCACGCGCGCGTCCACGAACACTGATTGCGGAGACATCCCATGCAACTCACAGGATTCGAAGGCCGGATCGCGCTGGTGACCGGCGCGGCTGGTGGCATCGGCAAGGCGGTCGTGGCGCTGCTGCGCGCCAGCGGCGCGACGGTGATCGCGACCGACGTGCGCGCGCCCGAACGCACCGAGGCGCCCGGCGTCGCGCCGATGCATGCGTTCGCGCTGGACGTGACCGACGCGGCTGCAGTCGATGCGCTGGTCGCGCAGGTGGAGGCCGAGGTCGGGCCGATCGACCTCGCCGCGCATGTCGCCGGCGTGCTGTCGACGACCCCGGTGCTCGAAACCAGCGATGCGGAGTGGCGGCGCACGTTCGCGGTCAATGCCGACGGCGTGTTTCATGTCGGCCGCGCGCTCGCCCGGGTCATGGCGCCACGCCGCCGCGGCGCGCTGGTCGTCGTCGGGTCCAATGCCGCGGGCATTCCGCGCCATGCGATGGCGGCCTACGCCGCGTCGAAGGCCGCGGCGACGATGTTCGTGCGCTGTCTGGGGCTGGAGCTCGCGCCGCTGGGCATCCGCTGCAACCTTGTGGCGCCGGGTTCCACGCGCACGCCGATGCAGACCGGCATGTGGGCCGACGCCCACGGCGAGGCCAAGGTCATCGCCGGCAGCCTGGAGACGTTCAAGAGCGGCATCCCGCTCGGCAAGCTCGCCGAGCCGGTCGACATCGCGCATGCCGCGATGTTCCTGCTGTCCGAGCAGGCCGGCCACATCGCGATGCAGGACCTGTACGTCGACGGCGGCGCGACGCTGCGCGCCTGAGCCGATCGCGCCGGCGGCGTGGTGTCACTGCCCGCTGGTGGGCGGTCGGGCTGCGTCGGCGGGCACGACGAAGACGAGCGCTGTGCGCGGCGGCACGGTGAAGCGGCCGCGCGCGGCATCGATCCTGGCCCGCTCGCGCGGGCGCGGGTCGGCGGCCTCGGGTGCGCGGTGCACCGGGTGCAGCATCCACGCACGGCCGGCGAGTTCGGGCGCCTCGAGGGTGCGTGCCTCATCGGCGACGTTGATCGCGTAGAGCACGTCGGCAAAGCCGGCGTCGTCCAGGCCGTGGCCATCCAGATGCCCGGCGACGAGCGTCGGGTCGGCATCGGCGCCGGGGAAGCGCAGGCGGGCCTGGACCTGTGCGGCGTCGGGCAGCCGGAACAGCGGTGTACTGGCGCGGATGCGCAGCAGGTCCAGGCTCATGTCGCGCGTGCGCAGCACATCGCCCTGGCTGGGGCGGATGCGCATCGCATCGGCCAGCAGCGGGCGCATCAGCGGCCAGTTGGCGCGGTTGTCGGGGGCCGGCGGCAGGCCGGCGCCGAAGCCGTGGACGGCACCGGTCCAGTCGATGCGGTTGAACCAGTCGCCCGAGTCGAAGCTGTTGCGGTCCAGCGACTTGGAACGCAGCAGCTCGACGCCGGCGTGCAGGTAGGCGATGCCCTGGCTGAACGCGGTGGTGGCGATGGCCAGCACCTGCGCGTTGACGCGTGCCTCGATGTCGGCATCGGCCGGCAGGCGGAACACGTTGATGTCGAACAGCGTCTGGTTGTCGTGGTTCTCGACGTAGTTCACGACCTCGGTGGGCTGGGTCGCAAAGCCGGCCGGCTGGCCGGCATAGTCGACCTGCGCGAGCGTGCGGCCGTCGGGCAGGCGGTAGTCGCGCAGCGTACCGGCCAGACCGACGCGGACCAGCTCGGCCTGGCGCCGCAGCAGCGCAGCGTCGGCGTGACCGTGGATCCAGCCACGGTGGGCGTGCAAGGCCGCGCCGCTGTCCGAGGGCCCGCCGCCGCGTACCGCGTCGCGCGCCCGGTCGCTGAAACTGCCGATGCCGGTGCCGCCCAGCGACTGCTGCGAGGCCTGCACGAAGCGCGCGCCGTCGGCGACTTCGCCGAAGTTCCAGCCTTCGCCCAGCAACGGCACCGGGCGTCCGGCCGCGGCGTCCACGCGCGCCTGCAGCGCGAGCATCGCCGCACGCGGCTGGTGGCCCATCAGGTCGAAGCGGAACGAATCGATGCGGTAGTGGCGCACCCACAGTTCGGCCGAATCGATCATGAGCTTGGCCATCATCGCGTGCTCGGTCGCGGTGTTGGCGCAGCAGGTCGAGTGTGCGACGCGGCCGTCGGCATCGTAGCGGTGGTAGTAGCCGGGCACGATGCGGTCGAGCACCGAGTGCCGGTCCTGGCCCCAGGCGCTGGTGTGGTTGTAGACCACGTCCATGCCCACGCGCAGGCCCAGCGCATGCAGCGCCTGGACCATCTGCCGGAACTCGACGATACGCGTGGCCGGGTCCGCCGCGTCGCTGGCCAAGCTGCCTTCGGGCGCGTTGAAGTGCAGCGGGTCGTAGCCCCAGTTGAAGCAGTCGTGCGCCGCGAACGCCATCACCGCGGCCTGTTGCGCCTCGCTGTCGGGCGCAGCGTTGGGCACGTCGGGCGAGCGGCAGCCGACCTCCGGCACCGTGGCCAGGTCGAAGACCGGCAGCAGATGCACATCGGTCACGCCGGCTGCGCGCAGCCGGCGCAGGTGGCGCACGCCGTGCGAATCGGGCTGCGCGAACGCGGCGTAGCGCCCGCGCTGGGCGGCCGGCACGCTGCCGTCGTCGCGCGAGAAGTCGCGCACGTGCAGCTCGTAGACCACCTGGTCGGTCGCGGCGCGCAGCGCGGGCGCGGCATGCGTGTCCCAGCCTTCGGGCTTGAGCGCGGGCGCGTCCAGGTCGAACACGACGCTGCGCCGCGAGTCGGCCGTGAGCGCGACCGAGTAGGGATCGGTGACGCGGTTGCGGACGATGCCGGTGCCTGGCACGAACACGTCGACCAGCCACAGGTAGGACCGGCCCGACAGATCGCCCGGGGCCACTGTCGACCAACTGCCGGTCGCGGCATCGCGCTCGAGCGTGCGGACCGCGGCGGCCGGCGCGTCGGCATCGTCGTAGAGGCACAGTGCGACCGACTGCGCCGTGGGCGCCCACAGCCGGAACGCGGTTCCCGTGGGGCCGGGGTGCACGCCGAGGTCCGGCAGCGTGGTCGCGGCGGCGTAGAGGTCGTCGAGGGCGCCGGCATGCTGGAGTGCGGTCGCGTCGAGGACGCGGCCGTGCACGTCTTCGTGCACCAGCAGGAGCTGGCCGCGATGCAGCGTCGACAGCGCGGCGGCGTCCGCATCGGTCTCCAACGTGACGCCCTCGCCGACGAACGCGAAGCGGTCGATCAACGCCGCAGGCACCGGAGCGGTGCGGACCGCGAGTTCGAGCGCGCCATCGTGGCCCCGCACGGTCGCGCCCGTCAGTGCGGCCAGCGTGGCGCCGGCGGCGTGATACAGCCGGAAGCGGGTCCCCGATGCGGCGACGGTGCCGGGCCAGCGCAGCAGATGGCGATCGAGCCAGTGGGCGCGGGCGTGATCGGGCAGCGCGCGGGCCTGGACGGGGTGCAGCGTGCGCGCGAAGTCCGGCGTGTCGCAGTCGGCCAGTCCGGCCGGGGCGGCGAGGGCGCCGCCGCAGGCCAGCAGACCGGCGGCGAGCATGCCGTACCGCGCGATGCGCGATGGGCGCACGGCCTCAGTCCACCGCAGCGAACAGGGCCGCGTGCGGCGGCAGGCGCAGGTGGCCGGCATCGACTGCACCGGCCGGCAGGCCATGGCCGTCGAGCACACGCAGGCGTGCGAGCTCGGCGGGCAGCGTCCAGTCGACTGTATCGCCCGACAGGTTGAACACGGCCAGCACGCGGTCGTCGCCGTCGCCGCGCACGAAGGCCAGCATCGGCTCCGGCGCATCGACGAAGTGCTGGGCGCCGGCGACCAGCGCCGGCTGGCCGCGGCGCCAGTGCAGGAAGCGGCGCACGGTGGCGAGCACCGAGCCGTCGTCGCGCGACTGCGCCTCGACGCTGCGCGCGCGATGCGCATCGGGGATCGGCAACCACGGCTGTCCGGTGGTGAAGCCGGCACCGGCGTCGGCGGTCCACGGCATCGGCGTGCGGCAGCCGTCGCGGCCCTTGAAGTTCGGCCAGAACGCGATGCCGTAGGGGTCGCGCAGTTGCTCGAACGGCACCTCGGCCTCCGGCAGCCCCAGTTCCTCGCCCTGGTACAGACAGACCGAACCGCGCAGCGCGCAGACCAGGCCGACCAGCTGCCGGGCGAAATCGTCGCTGGGCTGGGCACCGCCCCAGCGCGTGACCGCGCGCTGCACGTCGTGGTTGGAGATCGCCCAGCACGGCCAGCCGTCGGTCATCGCCGCTTCCAGGCGTTCGACCGTGCCACGGATGTAGCCGGCGCTGAAATCGTCGACCAGCAGCTCGAAGCTGTAGCCCATGTGCAGGCGGCCGGGGCTGGTGTACTCGGCGGTGGTCGCCAACGAATCCTCGGCTGAGATCTCGCCCAGCGCAGCGACATCCCCGTACTCGTCCATCAGCGCACGCAGCCGCTCGAGGAAGCCGATGTTCTCCGGCTGGGTGTTGTTGTACCAGTGGTACTGGAAGGCGTACGGATTATCGGGTGCGAAGCCACGGCCCACGCGCAGCGCTTCGGGCTTGGCGGGGTTGTCGCGCAGCTGCGCGTCGTGGAAGCAGAAGTTGATCGAATCCAGGCGAAAGCCATCGACCCCGCGGTCGAGCCAGAACGTCACATAGTCCAGCGTGGCCTGCTGCACCTTGGGGTTGTGGAAGTTCAGGTCGGGCTGGCTCGACAGGAAGTTGTGCAGGTAGTACTGGCAGCGCCGCGGGTCCCAACGCCAGGCCGGGCCGCCGAAGATCGACAGCCAGTTGTTGGGCGGCGTGCCATCGGGTTTGGCATCGGCCCAGACGTACCAGTCGGCCTTGGGGTTGTCGCGCGATTGCCGGCTCTCCTCGAACCAGGCATGCGCATCGGACGTGTGGCTGAAGACCTGGTCGATCATGACCTTCAAGCCCAGCGCGTGCGCCTTGGTCAGCAACGCATCGAAGTCGACCAGGGTGCCGAACATCGGATCGACGTCGCACTGGTCGGCGATGTCGTAACCGTAGTCGGCCATCGGCGAACGGAAGAACGGCGAGATCCAGATCGCATCCACGCCCAGGCTGGCGACATGCTCCAGGCGGTCGATGATGCCGGGCAGATCGCCCACACCGTCGCCGTCGCTGTCCATGAAACTGCGCGGATAGATCTGGTAGATCACCGCGCCCCGCCACCACCTGCTGTCGCTCATCGCTCTCTGCCTTCTGTCGCCTTCTGTGGCGCGGTGGGACGGTAGACGATGCCGTGTCGCCTGCGAAAGCGCACGTCCCGAGCCTGCGCCGTGAATACGTATGCAGGTCGCCGCCGCTGAGCGCGCGCTCGCTACCATGGCTTGGCCTGCGCAGCCTGCGTCGGCGCAGCGGACCTTGGGAGGGGCCTGCCAGCGATGGGCAACCGCAAACCGTCACTGTCGTTCTGGCAGATCTGGAACATGTGCTTCGGCTTTCTGGGCATCCAGTTCGGATTCGCCCTGCAGAACGCCAACGTCAGCCGCATCTTCCAGACGCTCGGCGCCGACATCGAGCAGGTGCCCGGCCTGTGGATCGCCGCCCCGTTGACCGGCCTGCTGGTGCAGCCGGTGATCGGCTACTTCTCCGACCGTACCTGGACGCGGCTGGGCCGCCGTCGCCCGTACTTCCTGTGGGGCGCGCTGTTCTCGACCGCCGCCTTGGTGGTGATGCCGACCTCGCCCGAGCTGTGGATCGCCGCCGGCACGCTGTGGGTGCTCGACGCGTCGCTGAACGTGTCGATGGAACCGTTCCGCGCCTTCGTCGGCGACCAGTTGGCGCCGCGCCAGCGTCCGACCGGCTACGCGATGCAGAGCTTTTTCATCGGCGTCGGCTCGGTGATCGCCAGTGCGCTGCCGTTCGTGCTCGCCAAGGCGGGCGTCGCCAATACCGCCGCGGCGGGCGAGGTGCCCGATACGGTGCGCTATGCGTTCTGGTTCGGCGGTGCGGTGCTGCTGCTGGCCGTGTTGTGGACGGTGGTGCGCACGCGCGAGTACCCGCCCGACGTGTTGCGCACATTCGACGACGCGACGCCCGAAGGCGCGCTGCCGGCCGCCGACGCGTCGGTGCCGCCGGCCGGTGGCGGACTCGCCTGGCTGCTGGTCGGCGTGGCCGGCATCGTCGCGGTGGCCGCGCTCGGCCTGGACCGCATGCTCTATGTGCTGGCGGGCCTGCCGCTGGGCTACGGCCTGCTGCGGCTGGTCGCCGCGCGGCTCGCGCCGCAGCGGATGCTGACCACGATCGCTGCCGACCTGCATGCGATGCCCACGACGATGCGCCAGTTGGCGGTCGTGCAGTTCTTCTCGTGGTTCGGCCTGTTCGCGATGTGGATCTACACCACCGCGGCGGTGGCGCAGACCCACTACGGCAGCAGCGATCCGCAGTCGGCGGCCTATAACGATGGCGCCAACTGGGTCGGCGTGTTGTTCGCCGCCTACAACGGCTTCGCCGCGCTGGCCGCGATCGTGATCCCGTGGTTGGCACGTCGTGTGGGCCTGCGCGGCGCGCACCTGGTCAACCTGATGCTGGGTGCGCTGGGTCTGCTGTCGATCGCATTCGTCGACGATCCGCGCTGGTTGCTCGCCTCGATGGTCGGTGTCGGGTTTGCCTGGGCCTCGATCCTGTCGCTGCCCTATGCGCTGTTGTCCGACAGCCTGCCGGCCGAGAAGATGGGCGTGTACATGGGCATCTTCAATTTCTTCATCGTGATTCCGCAGCTGGTGGCGGTCAGTACGCTGGGCTTCCTGCTCGGGCGCGTGTTCGATGGCGAACCGATGCGGGTGCTGATGCTCGGCGGCGCCAGCCTAGCGCTCGCGGGGCTGTGCGTGCTGCGGGTCTCGCGCCCGCGTGGCGCGTGAGCCGCGCGGCCCGACCGGCCGATCTTTCCTCCCGTTCCCACGTCAGGAGCCGCGCGATGCCGCGAACGTCCCTCTTTCTGCTCGCCGCGCTGCTGTGCGCCGGCTGCAGCCATGTCGCGACGCGCGATGCACCCGGTGTCGCCGAGACGACAGGCGTCTACGGCACGCTTGAGCCGTTCGCCGAGCACGCGGTGTACTTCGTGGTCACCGACCGCTTCGTCAATGGCGATCCGAGCAACGACCGCCGCGAGCAGGGCGGGGCGCACCGCACGTTCGACATCCCGGTCCGGTGTCCGGACGGCATCGATGGCAACATCGGCTACCTGGGCGGCGACTTCCGCGGCGTGCTCGACAACGCCGGCTACATCCGCGCCATGGGCTTTGGCGCGGTGTGGATCACGCCGATCGTCGACAATCCCGACGAGGCGTTCACCGGCGGCGATCCGATCGCCTGCAACAGCACGCTGAGCGACCGCGGCAAGACCGGCTACCACGGCTACTGGGGCACGAACTTCTACAGGCTCGACGAACACCTGCCCAGCGCCGATCTCGATTTCCGCGGTTTCACCGACGGCATGCGCGCCGCGGGCCTGAAGACCGTGCTCGACATCGTCGGTAACCACGGCTCGCCGTCGTGGACGATGCCCAGCGCGCAGCCCGGGTTCGGCCAGATCTTCGATGCGCAGGGCAGGCTGGTCGCCGACCACCAGAATCTGCCGCCGCAGCAACTCGACCCGGCGGGCAACCCGCTGCACGCGTTCTACAGCAACGTCGGCCCGGTCGACGCGAAGACCGGTTCGATCTTCGACGGCAACCTCGCCCAGCTCGGCGATTTCGACGCCGCCAATCCTGCGGTCATGGACTATCTGGCTGGTGCCTACCTGCAGTGGATCGACCAGGGCGCGGATGCGTTCCGGGTCGACACCATCGCCTGGATGCCGCATGCGTTCTGGCGCGATTTCGCCGAGCGCATCCGCGCCCGGCATCCGGGCTTCTTCATGTTCGGCGAGGCGTTCGAGTTCGATGCCAACCGGATCGCCGAGCACACATGGCCCGGCAATGGCGGCATCAGCGTGCTGGATTTCCCGATGAAGCAGGCGATGGACGAGGTCTTCGCCAAAGGCGCGGGCTTCGAGCGTCTGGCATCGTCGCTGTATCTGGAAAACGGGCCGTACGCGAACCCGTACGAGCTGACGACGTTCTACGACAACCACGACATGCCGCGCATGGACGCCAGCGATGCCGGCTTCATCGACGCGCACAATTGGCTGTTCACGGCGCGCGGCATCCCGGTGATCTATTACGGCTCGGAGACCGGCTTCATGCGCGGCCGCGCCGAGCATGCCGGCAATCGCGCCTACTTCGGCCAGGCGCGCGTCGATGCCGCCGCCGCGCATCCGATCCACGTCGCGCTGACAAGGGTCGCGAACCTGCGCCGCACGACCCCGGCCTTGCAGCGCGGGCTGCAGCTCGATCTCGGGCTCGTCGGCGACCATGCTGCGTTCTACCGCGTGCTCGATGTCGACGGTCGTGCGCAGATCGCGCTGGTGCTGCTCAACAAGGGCGAAGCGCCGTGGCAGGCCGAAGTGACCCGCTGGCTCGAGCCAGGGGCCTGGCGCGACGCGCTCGACGGCGGCACGCGTGCGGTGACCGACCGGCTGCAGGCCACCGTGCCCGCGCACGGGCTGCGGGTGTTCGTGCTCGACGCGCCGCCGCGGCGCGCCGACCTGCGCGCCCGGCTTGCGCAGGCGATGGAGGGGCGGCTCGGACCTCGGCTCTGAGGCCTGTGCACGGGCGTCTTGCGTCCGCCCGGCACCGCAGCGGACACCGGTCCGAGTCTTCGCGTGTGCCGCGGCGCACGCGCCCCGCGACTCGTTGTACCTGAATGCGCGTATCCGGTTGATCGGATTGACTTCAGTCAAGGCGGGAGCGACACACTGTCGCGGATACTGGCCGCATGACCACCATCGCTTCCGCCTGTCCGCAGGACTGGCCCTTCGACCCGGACCTGCTGCGCCGCTACGACCGGCCCGGGCCCCGGTACACCTCGTACCCGACCGCGCCGCAGTTCCTGCCCGGTTTCGGCGAGGTCGACTTCCAGGCGCTCGCGAGGCGCGGCAACGACGACCCGATCCCACGCCAGCTGTCGCTGTACGTGCACGTGCCGTTCTGCCGCAGCCCCTGCTTCTACTGCGGCTGCAACCGCATCATCACCCGCGACGAGGCACGCGGGCAGGTCTACCTGGACCGCCTGCATCGCGAGATCGCGATGGTCGCGCCGCTGTTCGACGCCGATCGCGAGGTGGTGCAGCTGCACCTGGGCGGCGGCACACCGAACTTCCTCGGCCCCGACCAGATCGCCGAGCTGGTCGAAAGCCTCGGGTCGCACTTCCGCTTCAGCCAGGACCCGGCGCGCGATTTTTCGATCGAGCTCGACCCGCGCTTCGTCACCCCCGACGACATCGGCCGCCTGGCCGAGATCGGCTTCAACCGCGCGAGCCTCGGCGTGCAGGATTTCGACCCGGCCGTGCAGGCTGCGGTCAACCGCATCCAGAGCGTCGAGCAGACCTTGGAGATCATCGAGGCCAGCCGTCGCTACGGCATGCGCTCGCTCAACGTCGATCTGATCTACGGCCTGCCCAAGCAGACGCTCGAGGGCTTCGGCCGCACGCTCGACACCGTGATGCAGGTGCGTCCCGACCGGCTCGCGATCTATGGCTATGCGCACCTGCCGGATGTGTTCCGGCCGCAGCGCCAGATCGACGCCGCCACGCTGCCGGCACCCGAGGAGAAACTCGCGCTGCTGGGCCTGGCGGTCGAGAAACTGGCGGCGGCGGGCTACCGCTACGTCGGCATGGACCACTTCGCACTGCCCGACGACGAACTGGCGCGGGCCCAGCGCGAGGGCGGGCTGCACCGTAACTTCATGGGCTACACCACGCACGCGCAGACCGATCTGGTGGGGCTGGGCGTGAGTGCGATCAGCCATGTCGGCGACAGCTTCTCGCAGAACCACCGTGGCCTGAGCGAGTGGGAAGCGGCGATCGACGCCGGCACGCTGCCGATCTGGCGAGGCCTGGTGCTCGGCCACGACGACGTGCTGCGCGCCGACCTGATCCAGCGGCTGATGTGCCAGGGCGAGATCGACATCGGCGCGATCGAGCGCGCCTACGAACTCGACTTTGCAGCCTATTTCGCCGGTGAGCTGGCGGCGCTGGCGCCGTTGCAGGCCGATGCGCTGGTCGAGTGCACGCCCACGACGATCCGGGCCACGTCCAGAGGACGTCCGTTGCTGCGTATCATCGCGATGTGTTTCGACCGGTACCTGCAGAAGCCGAGTGAGCAGCCCCGCTATTCCCGCACGATCTGACGCCGCGCGTCCGGAGTTCGCCCATGGCCGGCCTTGAGCCGCGAGCGCGGCCCAGCCCGATGGCCGACGACGGCGACGAGATCCGCTTCTGCAGCACCTGTGCGTTCTCCTCGGCGTGCCTGGCCGAGGGCTACGACAAGTCCGATCTGCGCGACCTGCATGTGCTGGTCGAACACGTCGGCCCGTTCCGCGAGGGCGACTACGTGTTCCGGGAGGGGGCGCCGTTCAACGCGATCGCCGCGGTGCGCGCCGGGACCATCAAGACCTACGTCATCGACGGCAATGGCCGCGAGCAGGTGCTGGGCTTCTTTCTGCCCGGCGAGGTCATCGGCCTCAACGCCATTCACAGCGCCCGCTACCCCTGCAATGCGGTCGCGCTGGATACGGTGATGCTGTGCAGGTTCTCGTTCCCGATGATGGCCACGCTCGCCGGGCGCATGCCCGGGCTGCAGCGGCACCTGTTCAACCTGCTGAGCCAGGACATCGGCAAGGCCTCGCTGTTGACCGGCAACTTCAGCGCCGAGGAGCGGCTGGCCGCGTTCCTGGTCACGCTCTCGCGCCGCTTCGCGGCGCGCGGCTTTTCGGCCACGCGGCTGCGGTTGATGATGCCGCGCACCGATATCGCCAACTACCTGCGCCTGGCGCCGGAGACCGTCAGCCGCGTGCTGCGGCGGATGCAGGACGACGGCGTGCTGCGCGTGGACCGCCGCGACCTGGAGATCCTGCAGCCGGTGGCGCTGGAGGCCCTGGCCCACCACGTGCTGCGCGACTGAGCGCCGTTCGGCCGTGGATGCGGGCGCACAGGCAGCCCCCGGCGACGGGATGGTGTCCCCCGCTTCGTTGATGTGTACCAACCGCAGGTCGCGGTCGGGCTGATGCGGCCCCGGCCCTTTGTGCGTGCCGGGGTGAGGATGTCCCATCCACGACGCCTGCTGGTTCAGAGCGGTCGCGCTGCATGACGTTGGACGCGAGTGCGACCGTGGACCGGAACACCCGACGCGGACGTTCGAGGCGCCGTCGCGCGGTGGGTTGACCCATGTCAACGACGTTCCGGTGGCGCAGGGCCGAAGATGCCCGCATGAAAATACCTGCATTCCGTCTTTCCCCGCAGTGGTTGACCGTGGCGCCGCACCGACTGATGTTTTTCATCGGTGCGGGCAATCTGCTGCTGGCCATGCTGTGGTGGGCGGCCTGGCTCGTGTCCCAGCGCGGGTCGCTGGGCGCCGCGATGCCGCAGGCCGCGACCTATCCGGGCTGGCTGCATGCGTTCGTGATGCAGTACCAGGTGCTGCCGAGCTTCTTCTTCGGCTTCCTGCTGACCACGTTCCCTCGCTGGATGGGCCTGCGCGAGGTGCCGCGCTGGCAGTACCTGCCGGTCGGCATCGGGCTGATGGGCGGCCAGGGGCTGTTGCTGTGCGCGGCGATGGGGCTGGAGGTCGCGCTGACGATCGGCCTGCTCATGACACTGGCTGGCTGGGGCGCCGGGTTGTGGCTGCTGACGCGGCTGGTGCTGGCCGAGCGCGGTCGCACCTGGCATGCCTGGTCGTGTCTGGCCGCGTTGTGGTTGGGCATGGCCGGGCTGCTGTGCTTCGCCGGGTTCGTTGCGACCGGCTCGCCCTGGCTGGTGTTCGTCAGCATCAAGCTCGGTACCTTCGGCTTGCTGGCGCCTGTATACCTCACCGTCGCGCACCGGATGTTTCCGTTCTTCGCCGGTAATGCCGTGCCTGGTTACGTCGCTTGGCGGCCGATGTGGTGGCTCGGCGCGATGTGGGCCTTGTTGATCGCGCACCTGGCGCTCGAGCTCGTACACGCCTACGCCTGGTTGTGGCTGGTCGATCTGCCGATGCTCGCTCTGGCTCTGTATACCCTGTGGCGCTGGTGGCCGCGGGGCGCTGCGCCTGGGCTGCTGACGACACTGTTCTTCGGGCTGCTGTGGTGGCCGGTGACGTTCGTACTGCATGCCGCGCAGAGCCTGCTGTATCTGCAGACCGGCACGTTCCTGCTCGGTCGTGCGCCGGCCCACGCCTTGTTCATCGGCCTGTTCGGCAGCGTGCTGGTCGCGATGGTGACGCGCGTCACCCAGGGCCATTCCGGGCGCCCGCTGCGCATGACCGGCACGGCGTGGTGGGCATTTGTCGGCATCCAGGTCGTCGCCGCGCTGCGGATCTCGGCCGAGGTGCTGCCCGACACGATGCTGTGGCTGGCGGTGTCCGCGCTTGGATGGCTGTTCGTGCTCGGCCCGTGGGTCGCCCGTATCGGCGCCATCTATCTGTCGCCGCGCGCCGACGGCAAGCCCGGATGATGGTCGCAGGGGCGTCGGGCATGCTGCTGCTTTCATCGCCGGCCGTGTCGCGACCTTGGCGCGCTGGCCGGCTTCGCGTCGAGGGTCCGTTTCGATGATCGAGTTCTACCCCCAGATCAAGCACGCGCACATGGGACTGGCGTTGACCAGCGGCGCGCTGTTCGCGCTGCGGGGTGCGGCGCTGCTTGCCGGCATGCGCTGGCCGAAGGCCGCCGTCGTGCGTTACGCCAGCTATACGATCGACACCGCGCTGCTGACCGCAGCGATGATGCTGCTGACCATCCTGCCTGGCGCGCTTTATGCCAACGGCTGGCTGGCGACCAAGCTGGTGCTGATCGTGGTCTACGTCGTGCTGGGCATTCTGGCCTTCGGCGACAAGCGGTCGTGGCGTACACGCATCGTGCTCTATGTCGTCGCGTTGCTGGTGTTCGGGCAGATCTATTGCATCGCCCGTGCGCATCACCCATTGGGGCTCTTCTACCTGCTCTGAGCGTGCGCCGCCACGGGCGAGACAGGAGCGCTCAAAATCGATGCCACGGCGATGGCCTGCGTGTCTTCGACGATACGCAGACGTCGAGGTCGTCGCGCAAGTCGAGCCATGGGCGGATCGCCGCACCGATGCGCGCGCCGTGTCACTGCCGCGCGCGCCTCTCGCGACGGTCAGCATGCGGTCGTGCACGCCCGGTGCGCATCGCCGGCAGAGCGCCTTGGACAATGAATCCCCGGATTCCCGCGCGCTGCGCATGGGGTCGCGAGCCGGCCTCTTGTCTCACCTTCCCGGCGCGCGGGGGAGGGCGGTGCTATCGGCATGGGTGGGCATGCATTCGGGGCGTGTGGCTTCCGGTGTGTTCGGTCGTGCGGCCACGCCGCCGATCCGACGCAGGCCGCAACAAGACAGGCCACCCCTGCAATGCAGAGGTGGCCCAGGGCGCTGGAGAGAGCGCGTGACTTACTTGTCGGCAGGCAGCGCCAGGCTGGTGCTGGCCTTGATCGGGCCGGCCGGGGCCGGCGTGGTCATCAGGTCGTGGTTCCACGTGTCGCCGTCGACCTTGATGTGTGCGGCCGCACCGAGCAGGACGGCCTCGATCAGGTTGTGGTTGAGGTACACATACAGGCCCGGCTGACGGAAGGTGTAGAGCGCGGCACCGGCCGAGCCGCCGCGGATGAACCAGGTCTCCAGGTCCTTGGCCGGCGCGTTGTTGAACTTGCCTTCTTCCCAGACGTAGTCGCCGTGGCCCCCGATCAGGTGCGGGCGGCTGTCGCGGTTGGCCTGGGAATGCACCAGCAGCACCGTTTCGCCGACTTTGCTGGTCATTGCGTGCTCACCCGTCAGTGCACCGACGGCACCGTTGAACACGATGTGCGAGGGCGTAAGGCTCTTCATCGTGGCCAACGTGTCGGGCAGCGCCTCGGCATGCGAGCCATAGGTCTTGAAGTTGCCGTCGGCATCGCGCGGGACGTAGAAGTCCGTCTCGCCGACGTAGTAGGCGCGGTCGTAGTGCAGCGGCTTGCCGTCACCGTCCTTCAGGCCGTCGCGGGGCAGCACCATTACCGTGCCTTGCATGCCCGAGACCACGTGCCAGGGCGTCATCGGGCCGCCGGGCGCGCAGTGGTAGACGAACGTGCCCGGACGCGTGGCCTTCCAGCGCAGCACCACTTCCTCACCGGGCTGGATGACCGTCAGGTCGCCGCCGCCCAGCGCGCCGGTGGCCGCATGGAAATCGATGTTGTGCACCATCGAGTTGGTCGCGGGGTTGACCAGCGTGAGTTCGACATAATCGCCTTCGTGCACGACCATCAGCGGACCCGGCACCGAGCCGCCGAACGTCATCGCATGCATCGTGGTGCCCTGGCCGTCGATGACGATTTCCTTCTCGACGATTGGCAGCGTGAACTGGATGACCTTGGGGCCGCCCTTGGCCACCTGGTCGTGGTCGTGGACGAACGGCGGGCGCTTGAGTTCGACATGCTGGCGCGGCAGGTTGGCCAGATCCGGCGCATCGCGCAGCGTCGCGTTGACGAGGTCCTTGGCGTCGACCGCCTGGGCCGGACTGGACAGCAGAGGGGAGGCTGCGAGTGCGATCGCGGCGGCGAGCAGGCTGGTCTTGAGGACATTCATCTGGGGTGTCTCCTTTGTTTCCGTTCGCTTGTTATTGGCGTGAAAACACTATGTGTCCTGGGATTATCTGCCGCCTTGATCGGGATCAAGAATATGTGAGCAAATAATCCATTGTTGATTGTTCAATTCGAATCAATTGATTTCGATCAGGGATGATGTTGATTCAAATCAATCGATTTGGAATGCCATGCTGAGAAATTGATCTTGGCCGGTCTGGAAGCCCAGTGATCGTGCGGTCCAGGTCTTCGAAGTCGCCGTCATCGAAGCGAAACAGCAAAGAAAGACCGGGGTCGAGAAACCGGGGGCAGAGTGCAATTTCGCCTCGCGAAATTGCACTCTGACCCCGGTTCTTGCGGGGGCGCAGCCATGCGACGTGGTGCCCAGTCCCGCATTGCGGCGGAGACCAAAAAAAGGCGCCACCCGAAGGTGGCGCCTGGTGTCGCGATTCGGGCCAGCGGCCCGGAGTGAGCGGTCAGGGCTGGACGACCAGCTTGCCGCGCATGATCGCCGAGTGGCCCGGGAACGAGCAGAAGTAGGTGTAGTCGCCACCGGCCTTGAGCGCCGAGCCGGGCAGGGTGATCGTGGCCGTCTGGCCGCCACCGATCAGCTTGGTGTGCGCCAGCACGCGCTTGTCGCCGGCCTGGATGTAGTCGGCGGCAGCGCCAGCCTTGATGCCATCGCGGGCGACTGCATCGGCGTCCGGGGTCGCGGTCAGGACCACGTTGTGGCCCATGGCCGTGACCGGCAGGTTGCCGACGTGGGCGAGTTCGATCGTGACCGTGCGGCAGCTCGCCGACACCGTGGCGGTCCTCTGGTCGAACTGCATCTGGTCATTGCCTTTCAGGCTGACCTTGCAGTTCGGGGTGGCGTGGGCCATGCCGGCGGCACCGAGGAGGGCGAGGCCGAGCAGCATCGTACGGGTGTTCATGGAGCGTCTCCGTTGGGGTCTGGTCTTCTTGCGTGGGGCATCTTCCCGCGTTGTCGACCGCCGCGCCTTGATCTGGATCATTCCTGGCCTTCCAGCTCGCGCCACGGGATGATGCGCTTTCCTGCCGTTCATCCCGGGCGCTTACGGCCCGGCGCACCGCCCATGCCCGACAGCTCGATAGCCGCACCCGGTCCTGCCCTGTGCACCGAGGAGGAGGTGGCCCGGCTGGTCCGCGCCTTTTACGCACGGGTCCGCGCGGACGCGCGGCTGGGGCCGGTGTTCGAGGCGCATGTCGAGGACTGGCCGGCCCACCTGGCGCTGCTGGTCGACTTCTGGTCGGCGATGTTGCGCGGGACGCGCCGGTTCCGCGGGGCGCCGGTCCAGCGGCACATGCGACTGGACGGGCTCGACGAGGCGATGTTTGCGCGCTGGCTGGCGTTGTTCCGCCAGACCACCGCCGAGTTGGGCAATGCGCCGATGCAGCAGTTGGCCGACGAGATGGCCGAGCGGGTCGCCGCGACGTTCCTGGCGCGCTACCGCGACGCACGCGGCTGAGCGGGCGGCGGCGCGCCGGTCGAGCCGCGCAGCACCAGCCGGCCGGGAATCGTCCGGCTTTCGACCGGCGCCCCTTCGATCTGCGCGATCAGCGTGTCGACCAGCAGCGTGCCGGCCTGGCGCGTGTCCTGCTGCACGGTTGACAGCCCCGGGGTCACGAACGCGGCCAGCGGAATGTCGTCGAAGCCGGCGACTGCGACATCGTCGGGCACCCGCAGGCCCTGCTCGTGCAGCGCCTTCATTGCGCCGATCGCGATCAGGTCGCTGCCGGCAAAGATCGCGTCGAACGGCGTGCCGCGGTCGAGCAGGGCGCGGGCGGCCTCGAAGCCGGACTGCTCGCTGGTGACCGCATCGACCTGCAAGGCATGCCCGGCGGTCAGCCCGGCCTCGGCCAGCGCCGCGACCAGGCCGCGATGGCGCTCCTGGAACTCCGGATAGCGCGCGGAGGCATCGCCGAGGAACGCGATGCGCCGGCGCCCCTGCGCGAGCAGGTGCTCGGCCATTGCCCGGCCGCCCTGGAAGTTGTCGCTGCCGATCGACACCCCCGGTTGGCCCGGCAGCGCCGCACCCCAGCGCACGAAGCGGGTGCCCTGTTCGACCAGTTGCTGCAGCCGGTCGCGGGCCTGGAGGTAATCGCCGTAGCCCAGCAGCAGCAGGCCATCGGCTTTGTGGGAGTCCTCGTAATCGGCGTGCCAGTCGCTGGACAGCTGCTGGAACGAGATCAGCAGGTCGTAGCCGCGCAGCGCGCAGGCCCGGGTGATCGCGCCGAGCATCGACAGGAAGAACGGATTGATCGCGTCGTCCGCCGGTTCTTCGAAGAACAGCAACGCCAGTGTGCCGGACTGCTGGCAGCGCAGGTTGGAGGCGTTTTTGTCGACCTTGTAGTTGAGCTCGCGGGCGATCGTGAGGATACGTTCGCGCGTGTCCCGGCTCACCGACGGGTGGCCGCGCAATGCGCGCGAGACGGTCGGCTGGGACACGCCGGCCAGGTGGGCGATATCGAGGGAGGTGGGCTTGCCTTTGATCGTCATCGCACGCGGTTGCGGCGCTGGGGCCGACCGCATGATGCCACGGCCGCCGCGCGCGCAGCGCCGGTCGGGCGTTCTGGGCTAGAATCGGCCACTGGCGTCCCTCCAGCCGACAGGTGGCCCGCGTTTGCGCCGGCCGAGCGTGCGACATGAGCACTACCCCCTTCCAGCACTGATCGTTCCCGCGGGTCCTTGACGGCGCCCTCGCGGCGCTTTTTTTGTGCGCCGCGCATCGCGTCGGGAACGGCGGTCGCCAGTCTGCGATCGGCCCGCTTTCGCCACCACTACCTCTCTTAGACCCTTTACGTCCATGATCACCATCACGCTTCCCGACGGCAGTCGCCGCGAGTTCGAACACCCCGTCACGGTCATGCAGGTCGCTCAGTCGATCGGCCCGGGCCTGGCCAAGGCCACGGTCGCCGGCAAGGTCGACGGCCGTCAGGTCGACGCGTCCGATCTGATCGACCACGACGCCTCGCTGCAGATCCTCACGCCCAAGGACCCGGAGGGCGTGGAGATCATCCGTCACTCCTGTGCGCACTTGGTCGGGCATGCGGTCAAGCAGCTCTACCCCGAGGTCAAGATGGTCATCGGCCCGGTGATCGACGAGGGCTTCTACTACGACGTCTACAGCGAGCGGCCGTTCACGCCCGAGGACCTGGCGGCGATCGAGAAGCGCATGGGCGAGCTGATCGACACCGAGTACGACGTGATCAAGAAGATGACCCCGCGTGCGGAGGTCATCGAGACGTTCCGGGCGCGCGGCGAGGACTACAAGCTGCGGCTGATCGACGACATGGGCCCGGACATCACCGAGATGGGGCTGTACTTCCACCAGGAGTACGTCGACATGTGCCGCGGCCCGCACGTGCCCAACACGCGCTTCCTCAAGGCGTTCAAGCTCACGCGCATCTCCGGCGCGTACTGGCGTGGCGACTCCAAGAACGAGCAGCTCCAGCGCATCTACGGCACCGCCTGGGCCGACGCCAAGCAGCTCAAGGCCTATATCCAGCGCATCGAGGAGGCCGAGAAGCGCGACCACCGTCGCATCGGCAAGGCGCAGGACCTGTTCCACCTGCAGGAAGAAGCGCCGGGCCTGGTGTTCTGGCACCCCAAGGGCTGGGCGCTGTGGCAGGTCGTCGAGCAGTACATGCGCCGCGTCTACCGCGACAGCGGCTACGGCGAGGTGCGGTGTCCGCAGATCCTCGATGTCTCGCTGTGGCAGAAGTCCGGCCACTGGGACAACTACAAGGACAACATGTTCTTCACCGAGTCCGAGAAGCGGACCTATGCGGTGAAGCCGATGAACTGTCCCGGCCACGTGCAGGTCTTCAACCAGGGCCTGCACAGCTACCGCGACCTGCCGATCCGCTACGGCGAGTTCGGCTCGTGCCATCGCAACGAACCGTCCGGCGCGCTGCACGGGATTCTGCGCGTGCGCGGCTTCACCCAGGACGACGGCCATGTGTTCTGCACCGAGGCGCAGATCGAGTCGGAGGTGACCGCATTCCATCAGCAGGCGCTGGCGGTCTACGCGCATTTCGGTTTCCAGGACATCCAGATCAAGATCGCGCTGCGGCCCGAGTCGCGGCTCGGCGATGACGCGACCTGGGACAAGGCCGAGGCCGCGCTGCGCAATGCGCTGTCGGCCTGCGGCGTGGCCTGGGAGGAATTGCCGGGCGAGGGCGCGTTCTACGGCCCGAAGATCGAGTACCACCTCAAGGACGCTATCGGCCGGACCTGGCAGCTGGGCACGATGCAGGTCGATTTCATGATGCCCGGGCGCCTGGGCGCGGAGTACGTCGATGAGCAGAGCCAGCGCCGCACCCCGGTCATGCTGCACCGGGCAATCGTCGGTTCGATGGAGCGTTTCATCGGCATCCTGATCGAGCACCATGCCGGGCAGTTCCCCGCCTGGCTGGCCCCGGTGCAGGCGGTGGTGATGAACATCACCGACGCCCAGGCCGACTTCGTCGAGGCGATGCGGAAATCCCTTGCGAATCAAGGTGTCCGGGTCGAGGCGGATTTGCGGAACGAGAAAATCGGCTATAAGATCCGCGAGCACACGCTGCAGCGGGTGCCGTATCTGCTCGTGGTCGGGGACCGCGAGAAGGAAAACGGCGCAATCGCGGTTCGGACGCGGTCCGGGGAAGATCTGGGCACAATGCCGGTCGGCGATTTCGTTTCGCGCCTCCGCGCGGAGCCGGTGTCAGCATGAGTTCTTCACCGGCGCGGCGCCATCATCGGCCGCGCCGGTCGCCCCGTTGGTTGACGAGCCGGCGGCATGTTCCATTTCGGAGATTGCAGTATTAGCACCCCTGACAAGCAGAATCGGCGTAACCAGGATATCCGCGTACCCCGTGTGCGCGTGATCGGTTCGGACGGAGAAATGATCGGCGTGCTCTCGCGCGACGATGCATTGCGCGCCGCCGAGGAGGAGGGGCTCGACCTCGTCGAGATCCAGCCCAATGCGGACCCGCCGGTCTGCAAGATCATGGACTTCGGCAAGTTCAAGTTCGAAGCCCAGAAGAAGGCCAACGAGGCCAAGAAGAAGACCAAGCAGGTCGAGATCAAGGAACTGAAGTTCCGGCCGGTCACCGACGAGGGCGACTACCAGATCAAGCTGCGCAAGATGCGGGGCTTCCTGGAAGAAGGCGACAAGATCAAGGTCAACATCCGCTTCCGTGGCCGCGAGATGAGCCACCAGGAGCTGGGCCGCGAGATGGCGGCGCGGATCGAGGCCGACCTGGGCGAGGACATCGTCATCGAGTCGCGGCCGCGCCTGGAGGGCCGGCAGATGGTGATGATGATCGCGCCGAAGAAGCGCTGACCGGTCGCGCTCTCGGGCGCGACGCAGGATCCGGCTTGCCTGTCCCGGCCACGGGGCAGGCTCCGAAAGAGGCGCCGCAAGGCGCCTTTTTTGCGTCCCTGCAACGCCACCGCCCGGCCGCTCGGTCTCTGGGCGCTCTCATGTTCGTGGCCCAGGCGCGCGCGGGCGCCTGCTGCAGCAAGGCCAAGCCGATGATTTGCAAGCCAAAGCGGCGCGCGGCATAATGCGCGGCTCCCGGCCTGTCCGGGTGGTTTGAGCGGTATCAGGACCGGCCGGAATCCCGCGGGGATCGAGGCCTGAACACCGGCATGGGCATGGATGGAAAGCGTGGTGAAGGCCACCGCCCGGTCAGTACTCGTATCCCACAAGGACTCTCGCAATGCCCAAGATCAAGACGCACCGGGGCGCTTCCAAGCGTTTCCGGAAGACGGCTTCCGGCAAGTACAAGGCCGGCCACGCCAATCGCAGCCACATCCTCACCAAGAAGGCGACGAAGCGGAAGCGCAATCTCCGCCAGACGAACCACATTCCGGCGTGCGACAGCGGTCGTCTCGACCGCATGCTGCCGTATCTCTGAGGAGGACTGAACCATGGCACGAGTCAAGCGTGGCGTCCAAGCGCGCCGCCGTCACAAGAAGGTCCTCGGCCGCGCGAAGGGCTACTACAACGCCCGTCGCAAGGTCTTCCGCGTCGCCAAGCAGGCCGTCATCAAGGCCGGCCAGTACGCCTACATCGGTCGCAAGCAGAAGAAGCGCGACTACCGTTCGCTGTGGATCACGCGCATCAACGCGGCGGCCCGTCTGAACGGCATCAGCTACAGCCGCTTCATGAACGGCCTGCTCAAGGCCGGCATCACGCTGGACCGCAAGGTCCTGGCCGATATCGCGGTGCACGATGCCACCGGCTTTACCGCGCTCGCCGAGAAGGCGAAGGGCGCGCTGGCGGCCTAAAGGCCGTCGTCTCCACCGTAAAGCGGTACTGCCGCCGGATCCGTCCGGCGGCCACGTGGGGAAGGGCGCAAGTCCTTCCCCATCGTTTTTTGCGGCATCCGAACGTGCGGCGCCCCGGTTCCGGGCGTCTGCGCGACGCGGACCTTTCATCAGTGACGGGCCTGTAGATGAGCGAAATCGAATCCCTGTCGAGCCAGGCGCTGGCCGACATCGACGCGGCGGCCACGCCCGAGGCGCTCGAAGCGCTGCGGGTGTCGCTGCTGGGCAAGAGCGGCAGCATCACCGCCCAGCTCAAGGCGCTCGGCGCGCTGCCCGGCGACCAGCGCAAGGCCGCCGGAGAGGCGATCAACCGCGCGCGCGATGCGATCGGCGCGGCGCTGGCCCGGCGCAAGACGGCGCTCGAGGACGCCGCGCTCGATGCGCGCCTGGCCTCGCAGACGATCGACGTGACCCTGCCCGGACGCGACGCCGGTCGCGGCGGCGTGCATCCGATCAGTCGCACCCTCGAGCGCATCGCCGACATCTTCGGCCGGCTGGGCTACGAACTGGCCGACGGTCCGGAGATCGAGGACGACTGGCACAACTTCGAGGCGCTGAACTTCCCGCCGCACCATCCGGCGCGCGCGATGCACGACACGTTCTACTTCGCGCCCGACGCGGCCGGCGTCGCGCGCCTGCTGCGCACGCACACCTCCGGCGTGCAGGTGCGCTACATGGGCGAGCACCGCCCGCCGCTGCGGATGATCGCCGCCGGCAAGGTCTATCGCTCCGACAGCGACCAGACCCACTCGCCGATGTTCCACCAGGTCGAAGGCCTGCTGGTCGACGAGCACGCGACGTTCGCCGACCTCAAGGGCACGCTCAGCGAATTCGTGCGCGCCTTCTTCGAGCGCGATTTCGAAATGCGCTTCCGTCCCAGCTATTTCCCGTTCGTCGAGCCCGGCGCCGAGGTCGACATCGCCTGGCAGCAGGCCGACGGCAGCACCCGCTGGCTGGAGGTGCTGGGCTGCGGCATGGTCCACCCCAATGTGCTCAAGGCCGTCGGCATCGACCCCGAGCGCTATACCGGATTCGCGTTCGGGATGGGCGTGGAGCGCTTCGCCATGCTGCGCTACGGCGTCGACGACCTGCGCGCGTTCTTCGAAAACGACGTGCGGTTTCTCAGGCAGTTCGCCTGAGGGCCGGGATCGGCGATGCGTGATCCGTGATCGACACAGACGGATCACGCACGCCGCGCCATCGGGCCACGCCACCTTTTCGAATCACGACTCACTTATGACGAATCACGGAATTTCAGCATGAAATTTTCCGAAAGCTGGCTTCGCCAGCACGTGCGCACCGAGGCATCGCGCGAGGATCTGGCCGCGACGCTGACCGCGATCGGCCTGGAGGTCGAGGACATCGTGCCCTTGGGCGGCGCGCTCGAGGGCGTGGTCGTGGCGCGCATCGTCTCGGCCGACAAGCACCCCGAAGCCGACCGGCTGCAGGTGTGCCAGGTCGACGTCGGCGGCGCGGCGCCGCTGCAGATCGTCTGCGGTGCGCCGAATGCGCGCCCGGGCCTGGTTGCGCCGCTGGCGACGATCGGCACACGTGTGGGCGAACTGACGATCCAGGCGGCGAAGCTGCGCGGCGTCGCGTCCAACGGCATGCTGTGCTCGGCCAAGGAACTGGGGCTCGATGCGGATGCCTCGGGACTGCTCGAGCTGCCCGACGACGCACCGGTCGGTCGTCCGCTGGCCGACTATCTCGGCCTGCCGGACGCCACGATCGAGCTCAAACTGACCCCCAACCGCGCCGACTGCTTCAGCGTGCGCGGCATCGCGTTCGACGTGGCCGCCGCCTTCGGCAGCCAGGTCGCGCCGCTGCAGGCGCCGCCCGTGGACGTCGCATCGGACGCCGCGTTGCCGGTCACCCTCGATGCCGGCAGCGACGCGCCGCGGTACCTGGGCCGGGTGATCGAGGGCGTCGACGCGACGCGTCCGACGCCGGTGTGGATGGCCGAGCGATTGCGCCGCAGCGGCATCCGCCCGGTCAGCTTCCTCGTCGACGTCACCCAGTACGTGATGCTCGAACTCGGCCAGCCGATGCACGCCTTCGACCGCGACCTGCTGGCCGGTCCGGTCGGCGTGCGCCGTGCGCGCCAGGGCGAGACGCTCAAGCTCCTCGACGGCCGCGACGCGACGCTCGACCCGCAGTTCCTGGCGATCACCGACAACGACCGCGTCGTCGCGCTTGCCGGCCTGATGGGCGGCTTCGATACGCGGGTGACCGAGGCCACGCGCAACGTGTTCCTGGAATCGGCGCATTTCGCCCCCGACGCGATCATCGGTCGCAGCCGACGCCTGGGCCTGCACACCGATGCCGCGCATCGCTTCGAACGCGGTGTGGACCCCGAGCTGCCGCGCACCGCACTCGAGTACGCGACGCGGCTGATCCTGGATGTCGCCGGTGGCCGGGCGGGCCCGGTGACGGCCGCCGAGCTCGATGCGCATCTCGCGCAGCCGCGCACGATCGCGCTGCGCCGCGCACGGCTGGCGCGCGTCCTCGGGCTGACCGTCGACGACGCCGAGGTCGAGCGCATCCTGCGCGCGCTCGGGCTGGCGGTCGTCGCCGATGCCGAGGGCTGGCAGGTCACTGCGCCGACGCGGCGCTTCGACCTGGCGATCGAGGAGGACCTGATCGAAGAGGTCGTGCGCATCCACGGCTACGACCGCGTGCCCACGACGTTGCCCGGCGGCGCGACGCGCATCGCCGCCCCCAGCGAGACCCGGGTTGCCGAGGCCGAACTGCGTCGCCAACTGGTGGCCCGTGACTGCCTGGAGACGGTCAATTTCGCCTTCGTCGACGCCGCACTGCTTGCGGCTTGGCAGGCCGAAGACGGCGCCGTGCCGCTGGCCAACCCGCTCAGCGCGGAACTGGGCGTCATGCGGACCGCGCTGCTGCCGGGGCTGGTCGCGACGCTGGCGCGCAACCTCGCCCGCCAGCAGACGCGCGTGCGGCTGTTCGAACTCGGCAAGGTGTTCGAAAGCGCGGATCGGGCATCGGGAACGGCGGGCGCGCCGGTGGAGACGCTCCGGGTCGCAGCGGCCGTGGCCGGCGATGCGCAGGCCGAGCAGTGGGGCCAACCGGCGCGGCCGGTCGATTACTTCGACCTCAAGGGCGACCTCGAGGCGCTGGCCACGGTCGCGGGTGCGCACCTGACGTTCAGGCGCTCGACCGCGGCGCATGGCCACCCCGGCCGCTCGGCGGACGTGCTGCGCGATGGCGTGCAGGTCGGTTGGATCGGCGAGCTGCATCCGCGCCTGCTGCGCGCGCTGGATATCGACGTGTCGGTCGTGGCGTTCGAGCTCGATGCCGCGGCGCTGCAGGCCCGCGCGCTGCCGCGTGTGGCGCCGCTCTCGCGCTTTCCGTCGGTGCGTCGCGACCTGGCGATCGTCGCCCCCGACGCCGTCGACTGGGCCGCGCTGGAGGCCACCGCACGCGCGGCCGCCGGTCCGCTGCTGACCGGGATCCGGCTGTTCGACCGCTATGCCGGGCAGGGCGTCGAATCGGGTTTCAGGAGTCTCGCCATGGGCTTGATTCTGCAGGAAACTTCACGCACTCTGACCGATCGCGATGTCGAAACAGTGGTCGCGAACGTGGTCGAAGCGCTGGCGCGCGATCACGGCGCGAAGATCCGAGGCTGAGGTGCACAAGGGGATGCGGGCGTGGCGTTGACGAAGGCGGACATGGCCGAGAAGCTCTACGAAGAAGTCGGGCTGAACAAGCGCGAGGCCAAGGAGTTCGTCGATGCGTTCTTCGACGTCCTGCGCGAAGCGCTGCAGCACGGCCGTCAGGTCAAGCTGTCGGGCTTCGGCAACTTCGACCTGCGGCGCAAGAACGAGCGCCCCGGCCGCAACCCCAAGACCGGCGAGGAGATTCCGATCTCCGCGCGCACGGTGGTCACCTTCCGCCCAGGGCAGAAGCTCAAGGAGCGGGTCGAGGCCTACACCGGCACCGTTGGCGTGGGAGCTGCTCATGCTTGATCCGGGCAGCAACCGCGAACTGCCGCCGATCCCGGCCAAGCGCTACTTCACGATCGGCGAGGTCAGCGAGCTGTGCGACGTCAAGCCGCACGTGCTGCGCTACTGGGAGACCGAGTTCCCGAGCCTGAGCCCGGTCAAGCGCCGCGGCAACCGCCGCTACTACCAGCGCCACGACGTGCTGATGGTGCGCCAGATCCGCGGCCTGCTCTACGAGCAGGGCTACACGATCGGCGGCGCGCGCCTGCGGCTGGAAGGCGAGGGCGCCAAGCAGGAGTCGGCGCTCAGCAGCCAGATCGTGCGCCAGGTGCGCATGGAGCTCGAGGACGTGCTGCAACTGCTCAAGCGTTGACGCAGGCATGGGCGAAACGCCCTCCAACGGGTATACTGCTCAGCTTTCCGGGGTATAGCGCAGCCTGGTAGCGCACTTGTCTGGGGGACAAGTGGTCGTCGGTTCGAATCCGGCTACCCCGACCAAATATTGAGGCCCGCCTTGCGCGGGTCTTTTTTTGGCGCGCCCACCTGACTGCGGCCTGGTGGCTGGATCGCCGTAGGCTTGCCCGGCGGGCCAGGC
The DNA here is from genome assembly GCF_039674545.1 of Luteimonas sp. TWI382. NCBI lineage: Bacteria > Pseudomonadati > Pseudomonadota > Gammaproteobacteria > Lysobacterales > Lysobacteraceae > Luteimonas > Luteimonas sp. TWI382. Next base: position 143,305 of record NZ_JBDJNS010000008.1, read on the forward strand.
CGGCCTCCAATCGCGGCTTCGGATCTGGAAAGCCATCGATGCGCGGGCGAATCGTCGGAATCGTGATGGGCATGGCGCTGATCGCAGGCGCGGCCCCGGCGTGGGCGCAGGCGCCCGCTGCGGGCGCGGCGCCGCCGCCGTCCGGTGAGGCGGGCATCGTCGACATGGGGCCGGTCGTGGTTTCGGGCGTCCAGCCGGGCCCGGGGCTCTGGCAGGTGCGCCGCGGTGATCACACACTCTATGTGCTCGGCGAGGTGTCGCCGTTGCCGCGCGACATCGACTGGAACACCGATGAGGTCGAGGCGGTCATCGCGCGCGCGCAGACGGTGATCGCCGCGCCGCAGATCGAACTGCGCGCCGATGTCGGCCGGTTCCGGACGCTGCTGATGGTGCCGGCGCTGCTGCGGGCCCGGCGCAATCCCGACGGTAAGCAGTTGCAGGATGTCGTGCCGCCCGCGCTCTACGCGCGCTGGGCGCCATTGAAGGCGCGATGGATCGGGCGCAGCGATCGCGTCGAGCGCTGGCGGCCGGTGTTCGCGGCCGGCGAGCTCTATGCCTCGGCGATCGCACGCATGCGCATGCGCCAGGACGGCATCATCGAGCCGGTGGTCACGCGCCTGGCGAAGGCGCATCGGGTGCCCATCGTCCGGACCGACCTCGAGATCCGGGTTGCGGACACGAAGGCGGCGCTGCGCGAGTTCGGCGGCGCGCCACTCGACGATCTGCCCTGTTTCGAGCGCATGCTCGCGCGGATCGAGCGCGACTTGCAGCACATGGGCGAGCGCGCCAATGCCTGGGCCGTCGGCGACATCGATGCGCTGCGCGCGCTGCAGGGCGAGAACGCCTACACCGTCTGCATGCGGACCTTCACCCAGGGCGCGTTGGCGAAGCGACTCGGTGTCGAAGACGTCGACCGGCGCGTCGAGGCGCGCTGGCTCGAAGCTGCCGAGACCGCGCTCGCGCAGAACCGGACGACGTTCGCGGTGCTGCCGATGTCGCTCGTGCTTGGCGAGCATGGCTATCTCGCCAAGCTGGCGGCGAAGGGCTACGAGGTCCAAGCGCCTTAGCGCAGGTCCGCCGGCACCCACGGCGTGGCGGACGCGTGCGTTCGGCGTGCGCGGGCTCAGGCCTCCACGAGCAGGGCGAAGCCGCCATAGATCATGCGCTTGCCATCGAACGGCATTTCGCCGTCGGGGCGCATCCGCGGGTCCTCCATCAGCTTCGGCCACGCCGCATTGCGCAGCTCCCGACTGGGCCATTCGATCCACGAGAACACGACCTGCTCGTCGTCCTTGCGCAGAACTGCGCGCTGGAAATCGGTGTGCTTGCCTTCGGGCACGTCATCGCCCCAGGCCTCGACCACGCGGACCGCGCCGTATTCCAGGAAGACCTCGGCGGTCTTGCGCGCCATCGCGGTGTACGCATCGCGTGCACGCGCCGGGACCGGCAGCACGATGCCGTCGACATAGTCGCCGCGGCCGGTGCCGACGTCGACCAAGGGCGCAAAGCCGCCCAGGATCATGCGCTTGCCGTCGAAGGGCATCTCCGGCATCTGCTGCATGCGCGGGTCGGCCATCATCTTCTCGTGGGCTTGGTCGCGGGCGGCGCGGTCGGGATACTCCATCCAGCTGAACACCACGGTCTCCGCGTCGGTCGCCTGCACAGCGCCCTGGAAATCGTTGCATTTGCCCCGTGGCACCTCGTCGCCCCAGGCCTCCACGCACCGGACGTGTCCATACGTCTTGAACACCTTGAACGCATCGCGGGCATGCTGTGCATATGCGTCCTTGTTGGCGGTCGGGACCGCAACCACGAAACCCTGGACATAGGTCATGCGTCATCTCCTGTCGAATGGAACGAGGCGTCCTGGAGGACGCGTTGCCGATCCTGCGCTATGAAGTTATAAAAAACAACTATGAAGTTAGAAAAAGAAACTGAAATAACCCAGGCGATGGCCGGCCGCTGGTACGACGACGCCTGCGGCGCCGCGCTCGCGCTGGAACTCGTCGGCGAGCGTTGGGCGCTGCTGGTGATCCGTGAACTGATGTTCGGCCCACGCCGCTTTTCCGATCTCAAGGCCGACCTCACCGGGATCAGCGCGAACGTGCTGACGCAGCGGCTGGCGGGGTTGGAACGCATCGGCGTGCTGCGCAAATGCCAGCTGCCGCCGCCGGCTCGGGTGCAGGCCTACGAACTAACGGCCTGGGGCTACGAGGCCGAGCCGATCTTCCAGGTGCTGGGCCGTTGGGCGGTGCGTTCGCCGCTGCACGACCCGACGCGGCCGCTGTCGGCGGTCTCGACGATGCTGTCGCTGCGGACGATGCTGCGGCCCGATCGTGCGCCGCTGACGATGTCGGTGGCCTTCCGCTTTCCCGGCAGTGCCTTCATCGGCCGGCTGACTTCAGCGGGGCTGGCGATCGAGCGAGGCGACTCCGATAGCGTGGATGTCGTATTCGAGACCGAGACGACCACGGCCTTCGCCGGTCTGGTCTATGGCGGCCTGTCGTTCGACGAGGCCGAAGCCGCGGGCGCGCTGCGCCTGAGCGGTGACCGCGCGCTGGCCGCGCAGTTCATCGGCTGCTTCGCGCTGCCCGACAAGATCGAGGCACGCGCCCGGTAGCGCGGGCGTCAGTCAACGCTTGTTGGTCCGGTGGTCCGCCCGGTGCGCGGGTCACCACCGGCGGCGGGGGCCAGGACGCGCCGCAGGCTCAGCCTGCGGCGCTGCCCACAGCCGGTGTGGCAGCCACCGCCAGATCCGACCAGCGTGCCAGCACGGCGGCACGAATGCCGGCGATATCGAGTCCGGCCTCGGCCAGCAGATCCTCGCGGCTGGCGTGGTGCTGGAACGCATCGGGCAGGCCCAGGTGCAGGACCGGCAGCGCGATGCCCTCGGCGTTGAGCAGTTCGGCCACGCCCGAACCGGCGCCCCCGGCCACGACGTTGTCCTCCAGTGTCACGAAGCCGTCGTGCGACCGCGCGAGCTCGAGTACGAGCGCACGATCGAGCGGGCGAACGAAACGCATGTTGACGATCGTCAGATCCAACTCGGTGGCGACGACCTCGGCGGCCGGCACGATGGCGCCGAAGGCGAGCAGGGCGATGCGGCGGCCTTGCCGGCGGATCTGCGCCTGCCCGATCGGCAGCGTCTCCAGGCCGGGCGCGATCTCGGCGCCGGGGCCGGTGCCGCGCGGGTAGCGCACCGCGGCCGGGCCCTCATAGCGGAATCCTGTGGTGAGCATGCGCCGGGCCTCGTCCTCGTCGGCGGGCGCCATGACGACCATGTTCGGCACACAGCGCAGGAAGCTCAGGTCGAGATTGCCCGCATGCGTGGCGCCGTCCGGTCCGACGACACCGCCGCGATCGATCGCGAACAGCACGTCGAGGTTCTGCACCGCGACGTCGTGCACCAGCTGGTCGTAGGCGCGCTGCAGGAAGGTCGAGTAGATCGCCACGACCGGCTTGGCGCCCTCGCAGGCCATGCCTGCGGCCAGCGTCACGGCGTGCTGTTCGGCGATCGCGGTGTCGAAATAGCGCTCGGGGTATTCCTTCGAGAACCGCACCAGGCCCGAGCCCTCGCGCATCGCCGGGGTGATGCCCAGCAGGCGGTCGTCGGCGGCCGCCATGTCGCAGAGCCAGTCGCTGAAGACATCGGTATAGGTCGGCTTCTTCGCACCGCCCTTGGCGACCACGCCTGTGTTCGGGTCGAACGGCGACACGGCGTGGTAGCCGATCTGGTCGCCCTCGGCGAGCTCATAGCCCTTGCCCTTGGTCGTGATCACGTGCAGCAGCTGCGGCCCCTTGAGACCGCGCAGCGTCTTGAGCGCGCCCACCAACGCTTTCACGTCATGGCCGTCGATCGGGCCGGTGTAATGGAAGCCCATCTCCTCGAACAGCGTGGACGGCACGAACATGCCCTTCCAGTGTTCTTCCCAGCGGCGCACGAACTTCGCCGTCGGGTTGTTCTTGTCGCCAAGCAGCTTCTTGCCGCCTTCGCGCAGGGCATTGAGCGTGCGGCTGCCGGTCATGCGGCCGAGCATCTGGGTCAGGCCACCGACCGCCTCGCTGATCGACATGCGGTTGTCGTTGAGCACCACCAGCAGGTCGGGCTCGGGCTCCATGCCGCCGGCGTGGTTGAGCGCCTCGTAAGCCATGCCGGCGGTCATCGCGCCGTCGCCGATCACCGCGACCACGCGGCGCTCGTTGCCGGCGTGCGCGTTGGCGATGGCCATGCCCAGCGCGGCCGAGATCGACGTGCTCGAGTGGCCCACCCCGAAGGTGTCGAACTCCGATTCCTCGCGCTTGGGGAACGGCGCCACGCCATCCTTCTGCTTGACCGTATGGATGCGGTCGCGGCGGCCGGTGAGGATCTTGTGCGGGTAGGTCTGGTGGCCGACGTCCCAGACGATGCGGTCTTCGGGCGTCTCGTACAGGTAGTGCAGCGCGGTCGTGAGCTCGATCACGCCCAGCCCGGCGCCGAAGTGGCCCCCGCTGCGGCCGACGGACTCGATCAGGTAGGCGCGCAGCTCGTCGGCGATCGCCGGCAGTTCGCTCTCGTCGAACTGGCGCAGGTCGGACGGCGCGTCGATGCGCGCAAGGCGCGGGTAGCGCGAGGAATCGATCATTTGCGCATTGTAAGGCCTGGCCCCGTCCGGGCGTCATGCCGCAGTCACGCACGCGCCGGGCGACGCCCCGCGTACTGTGGGGTCACCCGGTGGACAGGCCAATGCGACACGCGGGGCGTCAACGCGCCGCGCCGATGCCCGTGTCACCTTCAGATGACGGCGCGCGGGCCGCGGCGGGGCAGATGGGCGCTCAGAAAGCTCATCTGATCGGCAAGAATGTTGCGGTTGCTCAGGATCAGATGCTCGATCCAGCTCGGCCGGAAAGGCACTGCCAGCAGCGGCATGCCGGCCTGTTGCGGCGTGCGCCCGCCCTTGCGGGAATTGCAGGCCACGCAGGCCGAGACCACGTTCTCCCAGATGTCGAGCCCGCCCTGGGACAGCGGGGCGACATGGTCGCGGGTCAGCGACTGGCGCCCGACCTGGCGGCCGCAGTACAGGCACAGGTGATGGTCGCGGGCGAACAGCGCGGGATTGGTCAAGGCCGGGGTCGGATCGATCGCACTGGCGCGGGCATGGCTGCGGCCGGCGATGATCGGGTGCAGGTCCAGCCGGCTGCGGTGGCCGGTCGCCCGGCACAGCCCGCCCAGCACCGTGATGCACGGATCGCCGAGCGTCCAGGCCACCGCGTCGCGCGCGTACAGACACGCCGCATCCTGCCAGCTGATCCAGTTCAATGCCCGGCCATGCGCGTCGAGGGCAAGCAGACGCACGCCGGCAGTGTGGGGGCGGGGGGCGGAATCGAACGCCGATGCTTCGGCGACCGGCGCCGGATCGGAACCGGTGGGGACGAGGCGAGGGCGCGCGCAGTCGGTCTCCATCGGGAATCGAGCATATACCCGAACTGTGACGGTTTGTGCAAGGCGCGCGCCGGCTGGATCGTGGAGGCGCCGCAGGTCAACGGGCCGGGCGCGCCACTGGCTGTATCAGCGCAGTGGCGCGCCCGGCCTGGGTCAGCTGTCGAAGGCCTCGTCGGCCAGCGACAACAGCGGTGCCGGGCCGCTTTCGATCGCCGCGGCGTGCGCCAGCGTGCGCGGCAGCAGACGCGCGAAATAGAACCGCGCGGTCTCGCGCTTGCCGGCCTTGAACGTCTCCGACCGCGACGAGGCGTCGGCGACGGCCACGCTGCGCGCCCACCAGTACGCCAGGGCGACGTAGCCGGAGAAGAACAGGTAATCGTGCGCGGCGGCGCCGATCTCCTCGGGGTCGGCCGCTGCGCGCTCGGCGATGGCGCGGGTGAGCGCCTGCCATTGCGCGGCCTTCTCGCGCAGCGGGCCGACGAACTCGGCCAACTGCGCATCGCCTTCGTGCTCACTGCAGAACGCCTCGATCATGCCCAGGAACACACGCAGCCCTGCGCCCTGCAACTGCAGCACCTTGCGGCCCACCAGGTCCAGCGCCTGGATGCCGGTGGTGCCCTCGTAGAGCGTGGTGATGCGCGCATCGCGCGCCAGTTGCTCCATGCCGTGCTCGGCGATATAGCCGTGGCCGCCGAAGCACTGCAGCGCGTGATAGGTGCACTCGTTGCCCCACTCGGTGAGGCAGGCCTTGACGATCGGGGTCAGGAAGCCGAGCAGGTCGTCGGCCTGGCGGCGCGCGGTCTCGTCGCCGGCGCCGTGCGCCGCATCGACCAGCGAGCCAGCGTGGTAAGCGAGTAGGCGGCCGCCCTCGGTCAGCGCCTTGCAGGTCAGCAACATGCGGCGCACGTCGGGCTGCACCAGGATCGGGTCGGCCGGCTTGCTGGGCAACTTGGGGCCCGACAGCGACCGCGACTGCAGGCGCTCGCGTGCATAGCGCAATGCGTTCTCGTAAGCGCGCGTCGCCAGGCCCAGGCCCTGCACGCCGACGCCCAAGCGTGCAGTATTCATCATGGTGAACATCGCCAGCAGACCCTTGTGCGGCTGGCCGACCAGCCAGCCCTCGGCGCCGTCGAAGTTCATCACGCACGTTGCCGAGCCGTGGATGCCCATCTTGTGCTCGACCGCGCCGCAGCGCACCGCGTTGCGCGTGCCGAGCGTACCGTCGCGCCCGACCTTGACCTTGGGCACGACGAACAGCGAGATCCCCTTGCTGCCGGCCGGCGCATCAGGCAGGCGCGCCAACACCAGGTGGATGATGTTGTCGGTCAGGTCGTGCTCGCCGGCGGTGATGAAGATCTTCGTGCCGGTGATCGCATAGGCGCCGTCGGCCGCAGGCTCGGCGCGCGTCTTGAGCAGGCCGAGGTCGGTGCCGCAGTGCGGCTCGGTCAGGCACATCGTGCCGGTCCAGGTGCCGGCGATCAGCGGCTTGAGGAAGACTTCCTTCTGCCACGCCTCGCCGTGGTGGTGCAAGGCGTTGACCGCGCCGTGCGAGAGCAGCGGGAAGTTGCTCCACGCCAGGTTGGCCGCATCGATCATCTCCTCCAGGCAGATGCCGACCGTGTGCGGCATGTTCATGCCGCCGAACTCGGCCGGTGCACTCATGCCGGTCCAGCCGCCTTGCGCGAACTGGTCGTAGGCGTCCTTGAACCCGTCGGGCGTGGTCACCGCACCGGTGGCCTTGTCGTAGCGCACGCCCTGCTCGTCGCCGATGCGGTTGAGCGGTGCGAGCACGGTCTCGCACAGCCGGGCGCACTCGTCGAGCACCGCATCGACCGTCTCGCGGTTGGCGTCCTCGAAGCCCAGAGCGGCGAACAGGGACTCGACCTGCAGCACATCGTGCAGCGCGAAGCGGATATCGGTCAGCGGGGCGTGGTAGGTGCTCATGGCATCGGCTCTTGCAGGAGGAGGGCGGGCACGCGATGCGTGCGCGGCTGGACGTGCGCCGGGATCAGCGCAGCACGCCGGGCAGGCCCGGCACGGGGCTGAGCGCGCTGTCGCGGCGGACGGTGTAGTCGCGGGCGGCGCCGCGGTCGTTGGGGGCGGCGCGCAGCGTGCCGTCGATGCGATAGGGCAGGCCGCGTCCGGCAGCCAGCGCATCGGCCGTCTGCAACCGCGCCTGTGCGCTCGGCGCGAACGCCAGCGTGAGCACATCGGCCGACTCCGGCCCGATCGTGATCGGCGTCGAGGACGCCAGCGTGCCGGCCGCGTCGCCGCCGACCGTCAGGTCGAGCCGGATCGACTCGAAGCGCATCGGCACGCTGCTGTAGTTCTGCACCCGCAGGTCCACCGACCAACTGCCATCGGCCGCAACGCTCAGCTGCTGGATGCTCGCCGCCGGCTCGGAGACCCGGCGCGGCGTGGTGGCGCAGGCCGCGACCACGCAGGTCGCCAGCAGGATCGTCAGCAACTTCCACGGCTTCATCGCAGCGCTCCGTCGAGGGTGGGCCCACGATGTTAACGCGTCGCCGCACCCGGCCGATGCCTGGTCGAGCCGCCGTCGAAAAGGGACGATCACGAAACGGTTGCCGTTCTGCGGCGCGCCCCGTATCATGCGCGTCCCGCAGTGGCCGGGTAGCTCAGTTGGTAGAGCAGGGGATTGAAAATCCCCGTGTCGGGGGTTCGATTCCCTCCCCGGCCACCACTCCTAGAGCCTTTTCCTAGGGGTTTTTCGCGGATCAGGTTGTAGTGGCGTTCCTTCCCGTACCTCCAATTTCCCGCGATTTCCTGACACGGTTACACCGGGATTACACCGGCGTATCGCTCTGTGCTAGGTTGCGCCGCTCGACTAGCTCTGAGAGCTCCTTCCAAGACTGCGCTTGGGCGGCTTGGCTCGCCTCCTGCTGCTCCGTGAGTGACTTATGTCGTTCCAGTAGATAGCTCTCGGGGGTCCAGTCCCTTGCTGGACGGGCGGGAATTTTCGTTTCAGATCGAAGACGCTCGGTCGTCCCAAGGATCTGAATTCCGAGGGAGGCAAATTTCAGCTGCCTTTCGAACATGTAGTCGGCGTAAGGCGGGAAATCGTGATCCGAGTAGAAGTCCAGATAGGCTTTTGCCTCGTCTAGTGCCAGCGGAATGGCGTGGATCTCATACATCAGGGAAGGCGATATCGAGCGCCACTCAACCCCGAGGCCACCTAACTCGAAGGTAGGAAGCTTCACCTGGGGCATGTAGTACTCCTCACCATTGCCGTCTCGGAACATCTGGCCGGAGCTCGTGCCGTCGTCCCCTACGACGGCTGCGCAGTCCGCTATGAGACGCTCTAGTTGGATTAGCACGACCACGCCGAGATGTCCGGAGTTCTCCTTTTTCGCCCAGAACCTCTTCGTTTTTTCCATGACGAAGGTGGCGGTTAGAACAAGCGCGCCGCCCACCACTGTTGAGACCAGGTCAGCCATCAGAATCCTCCCTTCGGTCGGAACTATTGCACGGTAAACGGATCAGATCGAAAAGGGTCGGATCCCAAATCCGATCCCTGACTTTCAGCGGGTCCTGAGAATTCAGCGCCGGATCTTTCCGACATCTGATCGCGGCGCCTACCGATGCTCCCAATTCCGGCATCTCCGCACCTTGTGACCACAGCACGTGCGCGCGTCACTCGCCCTCCCGCGACCGTCGCCGGCTAAGGCCAGCGCACGCTGCTGTGTCTCATCTCGCGAAAGTATTGCGGCCGTTTCGCGTTTGCTACGCGCGCATTTCTCGGTGGTCTCCCCTCTGTTTTCAGGTGTTACAGCAGTTTTGACTCGCGGAAATTCTGTGCTTTTCTTCTTGCTCAACCAGTGGAGAGCAGCAGCATGAACAAGATTGAGCGAGGGGACATTTCGAGCATCGGTGAAGCGAAAGGGCTGATCGACTCGACCATTCAGGCTGGCTCGTCGGCGGAGCTTGTGGGCAATATCTGCAGCGCCGTTGAGCGGTTGGCCTTCGGGAAGCCCTTTCTGAAAGAGGCGCTAATGCACCTCGATTCGCGCGTCAGTGGGCAACACTCATCCTGATCGCAGGTGTGATCTCTCAGTAGGTTGTTCGGTAATCCACCCGCAGATTAGCTGACGCCAGAAGTGGAATGGGTTCACCCCCGTTATCCCGGACACTTACGAGAAGGCCGATCGAGGCCGTGAGGAGTGTTCATGTCGAAGCGAAGGAAGTTCAGTGCGGAGTTCAAGCGTGGTGCGGTTG
>NZ_JBDJNS010000009.1:0-139529 GCF_039674545.1 Luteimonas sp. TWI382
GGCGTGCGTAGAGTCGCGCCCACACGGGCGCGTGGATTGCAACGCTCACGGCCCGGCCACCGTCGGCTGGTTGTTTGGCGTCGCGCCCTCACGGGCGCGTGGATTGCAACCTGCCCGGCGATGGCCAGCAGCATCACGCGCGCCGGTCGCGCCCTCACGGGCGCGTGGATTGCAACATGGTCATGCCCAGGTGATCGAGCGGATGCGTTCGCGTCGCGCCCTCACGGGCGCGTGGATTGCAACTTCCTGGTGACAACCTCCGAGGTCGACGGCCAGCGGTCGCGCCCTCACGGGCGTGTGGATTTCAACGTGATCGGCAGTCGCTCGCTTTGCTCGCCGCGGTCGTCGCGCCCTCACGGACGCGTGGATTGCAACATGATCGGCGGGTCGATGAGGAACTGCCACGAGCGTCGCGCCCTCGTGGGCCCGTGGTTTGCAACTTGGTTTCCAGCGGCGTCAGCGTTTCGGTGGGCTGGTCGCGCCCTCGCGGACGCGTGGATTGCAACCAGCGCGAGATTCACTTCGGTGAGTGCCGCGCCGGTGCGTGCCTTTACGGGCACGTGGATTGCAGCCCGTTTGTCGCCCCCGCCGCGATCGCAGGTACGCTCGCGGCGGTGCCTCGCACCGGCCGGCGCTATGCGCGCCGATCTCCCGCGCGCGCGGGGAAGGTGCTTTGGTGGATCGTCGCCGCCTGCACGTCAGCGCACGAGCCGCGCGCCCTGCAGTTGCGGCGCGCCGTCGATGACGTCGGTCCAGACCACATAGGCCTGCCCACCGAGCACCTGCAACTGCGGGAAACCGGTCGCACGGCCACGCCCCTGCAGGCGGGCGAGTTCGATGCGCTCGTATTCGGTCGAAAGGTCCGGGCTGCGCCGCGAGAGCCACAGCGACTGGCCGTCGGCCTCATCCTCGCGCAGCCACACCGCCCAGGCCTGCGCGTCGTCGAGCGCGACGGCCACGCGCCCCTGTACCGCCGGGCCGCTGTCGAGCACCACCGGTTCGGCGAACGCATCACCGGCATCGACGCTGCGCGCCAGCTGCACGCGCGGCGTATCGCCGGCGGCGGTGTACCAGCCCACCAGCACCGCATCGGCCTGCGCCGCCACCGACGGCCCGTTGACCGGGCAGGCGGGCATCGTCCAGTCGTCGGCGTGCACGCGCGCGGGTGGGCGCCAGGCGCCGTTCTCCAGGCGCGTCAGCATGACGTCGCGGACCTCGGCCTCGGTGCGGCCGCGATAGACGACGACCGGACCGCGCCCGGTGACCGCAGCCGCGGTCTGGCAGCAATCGCAGACGCGGGCATCGATCTCGTGCTCGACCGTGCGTTGCAGGTTGGCGTCGAACACCGCCGCGCGCAGGGTCATCGGCGCACCCGCATGCGCCTCATGGTCGCCGCCGGCGTCGTCGGCATGGCCACCGCCGGTGTTGCGGCCGTCGAGCCAGGCCAGGCCGAGGCCGCCGCCCTGCGCCCACATCGACACGAAGCCGTGCTCGGTGGCGGTGCCATCGTCGTGGGCGGGGATCGGCGCGCTCCAGTTGGCGCCGCCATCGCGCGAGCGTGCGAGCACCACGTCGTAGGCGTAGGGCGCATCGCCGCGCTTCTGCAGCCAGTGCGCCCACAGCGCGCCGTCGGGTGTCGGCAGCACGTGCGGGGTGTCGGCCCAGTTGACGAACATGCGGTTGCCGATCGCGATCGTGGTCGGCGCATTGCGCCAGCGCTGCGCCACGGGATCGAAGCGCGAGTACTGGAACGCATGACGGCGTCCCTGCCGCGAGTTGATCCAGCTCAGCACCAGCAGGCCGTCGGGGCCGGCGACGAGGTCGGGCGCGCTCGAGCCTGGCCCTGTGGCCGGCAACGGCCAGTCCACGCGCTGGCTCGGCGCATCGACCGGCGTGTTGGCGGCGGGTGCGGCCGGGGCTGCCTCCTGGCCGCCGCATCCGGCGAACGCGAGCGCGAGCAGGCTGGGAAGGACGATGCGCGGAGCGCGGAGCGGACGGGACATGCGCGGCCTCAGCGTGAGAACGTGTTCAGTGCGCAAGGGTACTCTTTGGCCGTGTTCGCCGCCGTCGCCGTCCGATGACCGTCATCGTCGCCCGCTACACCGATCCGCTCGAAGCGCAGCTCGTCTGCGGCCGTCTGCAAGCCGAAGGCATCGACGCCTTTGTCGGCGACGCGCACATGGCGCTGGCGAACTGGGAGTGGCGGCTGGCGATCGGCGGGGTCAAGGTGCACGTGCCCGATGCCGAGCTGGCGCGGGCCCGCGCGATCATCGCCGAGCTCGATGCCGGCGCGTATACGCTGCCGGACGAGGGCACTTCGGCGCAGGCGCCGGTGCCGGTCGATCGCGAGAGCTGGTCGAGCCGTCTGGCCTGGGTCGCGCTGGTGGTGTTCCAGCTGCCGCTGCCCTGGCGCCGCCGCCGATAGCGGCCCAACCTGCGCACGGCGGCCTTGTCAACGGGTTCCGCTGCCGCGACCTGGGGGCCACAATCCGCCCGCGGCACCGCTGCCGCGACAGCTTTCGGACCCGATGTACCAGCCCGACGCCGCTCTTTCCCGCAGGATCGCCGAGACCATCGCCGCCGAGATCGGCGCCCAGCCCGCCCAGGCGATCAGTGCGATCGCGCTGCTCGATGAAGGCGCGACCGTGCCGTTCATCGCGCGCTACCGCAAAGAGGTCACCGGCGGCCTGGACGACACCCAACTGCGCAACCTCGAGGTCCGCCTGGGCTACCTGCGCGAGCTCGAAGAGCGGCGCGCCGCGATCCTGGCGAGCATCGACGAGCAGGGCAAGCTCACGCCCGAGCTGCGCGGGGACATCGAGGCGGCCGACAGCAAGGCGCGCCTCGAGGACCTGTACCTGCCCTACAAGCCCAAGCGCCGCACGCGCGCGCAGATCGCCCGCGAGGCCGGGCTCGAGCCGCTCGCCGACGGCCTGCTGGCCGACCCGACGCAGGTGCCCGAGGACGTCGCTGCCGGCTTCGTCGATGCCGACAAGGGCGTGGCCGACGTCAAGGCCGCGCTCGAAGGCGCGCGCGCGATCCTGATCGAGCGCTGGGGCGAGGACGCAGCGCTGATCGGCGAGCTGCGCGACTGGCTCGACGCCAACGGTGTGATCCGGGCGAAGGTCGTCGAGGGCAAGGAAACGGCTGGCGAAAAGTTCCGCGACTACTTCGACCATGCCGAGCCGCTGGCGAAGATTCCCTCGCACCGCCTGTTGGCGCTGCTGCGCGGCCGGCGCGAGGAGTTCCTGACGCTCGAGCTCGACCCGGGCAATGACGCCGAGCAGGGCAACGCGTACGCCGAGGGCCGCATCGCGCTGCATGCCGGCATCGCCGAGCGCGGCCGCCCGGCCGACGCCTGGCTGCGCAATGCCTGCCGGCTGGCCTGGCGCGCGAAGATCCACCTGCATCTGATGATCGACCTGCTGGGCAAGGCGCGCGAGAAAGCCGAGGGCCAGGCGATCGAGGTCTTCGGCGACAACCTCAAGGACCTGCTGCTGGCCGCACCGGCCGGCCCCAAGACCGTGCTCGGGCTCGACCCGGGCATCCGCACCGGCTGCAAGATCGCGGTGGTCGATGCGACCGGCAAGCTGGTCGCGACCGAGACGATCTACCCGCACGAGCCGCGCCGGCAGTGGGACCAGTCGCTGCACGTGCTGCAGGCGCTGTGCACGCGGCACGGCGTGCAACTGGTCGCGATCGGCAACGGCACCGCCTCGCGCGAGACCGACCGCCTGGTCGCCGATCTGATCAAGCGCGCGCCGGAACTCAAACTGCAGAAGATCGTCGTCAGCGAGGCCGGCGCGTCGGTGTACTCGGCCTCCGAGACCGCCGCGCGGGAGTTCCCGCAGCTCGACGTGTCGCTGCGCGGCGCGGTGTCGATCGCGCGGCGCCTGCAGGACCCGCTCGCCGAACTGGTGAAGATCGAGCCCAAGGCGATCGGCGTGGGCCAGTACCAGCACGATGTCGATCAGTACCGGCTGGCGCGTGCGCTCGATGCCAAGGTCGAGGACTGCGTCAACGCGGTCGGCGTGTTCGTCAACACCGCGTCCAGCGCACTGCTGGCGCGCGTGTCGGGGCTGTCGGCCGGGGTCGCGGAGAATATCGTCGTGCATCGCGACGCCAACGGGCCGTTCAAGCGCCGCCGCGACCTGCTCAAGGTCCCGCGCCTGGGCGAGAAGACGTTCGAGCAATGCGCGGGTTTCTTGCGCATCGCCGACGGCGACGAGCCGCTTGACGCCTCGTCGGTGCACCCCGAGGCTTATCCGGTGGTCGAGCGCATCGTCGCGGCCACCGGCCGCCCGATCGCCTCGCTGATCGGCGACGGCAGCTTCGTGCGCGGGCTCAAGCCGGCGCAGTTCACCGATGCGCGCTTCGGTGAGCCCACGGTGCGCGACATCCTCAAGGAGCTGGAAAAGCCCGGTCGCGACCCGCGTCCGGAGTTCAAGGCCGCGCAGTTCGCCGAGGGCGTGGAAGACATCAAGGACCTGCGCGAAGGCATGATCCTCGAAGGCGTGGTCAGCAACGTTGCCGCGTTCGGCGCGTTCGTCGACATCGGCGTGCACCAGGACGGGCTGGTGCACATCTCGGCGCTGTCGGACACCTTCGTCAAGGACCCGCGCGACGTGGTCAAGGCCGGCGACATCGTCAAGGTCAAAGTGCTGGAGGTCGACGTGGCGCGCAAGCGCATCGCACTGACCCGGCGCCTGGACGATACGCCTGCACCGCGCGAGGCACGCGGCCAGCGCGACGCAGCAACGCGCGATCCGCGCGGGCCCGGCCGCGGCGGCCGCCCGGGTGGCGGTGCGCCCAAGCCGAGTGCGCCGCCGGCCAACAACGCGCTCGCCGACGCCTTCGCACGCGCGCGCCGCAGCTGATCGCACCTGTGCCGCCGCGTGCTGGACAAGCACGCCGAACGCGCGGCGTCATTGCGTCCGATCAAGGCCGGCCCCCGGATCGCCGCCCAAGATGCCCTGCAACCAGACGGATGGCGGGGCGAGGACGATGTCGGTAGTGGTATGGCGGGCCGAACTGGACACGGGCATCGATGTCATCGATGGCCAGCACCGGCGGATCGTCGACATGATCAACCAGCTCGAACTCGCGCGGCACGGGCACTCGCGCGAAGCCGTCAGCGAGGTGCTCGACGAGCTGGTCGACTACACGCTGTCGCACTTCGCGTTCGAAGAGGCGCTGATGGAAGAAGCGGGCTATGCGTTCTGCGCCGCCCATCGCCGTGTCCACGAACTGTTTGCGCGCCGCGTCCAGGAGTATCGGCTGCGCTTCCAGGCCGGCGAGGACATGCTCGACGAATTGCGCGCAATGCTCGTGCGCTGGCTGTTCAACCACATCCGCAGCGACGACAAGGCCTACTCACCGACCGTCAAGCAGCATCTCAACGGCTTCGCCAGGACGCACGAGAACGGCGGCTGGCTGCGTCGCACCCTGCTGCGCTTCTTCCGCTGAAGCAGACCGGCACGGCGCCCGCGCACGCGCCGCAGCGGTGGATCAGCCGCCGGTCGACGCGCGCAGCGCCTCGCGGCAGCGCCGGCTGCACGGCACCACGGTGCCGTCGTCGAGATGGAGCCGCGCATCGCCGCTGTCGAGCGGCTCGATCGAGGCGATGCGCGCGACGTTCACCAGATGGCTGCGGTGCACGCGCACGAAGCGCGCCGGATCGAGTCGGGCCTGCAGGTCGGCCAGGGTGCTGCGCAAGGGATACACCTTGCCGCGCACGTGCAGGTTGGCGTAGTTGCCCGCGGCCTGCACCCATTCGATGTCGTCGGCGGCGACCAGGAACTCGCGACCGAGCTTGCGCACCAGGAAACGCTCGGGCCGCTCCACTGGTTCCACGGGCGCTGCGCCGTCGTCGGGCGCGGCGAGCAGCGAGGCCTCGCCCTGCAGGCGCCTGAGCAGCAGCCGGTAACCGTGCAACAACACCACGATGCCCAGGAACGTGCGCACGTCCTTGAGGTATTCGTAGAGATAGGCATCGTCGAAGCTGTAGCGGGCGCCGTGTAGCGCATAGACCGCCTTGCGGATGCCGACCATCAGGCCCACGTGCAGCAGCGACCAGACCACGCTCGCCAGCGCGTACAGCGGCAGTCGCCGCCACCAGGTGTCCAGGTGCACCGGCCAGCGCGCGGTGAACCAGACCGTGGCCGGAACCAGCGCCAGCAGTGCCAGCGCACTGCCCGCCTCCCAGCTCACCACTTCCCATTGCGCGCTCCCAAGGCCCGCGCGCTGCACGTCGATCCAGACGGTCGCGCTGTTGCCCACCGCCGACAACAGGCAGGTGACCAGCCAGTAGCCGACCTCGAGCGGGCGGCGAATGGCCAGATAGCGTTCGGCCGCGGACGGCGCATCGGACGGGCGTGAGGACATCGCGGCATTGTAGGCAGCCGGCTCGCGGCCGCGGGCCGCGCCGCCCCGCGGGGCCGTCCGTTCGTCCCCGGGGGCGGTCGTCTCGGCCCTTGCCGCGCCGGTGGACGGGCCCTGGGGCCGACGATGGCGCTCCCTTCCCATGGGCAGCTCCCATGTCCCGACGCCACGACATCGACGCCCTGCGGGTGATCGCCTTCGGCCTGTTGATCCTCTACCACGTGGGCATGGTCTACGTGGTCGACTGGGGCTTCCACATCAAGAGCCCGACCCTGCTGGCCTGGGTCGAGTGGCCGATGGTCGCGATCAACCGCTGGCGCATGTCGCTGCTGTTCTTGATCTCGGGGCTGGCGCTCGGCCTGGTGCTGGCCCGGCGCGCGCCCGGTGCGCTGGCGGCGCGCCGCAGCTGGCGCCTGCTGCTGCCGCTGGCCTTCGGCATCGTCGCGATCGTGCCGGTCCAGGCCTACTGCGAGGCGCGGATGCTGGGCACGATCGACCCCGGCTACGGCGCCTTCCTGCTGCGCTACCTGCAGTTCCGGCCCTGGCCGGCCGGCACGTTCACCGGCGCCGAGTACGGCTTCACCTGGAACCACCTGTGGTACCTGCCCTACCTGTGGGCGTACACGCTGGCGGTGCTCGCCATGCGGCCGTTGCTGGGGCGGCTTCGCGGCGGCCGGCTGCGCGACTGGCTGACCACGCGTGGGCGCTGGCTGCTGTGGCTGCTGCCGCCGGCCTGGTACCTGGTCTCGCTGCTGACGATCGAACCGCACTTCCCATCGACGCACGCGCTCATCGACGACTGGTTCAACCACGCGCGCTACTTCGTCGCCTTCGTCGTCGGTGTCCTGATCGCCGACAGCGACGTGGTGTGGGCCCGGCTGCGAGCGGGACGTTGGTCGTGGCTCGGACTGGCCCTGTCCGCTGGCGGGATCAACGTGGGCCTGCGGGCGGTGGGCCATCTGATCGACGCCGGCGCGCTATCGCGCGCGCCGTTCCTCGCGCTGATGCCCGAGGCCGGCTGGCAGGGCGTGTCGATCGTGGCGCTGGCGATCTACTGGTGGACCGCTCTGCTCGCGCTGCTGGCCTGGGGCGCCCATGCGCTCAACCGGCCGTGGCCGGGCCTGGCCTATGCCAGCGAGGCGGTGTATCCCTGGTACATCCTGCACCAGAGCCTGATCGTGCTGGCCGCGTACTGGCTGATCCCGCTGGGCCTGGGTCCGCTATGGGAACCGCTGGGGGTGCTGGCGATCACCGCGGCCGGCTGCGTGCTCATCCACGAGCTGCTGATCCGGCGCGTGCGCTGGCTGCGCCCGCTGTTCGGGCTGGCGGGAGGCGAGGGGCGGCGCGCGCCTGGGGCCGCCCCTCCCGTCACGGGTCAGAAGTCCACGCCCAGCCGCGCGTAGACGAAACGGCCGGGCAGGTCGTAGGTCGAGGCATCGTAGCCGTTGAGGCTGCAGCTCAGGCACACCGGCGGCGTCTTGCCGGTGAGATTGTTGACGCCGACGCTCACCCGTGTGCCCTCGAGCCAGGCGGTGCTGCGCCAGGACAACTGCAGGTCGTGGTAGGTCGTCGCGCCGAGCGCGTTGCGGTCGTTGGCGCTGTCGGGGCAGATCGCAAAGCCGATCGCACCGCCGCACGACTCGACCAGCCGGTCGATGTAGCGCATGGTCCAGGCCAGCGACCACGGCCCACGCGTCCAGTCGGTGACCAGGGTGCCGGTCCACTCGGGGATCGCGCTGTTGTTGACCTCGACGCCGGGCCGCCGCGGCTCGGCCTGGCCCGACTCGTTGACCAGTTCGTAGCGGCCGACCCAGGTCGCCTTCGCATCGAAGCGCAGGCGGCCCCAGTCGTGCTCGGGCAGCGTCCAGCCGGCGGTGAAATCCCAGCCGTCGGTCTTGATCGTGCCGAGGTTGGCCAGGATGTCGTCGAAGCGGATGATCTGCCCGCGCTCGCTGCGGTCGTACGAGGCGCAGGCCAGCGGATCGCGGGTGGCGATGCAGCGTTCGAGGATCGCCTGGGCGTCCGGAGCCTGGATCGCGCCGTCGATGTGATGGCGGTAGAACGTCACGCCCAGGTCCAGGCGGTCCGACCACGCCACGCCGTCGGCGAACGATGGGCTCCAGACCGCGCCGACCATCAGGCTGCGGCTGTGCTCGGGCTCGAGCTCGGCATTGCCCGAGGTCACCACCGAGATCTGCGAGTTGGTCTGCTCGTAGCCTGCCGGCACGCCGTCGGCGGCGCAGACCGGCGACGACGAGGCGGCGCCCGAACAGGGATCGACGAGGGTCGCGTCGAAACGGCTGAGCGTGCCGTAGAGCTCGCCGATCGACGGCGCACGGAAGCCCTCGGCATAGCTCATGCGCAGCAGGAACTCGTCGGCCGGCTGCCAGCGCAAGCCGACCTTGCCGGTGGTCTCGCCGCCGAAGGTCGAGTAGTCCGAATACCGTCCGGCGATACTCAGATCGAGGCTGTCGCCCAGCCACGAGTCGCGCAGCAGCGGCACGTTGAACTCGGCATAGGCCTCGTTGACGTCGTAGTCGCCCGAGGTCGCGCCCGAGGGCACGCCGTTGTACTCGCCGGCGATCGTGATCGGGTCGGGGGTGTAGCTGCCCTCGTAGCGGCGATGCTCCAGGCCCGCCGCGAACGACAGCGCGCCGGCCGGCAGCCGCGCGAGATCGCCGGTGATGTTGGCCGAGGCCAGGGTCAGCGTGTTGCGGCTGGCATCGCGCACCACCGGCTGGATGAAGGCGAGCATCTCCTGGGTGATCGTGCCCGGGCCACCGAACACGTTCAGCGGCACGCAGCCGGTGATCGCCGCGCACGCGTCGGGGTCGCCCAACGCTTCGTTGATGCGACGCACGTTGTAGCTGCCGACGTTGACCTGCTCGGCGCGGCTCTGGCTGCGGACAAGGTTGACATCCCAGTTCCAGGTGCGATCGCCGACGCCCAGCAGGCCCTCGAGCCCGGCGGCGGCGTACCAGGTCTTGACGTCCTGGGTGTAGCGGCGCGGTCCGCCCTCGACCGGACGGCGGCCGAGCAGGAACAGGTTCGGGTCGTCGCCCTCCGTGGTCAGGTCGAAGCCGAAGGGGTTGTAGGGATTGCGCGCGGAGATTGTCAGCCGCTGCTCGGCCCAGGGGTTGTAGACGCCGGCATCGGTACCGAGGAAGAACGGCTCGGGCGCAGCCTGGTTGGCCGAGGTGCGCGTGTTGTACAGCACGCGGGTATAGGCCGACAGCTGCGGGCTGAACTCGAAGCGCACCTGGCCGAACACCGACTTGCGCTCCGACGGGGTCAGCAGCAGGTTGCTGGGCGCGAAGTTGTAGCGGTTGTCCGTGCCGAACTGGATGAAGTCGTCGATCGTGGTGCCACCCGGAAAGCTCGCACCATTTGGCAAGGTGATGTCGCAGGTCGCCGACCCGGGGATCGGCGCACCGGCCTCATCAGTGCTCAAAGGGCAGAGGCCGCCGTAGGTGTTGTTGCCGTCCGCAGGCGCGAAGACGAAGCGTCCGCCTGGCGTGGCCGAGCTGCCGTTGGCCAGCCCCGTGCCCGGCACCGGAACGCTGGCGTTGTCGAACTTGGTCGAGGCGATCTGCCGCTGCTTGTAGTACGAGGCGCCGAAGAACCACTGGGCGCGCTCGCTGTGCCCGCCCCAGCCCAGATCCGCGCCCCAGGTCGCACCGCCGAGGTCGTCGTACTCGCCGTAGTGCAGGTCAAGGCTGCCGCCGTCGGCATCGCGACGGGTGATGATGTTGACCACACCGGCGATCGCATCGGAGCCGTAGATCGACGACGCGCCGTCCTCGAGCACTTCGATGCGCTCGATCAGCGACAGCGGAATGGTGTTGAGGTCGACGGCCGAGCCGACGCCCGAGGCCGAGGACTCGTTGACCCAGCGGATGCCGTCGACCAGCACCAGCACGCGCTTGGCGCCCAGGTGCCGCAGGTCGACCGTCGCGGCGCCGGCGCCGACGCCGCCGCCATCGGGCGGAAAACCGAAGTTGCCGCTGGAATTGAACTTGGTGTTGAGCGCGGCGCCGCTGGCAGTGAGGGTCTGCACGATGTCGGCGACGGAGGTGAACCCGCTGCGCTGGATGTCCTCGCGGGTGAGTACCTGGACCGGGACCGCGGTCTCCATCTCCGCCTTGCGGATGCGGGTGCCGGTGACCTGCACAGTGTCGAGCGTGCGCGCCTGCGGCGCGGGGGCCGGGATCTGCTGGGCGGCAGCGGCGAGCGGAAGAACGACGAGCAGGGACGACGAGACGGCTGCGGCCAGTCGGTGGCGGCGGATCGGCATCATGCGGGCTCCTGTAGCGGGGGGCACCGGCCTCCTGCCGGCAGATTCGTTGTAACGAATCTTTAACCTGGCCGCACCTGGGGTCAGCCCCAGGTTGACTCCACCGCAGGCCGGCGCCGCGGGCAACGGATCGCCACTCTCGACGCGCGCAGGCCTGGCTGCAGGGTGTTCGGTCCGCAACGCGGGTGCGTGCGGGCCTGCATGCGAGGCTGACGCAGCGCCCGCTAGGCTGGGGACCCGTCCACCCGCGAGCCTGTCCCATGCGCCTGCCCTTGCTCCTGCTGTCCACCGCCCTGTTGGCGGCCTGTTCGCAGCCGGCTCCGTCGCCGGCCTCCGCCACTGCCGACGCGCGTCCGTCGTCCGACGCCTCTGCACCGGCCCCAGTGCCCGAGGCCGCACCGGCCCCCCCCGTCGGCGAATCGACGGGCGATGCACGCCAGCGCATCGGCCAGGTGCTGGGCGATGCCGCGCCCTACGAAACCGTGTTCACTGCCCTGCAGAAGGGCGTGGCCGCTCACGACGCCAAGGCCGTGGCCGCACTGCCGATCTACCCGCTGCGCGTGAAGGTGGCGGGCCAGGAACGCGAGATCGCCGATGCAGCCGCGTTCGAGCGCGAGTACGACCGCATCATCACGGCCGATATCGCTCGGGCCGTTGTCGCACAGACGTTCGACGCCCTATTCGTGAACGCGCAGGGTGTGATGCTGGGCAACGGCCAGGTATGGATCGGCAGTGTCTGCGCTGACGCCGCCTGCGCCCATCCGCAGGTTGGCATCGTCGCCATCCAGGACTGACGTTGCAGGCGCCGGGCGCCGCATACGGCGCCCGGTCACGGCGCCCGCCCGTTGGCTTGCGCGTGCGTCGGGGCTAGCCGCCCGCCTGATCGCGGACCGCGTCGACGAGCGACGGCAACTCGGCGCCGGTGTCGGCGCTGGCCCGGATCGCGGCATCGGCCGCGTCCATGTCGAAGCCCTGCGCGGCGATCCAGTCGGCGCTGTAGTAGCTGTGCGCGTAGCGCTCGCCGCCATCGCACAGGATGGTGACGATCGCGCCGCTGCGGCCGGCCGCGCGCATGGTCTGCGCGACCCGCAGCACACCGACGAAGTTGGTGCCGGTCGAGCCGCCGACGCGCCGGCCCAAGCGCGCGTTGACGTAGCGCATGCCCGCCAGGCTCAGGGCATCGGGAACGCGGACCATCGCATCGACGCAGCCGGGAATGAAGCTGGGCTCGGCGCGCGGCCGGCCGATGCCTTCGATGCGCGAGGGCGGGGTCGGCGCGAGGTCATCGGGCGCCGGCTCGCGGCGCAGGCTGCGCGCGTAGTGGTCGAAGAACGCCGAATGCTCGGGATCGGCGCACAGCACCCGGGTGTCGAAACCGCGGTAGCGCGCATAGCGCCCGATCGTCGCGCTGGTGCCGCCGGTGCCGGCGCTGCACACAATCCACGCCGGCACCGGGTGCACTTCCTGCGCCATCTGCTTGAAGATCGACTCGGCGATGTTGTTGTTGGCCCGCCAGTCGGTCGCGCGCTCGGCATAGGTGAACTGGTCCATGAAGTGCCCGCCGCATTCGCGCGCCAGCTGCATCGAGGCCGCGGCGATGTCGCAGGCGTTCTTGACCAGATGGCAGCGCCCGCCCTGGAACTCGATCGCGGCGATCTTCTCCGGCGACGTCGAGGCCGGCATCACCGCGACGAATGGCAGGCCCAGTAGCCGCGCGAAGTAGGCCTCCGACACCGCGGTCGACCCACTGGAGGCCTCGACCACCGTGCTGCCCGCACGCAGCCAGCCGTTGGCCAGCGCGTAGAGGAACAGCGAACGCGCCAGCCGGTGCTTCAGGCTGCCGGTCGGATGGCTGGACTCGTCCTTGAAGTACACCTCGATGCCGGGAAAGCCCGGCAACGCCAGCGGAATCAGGTGGGTGTCGGCCGAGCGGTTGAAATCGGCCTCGATCTTGCGGATGGCCTGCGCCACCCAGTCGCGGTTGGGCATGGGGCACTCGAAGGAACATCGGGACGCCGCGCGTCGCGGCGGCGCGAGGACAGCTTAAGCCCTGGCCGGGCCGGCGGCGAATGCCACCGGCCCGGCGCGCGGACGCGCGGGCGCGGTGCTCAGCCCAGGCGCCGGCGCACGATGCGGTCGAACACCGCGACCGCGACCGGCAGCAGCGCATCGTCGAAACGGAACGTCGGGTGGTGGCACATGGCGCTGTCCATGCCCAGGAACAGGTAGGCGCCGGGCCACTGTTGCAGCATGTACGAAAAATCGTCGGAAAAGGGGTAGGCGCGCAGATCGGTGCTGACGTTCTCCGCGCCGAGCACGTCGCCGATCGCCTCGGCCGCCAGCGCGGCCTGCGCGGGTGCGTTGACGCACGGCGGGCACGAATGCGGGATCTCCAGCCCGATCGTGCAGCCCGAGATCTGCGCATGCCCCTCGCACAGCGCGCGCAGGCGAGCGAGCAGCGCCTCGTGCACGTCCGTCGACAGCGAGCGGATCGTCCCGCTGAGCGAGGCGGTCGAGGGAATGATGTTGTGGGTCGTGCCGGCCTGCAGCGAACCGACATTGATCAGCGCCGCTTCCATCGGGTCGATGTGGCGGCCGACGATCGCGCCGATGTCCACCGCCAGGCGGGCGGCCACCTGCAGCGGATCGTTCGCACGATGGGGCGCGGCCGCGTGACCGCCGATGCCTTCGATCGCGATCTCGAACACCGCCAGCGACTGCAGCGTGGCGCCGGCGCGCACGCTGGCCCGGCCGGACGGGAGCGCGGGCATGTTGTGGAAGGCATAGACCTCGTCGCAGGGGAACCGATCGAACAGCCCGTCCTCGATCATCCGGATCGCGCCGCGCCCGCCCTCCTCGGCCGGCTGGAAGATCAACACCACGCGCCCGCTGGCCGGCGGATACGCGACCAGGTGGCGGGCCACGCCCAGCAACGCCGCGGTGTGTCCGTCGTGACCGCAGGTATGGGCCACGCCGGGACGCTGCGAGCGGAACGGCAGGTCGCTGTCCTCATCCATCGGCAGCGCGTCCATGTCCGCACGCAGACCGATCGACAGGCCCGGCGCGCCGCTGTCGATGACAGCAACGACGCCGGTGCCGCCCAGGCCCGTATGCGCCTGGAGGCCGAGCGCGCGCAGGGTGTCGGCGACCAGCGCCGAAGTGCGCTGTTCCTCGAAACCGAGCTCGGGCCAGGCGTGGATCGCCTGGCGCCAGTCGGTCATCGTCGGCGCCAGCGCGCGGATCGATTCGGGCACGTGGGGGGAAGACACGGTCATCGCAACACTCCATCGGCGGCACAGCGCGCCGGTTCGAAATCCAGGGGGACGCGGGCGCCGGCAGCGCGGCGGCTCACCACAGCAGCAGGCTGGCGCCGATGCAGTACATGAAGATCGCGAACACCCGCTTGAGCGCCGGCCCGCTGATCGCATGCGCAAGCCGGGTGCCCAGCGGCGCGACCAGCACCGAGGCCAGCGCGATGCCGATCGCGGCAGGCAGATAGACATAGCCCCAGGCCATCGACGGCAGCACGTCGCCCGGCGCCTGCAGCGCATAGCCCGACGCACTGGCCAAGCCGATGAATACACCGCAGGCCGCCGAGGTGCCGACCGCACGCACCGGCTGCACGCCACGCCAGACCAGCAACGGCACGGTCATGCTGCCGCCGCCGATGCCCACCAGCGACGAGGCAATGCCGATGCCGATGCCGGCGCCGGTCATGCCCGCGCCCGACGGCACGACCGCCGCCCCGGTCTCGGGCGGCGAGCGCGACAGCAGCATCTGGGTGCCGGCGAGCGCGCAGTACGCGATCACGCCGTACTTGAGCACCTCGCCGTCGAGCCCGATCGCCAGCCGCGCGCCCAGCCAGCCGCCGATCAACATGCCAGGCACCAGCCAGGCGACCGACGGCCACAAGACACTGCCACGACGCTGGTGCGCGCGGGCCGACGACATGCCGGTGAGCACGATGCTCGCCAACGAGGTCGCGAGCGCGGCATGCATCGCGGCGTCCTTCGGAATGCCATAGGCCGGCAGCAACCAGACCAGTGCGGTCACCAGCACCAGCCCGCCGCCGATCCCCAGCAGGCCGGCCAGGATCCCTGCGACCGCGCCCAGCACCGGGAACAGCAGCATCGACGCACTCAACACGGCCGGCGGCCTCCGAATGCACGACACGGCACCACGGCGCTCACGTCAACTCGATCGAGATCGCCGCTGCCGCCTCGCGGGCCGTGGTCCGCGCGGCCTCGACGTCCTCGCCGCGCGCCAGGGTCACGCCGACCCGGCGCTGGCCCGCCACCGACGGCTTGCCGAACAAGCGCAGCGCGCTGTGCGGCGCCTGCAGCGCCGCCGCGACGCCCGAGAACGCGGGCACGCCATGTCCTTGCGCGAGCAGCGCGCAGGACGCGCCGGGTCCGGTGAGCAGCACCGTCTCGTCGCCATCGACCGGGATCGGCAGGCCGAGGATCGCGCGCGCATGCAGCGCGAACTCGCTCAGGTCCTGCGAGGCCAGCGTGACCAGGCCGGTGTCGTGCGGGCGCGGCGAGACCTCGCTGAACCAGACCTCGTCGCCGCGCACGAACAGTTCCACACCGAACACCCCGCGCCCGCCCAGGTCGTCGGTGACCGCCCGGGCGATCTCGCGGGCCCGCGCCAGCGCGCGCGGCGACATCGCCTGCGGCTGCCAGCTTTCGCGGTAGTCGCCGGCGATCTGCACATGGCCGATCGGCGCGCAGAACGCGGTGCCGCCGGCATGGCGCACGGTCAGCAGCGTGATCTCGTACTCGAAGTCGACGAAGCCCTCGACGATGCAGCGCCCGGCGCCCGCACGGCCGCCGGTCTGCGCGTAGTCCCAGGCCGCATCGATGTCGGCCGCCGTGCGCACCGTGCTCTGGCCCTTGCCCGACGACGACATCACCGGCTTGACCACGCACGGCAGGCCGATCGCTGCGATCGCCTCGCGGTACTGCGCATGGGTATCGACGAAGCGATAGGGCGACGTCGGCAGGCCGAGCGTCTCGGCCGCAAGCCGGCGGATGCCCTCGCGATCCATCGTCAGCCGCGTCGCGCGTGCGGTCGGCACGACCTGCAGCCCTTCCTCGCGTTCGAGCGCGACCAGCGTGTCGGTGTGGATCGCCTCGATCTCGGGCACCACCAGATGCGGGCGCTCGGCGTCGATCAGCGCGCGCAACGCGGCCGGATCGAGCATGTCGAGCACGTGGCTGCGATGGGCGACCTGCATCGCCGGCGCATCGGCGTAGCGATCGGCGGCGATCACTTCGACGCCGAATCGCTGCAGCTCGATCGCGACCTCCTTGCCCAGCTCTCCCGAGCCGAGCAGCAGCACGCGGGTGGCGGACGGGGACAGCGGCGTACCGAAGATGGCCATGGGGGACGGTTTTCCGGGAAAGGCGGGGGCAGACCGGGAATTCTAATCGCCCGGCGCCAGCCGCCCCAGCCGGGCCACACGCAGCGGCGTCCGCAGGCCGCAGCGGCATATGCAGGTTCCAAGTGCGGGGATGGAAGTTCCACTCCGGATGCGCAGCCGCCTGCCAGCCGCAAGCCGCTCTCCCCTCGGTCAAGGCCGGCCATGCGAAGCATGCGTGGCGTTCGCATGGATGCGCGGCAGTGCCGCGCACGCCATCCATGCTTTCCCCTGCCTTGACTCGGGCGCGCGCCCGCGCCGCTTCGCGGGTCGGTCCTGCCCGGCGTGCTTCGCCGGGCAGGACCGTGGGCGGGCTGACCGAGCCGGGAGCAGTCCCCGCCGGCACGACGCGCGTTTGCCCTGCCTTCGGCGAAGAACCAAAAAAAGACCCCGCCGAGGCGGGGTCTTTTCGTCAAGCCAAGCCGCTGCGATCAGAAGCGGTACTGCGCCGACACGCCGAACAGGTTGGCGTTGCCGTCAAAGTCGCCGTAGACGCGCGCGCCACCACTCGTGGTGTCGATCCGCGGATTGCGCGGCTCGATGCGGGTGTAGGCCAGGTTGACGTCGAACGCGTCGTTGAGCTTCCAGGTCGCACCCACCGAATAGAACATGCGGTTGGCATCGGGCAGGCGCGGCGTGCGGTGCTCGATGCTGGTCGGCGTCTCGTCGTAGGCCACGCCGCCACGCAGCGTCCAGGCGTCGTTGAGCTGGAACTCGGCGCCCAGCGAGTAGAAATCGCTGTTCTTCCAGTCGAACGGCTCGACCGAGTCCGGATCCGGGTTCTCGAACTGGATGCGCACCTCGCGCAGCGATTCCCAGCCTGTGCGAGCGTAGGTCGCCGCCAGCATGAGGCCATCGGTGACCTGCCAGGACGCGCCGACGTTGAGGATCGACGGCGTGGTCAGCTTGGCACGGGCCTTGCCATCGATGAACAACGGACGGGTCATTGGCCTGGCATCGAACACCGCGCGCGCATTGCCGGGCACGGTCCAGTCGACGGTGCCGGTCAGCTCGTAATCGATTTCCGAGCGATAGCTCACGCCGATCGACACCGCGTCGGTCGGACGGAAGTGCGCGCCGATCAGCCAGCCAAAGCCGTTGTCGTCGCCCTGCACCTCGGCCGTGCCGTCTGCGCCCTGCGGCTGCGCGAACGGCAGCGGCACGCCGCTCGATGCCAGCAGACCGCCAAAATCCACGCCCTTCGACAGCGTGACGTCCGCGCGCGAGGCGATGACGCCCAGGCCGACCGAGAAGCGGTCGCCCAGGTCCACCGCGCCCGACAGCGTCAGGTCGACGATCTTCACTTCCGACTTCAGCGCCGCGTAGCGGCCCACCCAGCCCGGGTCGTACTCGGTCTTCAGGCCGAACGGCGCGCTGACCATCGCGCCCAGCGCGGTGCCGTTGTCGAACTTGTGCACGACCGACAGCGCCGGCACCGGGGTCACATCGCCTGCGTTGCCGCCGTTGCTGCCGGACATCGGGCGGCCGAGGGCATCGACAGCGGCTCCCTTGTATTCGTAATTGAGGTCGATGACGGTCAGGTCGGCCTGCACAGTCGTGCCTTCGAACTGGGTCATCACCGCCGGGTTGTTGGTGACCACCGAGCTGTCGCCGGTCTTGGCGGCGGTGCCCGCGAACGCGGCGCCCATCGACTTGACGCTGTTTTCCTTGAGCTGGAAGCCGGCGGCGTGCGCCTGGCCAGCGAATGACAGGGCGCCGGCGATGCCGAGCGCCAACGCGGTGCATTGAATGATGCGGGGGTGGGTCGCCATGGTCGCCTCTCTCCGAAGGTGTGCTTATGGTCCGGGCCTCGCTCGCCCGAACGGGAGCGAAGCCGCGTCTTGCGTGCCCGTTCGCCTTCGGAAAACCCCTCCCGACGCGCTCGGCGGGCGCACTATACCGTACCTAACCGTCTGGAAACGTGCTGCATTGCGGCATACCGGACACCCCCCGCGACGCGCTTTACCCGCGCCTGCGCGCCCTCGACAATGCGTGCGCCCATGTTCGTCTCGATCCCCAATCGTCGCGCCAAAGCCCCGCTGCGCTGGGCCGTGCCGATGCTGTTCGTGCTGCTGTGGGTGACGTTCCTGTGGGCGAGCACGCGCTCGGCCAACGAGCACTACGCCCTGCTGCTCGACTGGGGCGCGCTGTACGGCGAGCCGGTCGGCACCGACGGCGTGCTGGTCAACTGGCTCGACCCCGGCCCGTGGCTGCGCCTGGTGACGGCGTTGTTCCTGCATGCCGACTGGGCGCACCTGCTGGGCAACCTGGTGTTCCTGCTGATCTTCGGCCTGCCGGCCGAGCGCCTGATGGGCGCCTGGCGGCTGCTGGTGCTGTTCGTCCTGGGCGGGGCAGTGGCGAACCTGGCCGCGGTGCTGGCGATCGGCGCGCCGGACCGGTTGATCATCGGTGCCAGCGGCGCGGTGTCCTCGCTGATCGGCGCTTACCTGGCACTGTTCCCGCGCGCGCGATTGGGCGTGGTCGTGCCGCTGGGCCTGTTCCTGGAGTTCGTCCGCGCGCCGGCCTCGCTGTTGATCGGCGTGTGGGCCCTGCTGCAGGTGTTCTTCGCCTATATCGGCCCGGCCTTCGGCGCGGTGGCCTGGGCTGCGCATCTGGCCGGATTCCTGGTCGGCGTCGTTTTTGCGCTCGTCTCGCGCCACGCGATCGGCCAGCGGCTGCGGCGACTCAAGGGCTATTGAAGGCCTAACGCGAACAATCGGGACCGGGCATTCGAAGGCGCCGGCCGTGGCGTCGCTTAGCCCAAGCCCGGCTCTTATACTTTCGCCATGACCGCCAAGACGCTCTACAAGATCACCTTCCTGACCCACGGCAAGGTCTACGAGCTGTATGCGCAGCGCGTGGAGAGCGGACGGCTGTGGGGCTTTGTCGAAGTCTCGGATCTGGTGTTCGACGTACACGATGGCCTGGTCGTCGATCCGACCGAAGAACGCCTGCAAGCCGAATTCGGTCACACCCGCACGCTGCATCTGCCGATGCAGAGCGTGCTGCGGGTCGAGGAAGTCGAGAAGAAGGGGCAGTCGGCGATCCGCGATGCGACCTCGGGCGAGAAGGTCGTCACGCCGTTCCCGTTGCCTGCCAAGCCGCGCTGAGCGGACCGCGCAGGCCGGCGCGCTACACTTGCCGGCCGCGGCCACCCCGCCATCGCATGCAGGTTGCGATGCTGTCCGACGGACGCTCCCATCACCCAGGCACTCGCCCAAGGCAACGATGACGACACCTCAGGAATTGCTGCAGACCCACGGCCCGCGCGAATCGATGGAGTACGACGTGGTCGTCGTCGGGGCCGGTCCCGGTGGCCTGTCGACCGCGATCCGGCTCAAGCAACTGGCCGCCGAGGCCGGACGCGAGGTGTCGGTCTGCGTGCTGGAGAAAGGCTCCGAACCCGGCGCGCACATCCTCTCGGGCGCGATCGTCGATCCGCGCGCACTGACCGAACTGATTCCCGACTGGCAGGCACAAGGCGCGCCGCTGAAGCAGGCAGTCACCCGCGATGCCTTCCTGTTTCTGGACGAGACCGGCGCGAAGGCCACGCCGGACTTCCTGTTGCCCGACTGTTTCAAGAACCACGGCAACTACATCGTCAGCCTCGGCGCGGTCACGCGCTGGTTGGCGACGCAGGCCGAAGGGCTGGGTGTGGAGATCTTCCCCGGCTTCGCCGCCGCCGAAGTCCTCTACACCGAAAATGGCGCGGTACGTGGGGTTGCGACCGGCAACCTGGGCATCGGCAAGGATGGCCAGCCGACCGCCGAGTTCCAGTTGGGCATGGAACTGCATGCCAAGTACACGATCTTCGCCGAGGGCTCGCGCGGGCAACTGGGCCGCGAGCTGATCGCGCGCTTCGCGCTCGACGACGGCCGCGACCCGCAGAGCTATGGCCTGGGCATCAAGGAGCTGTGGCAGGTCGACCCGGCCAAGCACGAGCCGGGCCTGGTGGTGCATACCGCCGGCTGGCCTTTGAGCGACGACACCTACGGCGGCTCGTTCGTCTATCACGCCGAGGACGGCAAGGTCGCCATCGGCCTGGTCGTCGGCCTGGACTACCGCAATCCGTGGTTGAGTCCGTTCGAGGAATTCCAGCGCTTCAAGACCCATCCGGCGATCCGCCAGTACCTGGAGGGCGGCAAGCGCATCGGCTACGGCGCGCGCTCGATCACCGCCGGCGGCCTGCTGTCGATTCCGAAGCTGGTGTTCCCGGGCGGCGCGTTCGTCGGCTGCGAGGCCGGCACGCTCAACGCCAGCCGGATCAAGGGCAGCCACGCGGCGATCAAGACCGGCATGCTCGCCGCCGAGGCCGCATTCGCGGCGCTGGGCGAGGGCCGCGGCGGCGACGAACTGGCCGCCTACCCGGCCGCGTTCGAGTCGAGCTGGCTGCATGCCGAACTCGCGCAGGCCAAGAACTTCAAGCAGTGGTTCAAGAAGGGCCGCACGACCGCGACCCTGATGACCGGTGTCGAGCAATGGCTGCTGCCCAAGCTGGGCATCCGCACGCCGCCTTGGACACTGCACCGCGATCGCCCCGACCACGCCTGCCTGGAGCCGGCCGCGCAACACGCCAAGATCGCCTATCCCAAGCCCGACGGTGTGTTGACGTTCGACCGGCTGAGCTCGGTCTACCTGTCGAGCACCAACCACGACGAGGATCAGCCCGCGCATCTCACGCTCAAGGACCCGCGCGTGCCGGTGGACGTGAACCTGGCGACCTACGGCGGGCCGGAAGCACGCTACTGCCCGGCGGCGGTCTACGAGTTCGTCGAAGGACCCGACGGCCCGCGGCTGCAGATCAACGCGCAGAACTGCGTGCACTGCAAGACCTGCGACATCAAGGACCCGACGCAGAACATCGTCTGGGTCGCCCCGCAGGGCGGCGGCGGCCCGAACTACGCGGGGATGTGAGCCTGCGCAAGCGGCGTTGCACCGCGGCGATGCTGCGCCGCCGCGACGGAACGCCGCAGGCATTTTCGCCGACCTGGCCGTATACTCGCCGACAGCTGTGGTCCGCGGACCATGTCGCCAAAGCCAAGGGTGCTTCGTGCGCAACTACGATCTCGAATTCCTCAAGCGCTTCTCGATGGTGCTGGTGTTTCTGACCATCGTCACACTGGGCCTGATCGCTGGCGCCTGGTTCCTGCATCGTTCGCTACCGACCGAAGTCCCGCCCAACGTCGCCCAGCGGACCGAGGCACGCATCGCGCCGGTGGGCGCGGTCTATGCCGGCGCCACCGGTGCCGCCGCGCAAGCGGCCGCATCGGCTGCAGCGGCGGCCGCAGCGACCTCGCAGGCCGCCTACGGCGGCACGCTCGAAGGCTCGGTGATCTTCGAGAACCTGTGCGCGGGCTGCCATACCTCCGGCGCCGGCGGCGCGCCGACGCTCGACCACGCGCACTGGGATGCGCGACTCGCCCAGGGCAAGGACACGCTGTACAAGCATTCGATCGAAGGCTTCACCGGCGCGGCCGGCGTGATGCCCGCGCGCGGCGGCAACCCGGCACTGACCGACGAGCAGATGCACGCCGTCGTCGACTGGATGGTCGACAATCTGAAGTAAGCTGCGGCGCGCCGCCATGCCCGGCGCTGCCCGATGCTCGAGACGCCGCCTTCGGGCGGCGTCGTCGTTTCGGCCCTGCCCGCCTGGAGTTTCCGTGATGCGCATGCACTTGGCCCTACCGCTCTGCCTGTTGCTCGCCGCCTGTCGCGCGGGCAGTCCCGTCCATGAGCGCGCGCCCGGCCACGAAGCGGCGACGCCCGCACCGGTGACGCTGTCCGCAGCGCCGGCCGACTGGACGCCGCTCGCCGGCCAGCGGGTCCGCATCGACGCGCCGCTGACGGTCAGCGGCCGGCACCGGCTGGCCCGCGATGGCGCGCTGGTGGCGAGCTTCGATGGTCGTCTGTTCACCCCGACCGAGATCGCCCGTCCCGGACCCGATGCCGCAGCCGTGGCTGCAAGCAACCGCGCACGCCGCATCGAGCTCGACGACGGCCGCGACGATCCGCCCGAACGCGGCGTGCCGTGGTATCTGCCCGAGCACGCACGGGCGTTGCGCACCGGCAGCGTGCTGACCGGCGTGGAAGGCATCGTGGAACGCAGCGACGATGGCTGGCGGCTGCGCGCGACCGCGCGACCGGCGGTCGCCCTGGCGCCACGCCCGGCACCGCCGCAGGTCGGCGGCGACCTGCGGATCGCCGCCTTCAACCTGCAGAACCTGTTCAACGGCGACGGGCGCGGCGGCGGCTTTCCCACCGCACGCGGCGCGAAGACGCCCGAGGCACTGGCACGCCAGGTCGCCGGGCTGGTCGCCACGATCGCCGCACTCGACGCCGACATCGCGGCCGTGATGGAACTGGAGAACGACGGCTACGACGCCGACGCGAGCATCGCCCAACTGGTGGGTGCGCTCAATGCCGCCGGACCTGCGCGCGATTGGCGCTTCGTCGACGCCGGCCAAGGGCCGGGCGACAACGCGATCCGGGTCGGCCTGCTCTATCGCAGCACGCGCGTCCGGCCCCAGGGGGCGCCGGCGATGCTCGAAGGCGGCCCGTTCGTGGCCCACAGCCGCGTCCCGCTCGCCCAGGCCTTCGTGCCGCTGCGCAACGGTCGCGATGCAGGTGCGGGCTTCTCGGTCGTCGCGGTGCATCTGAAATCGAAGGGCTGCCGCGACGCCGAGGGCGCCGATCGCGACCAAGGCGACGGCCAGGCGTGCTGGAATGCCACCCGCACCGAGTCCGCGCGCCGGCTGCTGGCCTGGCTGGCGAGCGACCCGACCGGCAGCGGCGACCGGATCGCCGTGGTCGGCGATTTCAACGCCTACGCAATGGAGGATCCGGTACGCGCATTCGTCGACGCCGGCTGGCGCGACCCCTTCGACACCGAACCGGCGCCGACGCGCTACAGCTTCGTCTTCGATGCGCAGTCCGGTCGTCTGGACCATCTGCTGCTGAGCCCGTCGCTGGCGTCGCGCGTGCACGGCGCGGCGAAGTGGCACAACAATGCCGACGAGCCCGACTCGGGCACGCCCGACGGCACGCCGTGGCGCAGTTCCGACCACGACCCCCTGGTGGTGGGCCTGCGTCTGCGCGGCGAGTAAACGCACGGGCGTTTATCATCGCGGCATGATGTCCCCCACCTTTCCCACGCAATCCGGCCCATTGACGCTGGCCGGCCCCGTCGGCGCACTCGAAGCTGCCATCGATCTGCCTGAGGCCGACGTCCCCGCGCTGCCGCTGGTCGCAGTGGTCTGCCATCCGCTGCCCACCGAGGGTGGCACGATGCACAACAAGGTCGTGACGATGGTCGCGCGCTCGCTGCGCGAACTCGGGGCGACGACGCTGCGCTTCAATTTCCGCGGCACCGGCGCCTCCGAAGGCCAGTTCGACCGCGGCGACGGCGAGACCGACGACCTGGCCGCCGTGGTCGAGTGGGTGCGCCGGGAGCGGCCGGGCGATGCGCTATGGCTGGCCGGCTTCAGCTTCGGCGCCTATGTGTCGTTGCGTGCCAGCGATGCGTTGAAGCCCGACCTGCTGATCTCGGTCGCCCCGCCCGCCGGGCGCTGGGATTTCGACCGCATCGTGCTGCCCGACTGCCCGTGGCTGGTGATCCAGGGCGAGTCCGATGAGATCGTCGATCCCGAGGCGGTCTATCGCTGGCTCGAGGAGCGCGACGCCCAGGCCGAACTGGTGCGCATGCCCGACACCGGCCATTTCTTCCACCGCCGGATGATCGACCTGCGCGGTGTGGTGAAGAACGGCGTGCGGGGTTACCTGCCCGATCCGCGATGATCGACACCCGCCTTGCCCGCCCCGGCGACGCCATGATGCGAGGCCGGCGATGAGCCTGCCGCCGCTGCCCTCCGAGCGCTACGCCGCAGGCGTCGCGCGCGGCGATTGGCAGCACGACCCCGCGCAGCAACCGGCGCTGGTCGAGCTCGACCGGCTGCACCGGGCCCTGCACGAGCCGCCGCCCCGGCGCGGCCTGCTCGGCCGCCTGTTCGGCGGCGACGGTCACGACGATGGCATCCCCGGGCTGTACCTGTGGGGCGGCGTGGGGCGCGGCAAGACCTTCATGATCGACCTGTTCCACGACGGCCTGGCGCTGCGGACGCACAAGAGCGAAGCGCGCGCCGACGCGTCGGCGCCTGCCGCGCCGCGCGACCCCGAGCGCAGTCCCGAGCCCGATCCCCGACTGGGCGGCAAGCGGCGCACGCATTTCCACCGGTTCATGCGCGAGGTCCACGCGGCGTTGCGCGCCCATGCCGGCGAGCGCGATCCGCTGGCCGCGATCGTGCGCGGCTGGCGCGACGCCGGGCTGCGCGTGCTCGTGCTCGACGAGTTCTTCGTCAGCGACATCGGCGATGCGATGCTGCTCGCACGGCTGCTCGAACGCATGGTCGCCGACGGCATCGTGCTGGTGACCAGTTCCAATGCCGCGCCCAGCGACCTGTACAAGGACGGCCTGCAGCGCGCGCGTTTCCTGCCGGCGATCGCGCTGATCGAGCAGCACTGCCATGTGGTGCATCTGGAGAGCGACACCGACTACCGCCTGCGCGCGCTGACCCGCTCGCCGGTCTATCGCACGCCGCTCGATGCGGGCGCCGATGCCTGGCTCGACACGCGCTGGCGCGAGTTGGGCGGTGACGACGCGCATCGCGACGCCGGCATCGAACTCGACGGCCGTCGCATCCCGGTACGCGCGCGCTGTACCGGCATGGCCTGGTTCGACTTCGACGCGCTGTGCGAAGGCCCGCGTGGCGCCAGCGACTACATCCAGATCGCGACCGAGTTCCACACCGTGCTGCTGGGCGGCGTCCCGACGATGGATGCCCGCCGCGACGACGCGGCGCGCCGGTTCGTCACGCTCATCGACGAGCTCTACGACCGTAGCGTCAATCTGGTGTGCACCGCCGACGCCGAGCCGCCACAGCTCTACGCAGGCGAGCGGCTGGCGGCGGCCTTCGAGCGCACCGCCTCGCGTCTGATCGAGATGCGCAGCGCCGAATACCTGCTGCGGGCACACCGGGCGTAATCGACGCCGCCCACGCGGCATCCCGCGACCGACGAACCGCCCTGCGGTCGGCCTGCGACCTGCGGATGGGCATCGCGCCGTGCCTGGATAGTCCAAAACGCCATATCGCCAGTCCGGATCACCATTTCTGTCCGGTTCACGCGCATGGCCCACTGCCTGCCCCTCCATATTGCAGTGCAGCAGATGTCCAGCCCCACGCGCCTTGCGACCGCCCTCCTGGCGGCGCTGTCCCTCCCCCCTCTCGCCGCCGCACAGGACGCGGACGGTCATGCAGACGCAGGAGCGCGCACGCTGGGCACGGTGACCGTGACCGGCTCCCACATCCGCCGTGCGGACGCCGAGACGGCGAACCCGGTGCAGGTCATCGACCGGCAGCAACTGGAGACCTCGGGCAAGGTCACCGTCGCCGACGCGCTGCGCTCGATCTCAGCCAACACCGGCAACGCCGCCAACGAGACCAGCAACAGCGGCTGGGCCTCGGGCTCGGCCGGCATCGGCCTGCGCGGCCTGTCGCAGAAGAACACGCTGGTGCTGCTCAACGGCCGCCGCCTGGCCAACTACGGCTTCCCGGCCGGCGGGCTGTCGGACACCTTCGTCAATCTCAACGCGCTGCCGCTGGTCGCGGTCGAACGCATCGAGGTGCTCAAGGACGGCGCGTCGGCGGTGTACGGCTCCGACGCGGTCGTCGGCGTGGTCAACATCATCACCCGCCAGAACTTCCAGGGCCTGGACGTGGGCGGCAGCCTGGGCACCTCCGATGCGGGCGGGCTGGACACCCAGCGCGCGCGGCTGGTCGGCGGCTTCGGCGACCTTGCGACCGACGGCTACAACCTGCTCTTCAGCCTGGAGGCCTATGATCGCGACCGGCTCGACCAGGACCAGCGCGCGCTCACC
Source organism: Luteimonas sp. TWI382 (assembly GCF_039674545.1). Classification (NCBI taxonomy): domain Bacteria; kingdom Pseudomonadati; phylum Pseudomonadota; class Gammaproteobacteria; order Lysobacterales; family Lysobacteraceae; genus Luteimonas; species Luteimonas sp. TWI382. The sequence continues at coordinate 26,029 of NZ_JBDJNS010000009.1, forward strand.
CGCTCGGGCATCTACACCGACAAGCCCGGCGGCCGCTGGAACGGCTGGTCGGCCAAGGGCGCCCGCTTCCTCGTCAACGGCGCCTCGGTGCCGCTGCTCGACGCCGCGGGCCACTGCCCGCAGGGCATGGTGCTGACCGCGAGCGCGCCGATCGACGGGCTCGCCGGCGACACCTGCGCCATCAACCTGGCGCCCTACACGACGCTGATTCCCGCGACCGAGCGCTACCAGGGCTACGTCAACGCGACGTTGCGCCTGGGCGAGACCACCGAGGCATTCGGCGAACTGGTGGTGAGCCGCATCCGTGGCGCGTCGCTGTTCGGTTCCAGCCCGTACTTCACGCTCGAGGGCGGGCGTTTCGCGCTCAACGCCCAGACCGGGTTGGCCGAGCCGGTGTCCAACCTGCTGCCGGCCGGCAGCCCCTACAACCCGTACGGCGTCGCCACGCCGATCGAGTACACGTTCTTCGACCTGGGCCAGTCGCTCAAGACCAACCGCTCGACCGCCTACCGCGTGCTCGGCGGCGTGCGCGGCCAGCTCTCGGAGACCTGGGACTGGGAAGCCGCGGCCTTCGCGGCGCGCAGCAAGGAGGAGGAGACCGTCGCCGGCGGCTTCGCCAACCGCTGGACGCTGGCGCAGGCGCTCGCCGACGGCAGCCTGAACCTCCATGCCCCGTCGACGACGCCGCAGGCGGTGCTCGACGCGATCGCGCTCAGCACGCTGCGCCCGGCCGACTCGCGCCTGACCGGCGTCGATGTCAAAGTCTCGGGCAGTCTGTTCGAACTGCCTGCCGGCACCGTGGGCTTCGCGGCCGGTGCCGAGTGGCGCCACGAGTCGCTGGTCTCGCGCAACCCGTGGCAGATCGACGCCGGCCTGCAGGTGCGCCCGGCGATCGCCGCCGTCGATGGCGCGCGCGACGTCGCCGCGCTCTACGCCGAGATCAACGTGCCGGTGACCCCGACGCTGGAACTGCAACTGGCCGGCCGCGGCGACCGCTACAGCGATTTCGGCAGCGCGTTTTCGCCCAAGGCCGGCCTGCGCTGGCAGCCGCTCGAGGCGCTGCTGGTGCGCGCCTCGACCTCGCGCGGCTTCCGCGCGCCGTCGCTGTCGGAGAACTCGGCCTCCACCAGCATCGCCTACGGCGCAGTCGTCGACCCCTACGATCCCGACGTCGCCGATTCGCGCCAGACCCCGACGTTCTTCACTGTCGGCAACACCGATCTCGATCCCGAGCGCACGCGCAGCTACAACCTGGGCGTCGTCGTCTCGCCGCTGGCCGACACCAGCCTGAGCCTGGACTGGTACCGGGTAGAACTCGACAACCTCGTGGGCACCGGCAACACCACGACGATCGTGCAGACCAACGATCCGGCCGACGTCGTGCGCGATGCGCGCGGCAAGCTGATCGCCGTCTACAACCGCTACCAGAATCTCAGCGAACTGCAGACCTCGGGCCTGGACGCCGAACTGCGCCAGCGCTGGCGCACCGCCAACGCGGGCACCTTCGGCCTGTCGAGCGTGTTCACCCACGTGCTCGAGTACAAGCGCCCGCAAACGGTCGGCGGCCCGCTGGTCGACTATGCCGGCAGCAACCTCGGCCCGTCGCTGCCGCGCAACAAGGCGACGACGACCCTGGACTGGAAGATCGGCGACTTCGACACCGGCCTGACCTGGTACCGCACCGGCGGCTACGACCAGAAGGCCAGCGTCGCCGCGCGCGCCGCGCAGGCACGGGTGGACGCCTACGACCAGTTCGACCTCTACTTCGCCTGGTCGGGCATCGAGCGGCTGACGCTCTACGCCAAGGTCGAGAACATCAGCGATGAGACGCCGCCGCACGACGCGTCCTTCCCCGGCATCCGCGCGCCCTACGACTTCAGCCAGTACGACCTGCGCGGGCGCTACTTCCAGGTGGGGTTCGATTACCGGTTCTGACCGCCCCCCCGCATTCCGATCTCCCCACCCCCGATTCCCGCGCCCTCAGCGGCGCTCCCGCGACGACGCGCACGCATGTGTTTGCGCGGGCGTCGCCCATACCGGATACGCCCCATGCCCGACGCCCCCCTCCATCGCGCCTCCGAGCGCGGACGCCTCTTGCGTAGTGCGCCGATACGGATGCTGCTGGCCTTGCTCGCGCTGCTGCCGCTGGTCGCGGTCGCGCAGAGCGACTACTACTTCCCGCAGGCCCAGGCCGCGGATTTCGACCCCGAGGTGCCCACGCCCGAGCAGTTCCTCGGCTATCGGCTGGGAACCCACTACACGCGCCACGACCGCATCGTCGACTACTTCCGCGAACTGGCGCGCGTGTCCGACCGGATCACACTGCAGCAGATCGGGCGCAGCTACGAGGAGCGCCCGCTGGTCGCCGCCATCGTCACCTCGGCCGCCAACCACGGCCGGCTCGAGGCGCTGCGCGCCGCGCACGCCACCCAGCGCGATCCCGCTGCGGCCGTGCCCACGCAATTGCCGGTCGTCGTCGGGCTGTACTACAGCGTGCACGGCAACGAGACTTCGAGCGGCGAGGCCGCGTTGCTGACCGCCTACTACCTGGCCGCGCACCGCGGCGCCGAGACCGCGCGCTGGCTCGACGAGGCGGTCGTGCTGATCGACCCCGCGCAGAACCCCGACGGCCGCGACCGCGCGGCGAACTGGCACAACGCGTGGAAGTCGAACCCGCCGGTCGCCGACCCGCTGGACAAGGAGCACGTCGAGCCGTTCCCGATGGGCCGCACCAACCACTACTTCACCGACCTCAACCGCGACTGGCTCGCGGTCACCCAGCGTGAAACCCGGCCCAAGATCGAACTGTTCCACCAGTGGACACCGAACGTGCAGATCGACTTCCACGAAATGGGCGCGGGCAGCACGTACTACTTCGAACCGTCGCCGGCGAGCATGCACAGCCCGCTGCTGCCGCAGGCCTCCTACGATTTCAACGTCACGCTGGCGCGCTACCACGCCCAAGGCCTCGACGCGCTCGGCTCGCTGTACTACACGAAGGAAAACTTCGACAACTTTTCGCCGGTCTACGGCTCGACCTATCCCGACTTCCACGGCGGAGTCGGCGTCACCGTCGAGCAGGGCAGTTCGCGCGGCCTGGTACAGGACACCGCCGGCGGCCCGCTGGAGTTCCGCTTCACGATCCGCAATCAGGTCGCGACCGGGCTGGCGACGCTCCGCGGCGCAGTCGCCGAGAAAGCCGGCTTGCTGGCACTGCAGAAGGACTTCTTCCGCTCGGCGCTCACCCAGGGTCGCCGCCACGATGCCGCCGCGTTCGTATTCGGCGACGCGCACGACCCGTCGCTGACCCGGCGCCTGCTCGACCTGCTGCTGCTCCACCGCATCGAGGTCCATGCGCTGGCGCGCGAGACGACGATCGACGGCACTACGTTCTCGCCCGGCAGCGCCTACGTCGTACCGTCGGCACAGCCGCAGTTCCGGCTGGTGCATTCGATCTTCGAAACCACGCCCGAGGTGAAGGAGAGCGTCTACGGCAGCACCTCGTACGCGATCGCACACGCCTACGGCATCGCGTTCGCACGCGCGCGTCGCGCCCCAGCGCTGGGCGCGCGTGTGCAGGCGTTGCCGCCGGTCGAGGCCGGCATCGTCGGCGGCCAGGCCCGCTACGCCTACGCAATCGACTGGCGCGACCAGGCCGCACCGCGCGCGCTCGCCGCGCTGCTGGCACAGGACATCCGCGTGCGCAGCGCATTCCAGCCGTTCACCGCGCGCACCGCGGACGGCGAGACCGCGTTCTCCTACGGCACCCTGGTCGTACCGGTCGCCGGACAGGCGCTGGCAGCCGAGGCCCTGCATGCGGCAGTCGATGCCGCCACGCGCGAAGCCGGGGTGCGCGCGCATGCGCTGTCGACCGGACAGAGCGTGGCCGGCATCGACCTGGGCAGCGACAGCGTGCGTCCGCTGCGCAAGCCCGCGATCGCGCTGATCATGGGCCAGGGCGTCAACGCGACCGAGATCGGTTCGACCTGGTTCGCGCTGAGCGAGCAGTTGCGCTGGCCGGCGACCCGGCTCGACCCGACCCAGCTCGCGCGCGCACCGTTGCGCGAGTACACCAGCCTCGTGCTGGCCGGTGGCCACTACGAGGACTGGAGCGAGGCGACGGTCGAGGCGCTGCGCGACTGGGTCCGCGCCGGCGGTTCGCTGGTGACCTTCGGCAGCGCCTCGCAGTGGGCCATCGATCGCAAGCTCGTCGACGGCCTGGGCCAGGCCCCGGCGCCCGACGAGGACGACACCGACCGCGCGGACTTCGGCCAGCGTCGCGACCTGCTGGCCGAAGACCGCATCTCCGGCAACCTGGTCTCGGCCGATGCCGACATCAGCCATCCGCTGGCATTCGGCGTGCCGCGCCGCGCCCTCTTCGTCAACAAGGAAACCGCGGTGGTGCTGCCGCCAGCGCGCGACCGCTTCTCGACGGTCGTGCGCATCGACGATGCGCCGCTGGTCAACGGCTACGTCTCCACGCGCAACCGCGCCAGGCTCGGCGGCGCGCCGTGGGCGGTCATTGCCGCAACCGGGCGCGGGAATGTGGTGCTGTTCGCCGACGACCCGGCGCATCGCAAGTACTGGCACGGCACCGAGCGGCTGCTGCTCAACGCACTCTTGCTGTCGGAGCATTTGGTGCCAGCCGCGCGTCGCTGAGCCGCCTTCGATGATCACGGCGTAGACGGGCGGCGTCGCCGGATCGCGGCACACAGTGTTGTCGCCTGCGGGACATGCCGGTCGCGCCCGTGGGCGACCATGCGGTGCGACAACATTCCCGCCGTCGGCACGGGCCTGGCCATGACCCTCACCCAACTGCGCAGCTTCGTCGCCATCGTCGAATGCGGCCACAACATCACCCTGGCCGCCCGCCGCCTGCACGCGACCCAGTCGGGACTGTCCAAGCAGCTCGCGCAACTGGAGAACGCGCTGGGCTTCTTGCTGTTCACCCGCCGTCAGCGCGCCCTCGCCGCGTTGACCGACGAAGGCCGGCAGGTGCTTGCGCACGCCCGCCGCCTGCTCGCCGAGGCCGGCAACATCCAGGCGCTGGCCGACAACCTGCGGCGCGAGGCCCAGGGCCTGCTGCGCATCGCCACCACCCACACCCAGGCCCGTCATGCGCTGCCGCCGGCGCTGCAGGCGCTCAAGCGCGACTGGCCCGACGTCGCGGTGCATGTGGTGCCCGGAGGCGATGTCGAGTCGCTGCGGCTGCTGGCCGAACACCATGCCGACCTGGCGATCCTCAGCGGCACCGGCGCTCCGCCACCGGGCCTGGTGGCGATTCCGCTCTACCGCTGGGGCCGACGGGTCCTGCTGCCGGCCGGCCATCCGCTGACCGCATTGGCGCGTCCGATCGGGCTGCGCGACCTGGCCGGCGTGCCGCTGGTGAGCTACGAATCGAGCCGACAGCCCGCCTCGTCGCTGCAGCGCGCGTTCGCGGCCGCCGACCTGCGCGCCGACCTCGCGGTGACCGCACGCGACGGCGCACTGATCCGCACCTATGTCCACGCCGGGCTGGGCGTGGGCATCGTCGACGAAATGGGCGCCGACCTCGACGACGGCCTGGCCGCGCCGCCGGTCGAGGACGGCCTGCTGCCCGAATGCATCACCTGGGCGCTGCTGCGCCGCGACCGGGTGCTGCGCGATTTCGGCTTCGCGCTGGTCCAGGCGCTGGCGCCGCATTACGCCGCGGTGGACCTGCGCCGGCTGCTCGATCACGACCAGCCGCTGCCGATTCCGGCCCCCGACTGGCCGCGCTGGTCGCGTGCGACCGCCACGGCCCTGGCGGCGCGGACCGCGGTCGCCGTGGCTGAATAGGCCTCTTCCGGGGTTGCCTGGCGCAGCCGGATCTGCATCGCCCCGTGCCCGGCCGGCGGCTGAGGCCGCACGATTCCCGGCCTGACGCGGATCCGGGCGCCCGCCCCACATTTAGCGTTGACGCTGTCCGACCACCCCACTATCTTGGGCCACGTCGGTTCCGCAGCCACAAAGCCTGTGGATGAAAAACGGGAAGCCGGTGACGCCCCACGCCAGTCCGGTGCTGCCCCCGCAGCGGTAATTGGGAACGTCCCCGCCGCCACCGGAGTGATCCGGTGCAGTGGGACCGAAGGCCTGCCTTCACCCATGAGTCCGTACCGTGCCGACAGCCGCGCGAAAGCACGACGCGCGGTGACCGCTGTGGACGCTCCGCACAGGGGTGGGTCCGCGGCGCGGAACCCGACGGCACCCGCCGTCGCCGTCTCGCGGCGCACCCGCCCCACACGAGCCGTCCGCAGCCACCGGACCCGACGCGGGCGGGCCGGGGCGTGCGCGAATGCACTGGACACCAAGAGAGAGGACGCATGACCAGCCACGACACCGTCTCGACCGCCCCTTCGACGCCCGCAGACGCGCCCCCGACCCCGATCGCTTCCCCCACCCCTGTGGCGCCGTCCGCCGTCGACGCCGACGACGTGGTGCCGCCGCCCCCGAGCGCCGCCATGCAAACCGCAATTGCTGAAAATTCCGACGTCGACACCGACGTCTCCACCTGGATCACCAAGGAAGCCGGCAACCGCCGGATCCCGTACGACCGCGCGCGCCTGGAGCGCAGCATCGACCGCGTCCACGGCGAGTTCCCGCAACTCGATATCGCCGACTACAAGCGCAGCGTGTTCGGCTTCGTCGAGCGCAAGGACGCGGTCAACGCCGACGACCTGGTCGACCACCTGATCCGCGAGGCCGAGGCCCGGGTCGACGTCACCGCGCCCGAATGGGAGTTCTTCGCCGCCCGCCTGTACCTGCACCGCCTGTACAAGCGCGCCAGCCGCAACCGCTTCTACGACGCCGAGCAGAAATACGGCTCCTACGTCGGCCTGCAGGAATCGCTGGCCGACCGCAATATCTATTCCAACGACATCCTGCGCGCCTATTCCAAGGAAGAGCTGCAGGAAGCCGGACGCATGATCGAGCCCGAGCGCGACAAGCTGTTCGCCTACAACGGCCTGTACCTGCTGGCCACGCGGTATCTGGCCACCGACACCTCGCGCGCCGTGTTCGAGCTGCCGCAGGAGCGCTGGCTCACCATCGCGCTGTATCTGATGCAGAACGAGACCCGCGGCGGTCGCGAGCGCCGCATGCAGCTCGTCGGCGAGGCCTACTGGGCGCTGTCGAATCTGTACATGACCGTCGCGACCCCGACGCTGCAGAACGCCGGCAAGGTCGGCGGCCAGCTGTCGTCGTGCTTCATCGACACCGTCGACGATTCGCTGCAGGGCATCTACGACTCCAACACCGACATCGCTCGCGTCTCCAAGGGCGGCGGCGGCGTGGGCGCGTACATGGGCTATGTGCGCTCGTCGGGTTCGTCGATCCGCGGCGTACCCAATTCCTCGGGCGGCGTGGTGCCGTGGATCAAGCAGCTCAACAACACCGCCGTGTCGGTCGACCAGCTCGGCCAGCGCAAGGGCGCGGTCGCGGTGTACCTGGATGTGTGGCACCGCGACATCGAGAACTTCCTCGATCTGCGCCTGAACAATGGCGACCAGCGCCTGCGTGCGCACGACGTGTTCACCTCGATCTGCATCCCCGACCTGTTCATGGAAGCGGTCGAGCGCCGCGGCGATTGGTATCTGTTCGACCCGCACGAGGTCCATCGCGTCAAGGGCTTCTACCTGCAGGACTTCTTCGACGAGAAGAAGGGCGACCCGAACGGCAGCTTCCGCAAGCGCTACGAGGAAGTCGTCGCGGACGAGCGCATCTCGCGCAAGACCGTCAAGGCGATCGAGATCTTCAAGCGGATCATGGTGTCGCAGCTCGAGACCGGCAACCCGTTCATGTTCTACCGCGACGAAGTGAACCGGAAGAACCCGAACAAGCACGTCGGCCGTGTCTATTCGTCGAACCTGTGCACCGAGATCCTGCAGAACATGAGCCCGACGAAGATGATGCAGGAGATCATCTCCGGCAATCAGATCGTCACCACCAAGCAGGCCGGCGACTTCGTCGTGTGCAACCTGTCGTCGGTGAACCTGGGCCGGGCGATCGTGCCGCAGGAGGGCCAGGGCGACCTGATCACCGACGTGCTCGAGCGGCTGATCCCGATCCAGGTGCGGATGCTCGACAACGTCATCGACCTCAACCAGTTGCCCGTCCCGCAGGCCACGATCACCAACCAGAAGTACCGCGCGATCGGCCTGGGCACGTTCGGCTGGCATCACCTGCTGGCGCAGAAGGGCATCCACTGGAACACGCCCGAGGCCGAGGACTTCAGCGACACGCTGTATGAGCGCATCAACTTCCTGACCGTGCAGGCGAGCATGGAGCTGGCCAAGGAAAAGGGCGCCTACTCGGTGTTCGCCGGCAGCGACTGGCACACCGGCGCCTACTTCCGCGACCGCGACTACAACTCGCCCGCGTGGCTGGAACTGGCCGCCAAGGTCGGCGTCAACGGCATGCGCAACGGCTGGCTGATGGCGGTCGCGCCGAACATGTCGACCGCGCAGATCGCAGGCTCCACCGCGTCGATCGACCCGATCTACTCGGCGTTCTACTACGAGGAGAAGAAGGACTACCGGCGTCCGGTCGCCGCCCCCGGGCTGTCGCTCGAGACCTGGCCGTTCTACGAAAAGGGCGCCTACAAGGTCGACCAGTTCGCGTCGGTGCGCCAGAACGCGCGCCGCCAGCGTCACGTCGACCAGGCGATCAGCTTCAACCTGTACGTGCCCAGCACCATCCGCGCCAGCACCCTGCTCGACCTCCACATGACCGCCTGGCGCGAGGGCATCAAGACCACGTACTACGTCCGCTCCAACGACATCGACATCGCCGAATGCGAGTGGTGCAGTAGCTAAAAGCGCATTCGCGCTGACTTACAGATTAAAACCGGGGTCAGAGTGCATTTTTCATCCACTGACCCCGGTTCGAGAGTGCAACGGAAAAATGCACTCTGACCCCGGTTCTGCCGATCGCACGCGACACGCAATACGAGAAACGCAATCATGGCCACGACTTCTACGCCGCTCGACCGCATCAAGATCCTCGAGCCGCGTCACCCCAACCGCTCGACCGGCATCATCAACGGGCGCACGTCCGGCATCCTGAACTGGAACGACATTCCGTACCCGTCGTTCTACCGCGCCTACAAGGAGCTCTCGACCAACTTCTGGATTCCCGACGAGGTCGACATGAAGGGCGACGCCAAGCAATACGGCGAGCTCTCGGCGCGCGAGAAGAACGCCTACGATTCGATCATCGGCCTGCTGGCCACGCTCGACTCGCCGCAGACGCGCTTCATCTACAACGTTGCCGAATACATCACCGACCCGGCCGCGCATGCCAACGCCGCGATCATCGGTCAGCAGGAAGTGATCCACAACGAGAGCTACAGCTACGTGCTGGCCTCGATCACCGACCTGTCGAACCAGAACCGCGTGTTCGAGATCGCGCGGACGCACCCCACGATCCAGAAGCGCAACGCGCCGATCATGGAGTCCTACGACGATTTCATGCGCGAGAAGACCGCCGAGACGCTGCTGCGCTCGCTGATCCAGTCCTCGATCCTCGAAGGCATCAACTTCTACTCGGGCTTTGCGTACTTTTACAACCTGGTCCGCCAGAACCGGATGACCGGCACCGGCAAGATCATCAGCTTCATCAACCGCGACGAATTGGCGCACACCAAGTTCATCAGCGAGGTGATCCGCGCCATCGTCGGCGAGAACCCCGAGCTGCAGACCAACGAACTCACCGACTACGTGCACAAGGCCTTCGCCCACGCGATCGAGCTGGAGACCCAGTGGACCGGCGAGGTGCTCGACGGCATCGACGGCATCGATGTCGACGAAATGATCCGCTACGTGAAGTACCGCGCCAACAAGATGGCCGGCATGCTCGGCATCGAGAAGCTCTACACCGAGACCACCGACAACGTCATGCCGTGGATCAAGGCCTACGCCGACAACTTCACCGAGACCAAGACCGACTTCTTCGAGATGCGCAACGCATCGTACAAGAAGACGAACTCGGACAACGGGTTTGATGATTTGTGAGAACCTCGTGCTCGCTTAGTTGAGCTAGAGGCCTTGATTTGTAGCGCGATCCTTAGGCGAAGCTCATGGCGTCAAATAAGAATCAACATTTTGTTCCTAGATGTTACTTGCGCCCGTTCGCGCCCGACGCCAATAGAAAAAATATAAACCTCTATAACATTGACCGCGACCTAGTAATTCTCAATGCCCCCATTAAAAGCCAATGTTCGCGTGACTACTTTTACGGGAAAAGCCAACTTCTAGAAAATGCGATTCAAGCCGTTGAGAGTGGGTATGCCACAGCTCTGCCGGAACTCCTTTCCTACAACAAACCAATCTCCTCTAACTCTCGCGTTGTTATCCCACGCTTTTGGCTTTTGCAACATTCAAGGACTGAGGCTGCATCCCAGAGAACAGCGCAGATGTCAGAAGAGGCAGACAAACTCATTCAACACCCGGAAGAATCGTTCAAGTTAGAGATCAAGCAAGCTGTACAAATCGCTCTCAGATCCTACGCTGAAAATCTTGATGTATTGGACGACCTAAAGATCGTTTTGGCAAAAAACCGCTCCAGCGTTCCTTTCGTCACGTCCGACGACCCAGCGGTCCTAATCAATCGTTGGCATCAAGGAAATCCTCTCCTGAGGGGGGTGGGATTTGGCATGCAATCTGCAGGCCTAATCTGTGCGCTCCCCCTGTCGCCCACTGTTTACTGCATTCTATATGACGGGGATGTCTACAGCATTGCGCATTCAAACAACTGGTTTGAAATAAGATCGGATGCAGATGTCACATCACTCAACAATCTTCAGTACTTGAATTGCGCTGCAAACCTGTATTTTCACGACAAAGAAACGTCAGCCTTGTTCGATGGGCTTCGCTCCTTTAATCACCAAATCCGCCCGCCCTGCCGCCACCGAATTCATTACGCGATCAAGTCTGAATCTAACGCTGATAGGGTCGTATACAAAGTAGTTGATAAAGACGCCATACCCGATCATTCGGAGGCGCTTATCCACATGGAGACCGTCCGCCTTTCACCGGCGACTTGGCCAAGCTTCGTTAGGTGGCGCTCAAAGGGAACTTATTGCTCGAATGGAAGTAGATCGGGTCATCTTAGAGTTTCCCACGCTCTTTCACGAGACTTAGCACCTCCTTACTTCAAATGCCGGACCGGGCATTGATCTCTAGGCAACACAGTAAGATTGAGTTTCATGCGTATCCTCCTCGCCTACTGCTCGCTCAGCGGCAACACCCGCGACGTCGCCCGGATGGTGCGGGCACGGTGCGAGGCGCTGGGGCACGAGGTGACCTGGATCGAGACCGACATCCAGACCCTCGCGTCTGTCTGCCCCGACGGCGCCGCGCACGATCTGTATGTGCTTGGCGCCTGGACCGACAACGCCGGGCGCACGCCTTCCGAGATGAAGCGTTTCATCGCCGACCTGGTGGATGCGGTCGGCAAGCCTGAGCACGTCGCGGTGTTCGGCACTGGCGAGACGCAGTGGGGCGCGGAGTACTACTGCGGCGCGGTGCATCGCATCGCGACGTTCTTCGCCAGTCCCTATCCGCGGCTGGAAATCGAACAGATGCCACACGGCGAGCGCGACGTGCTGAAGATCGAACGCTGGACCGATACCATAGTTGGCCGTCACGAGACCCCGTCCCATGCAGACCCTGCACGCCTCCACGCCTGACGACTACGCCGCGGCCCTAACCGCGCATCCGCGCCTGCTCGTGGACTACTACAAGGACGACTGCCCGGGCTGCAAGATGCTCGACATGTCGCTGGCGAAGTTCGCCGCGACCGACGCCGCGAACGGCCTGGTCCTGCTGAAGGTGAAGCTGGAGATTGTCGGCGAAGACTTCTTCCGGGGCCTGGGCCTGCGGCAGACGCCGACGCTGGCACTGTTCCGCGACGGCGAGGAAGCCGCACGCCTGCCTGGGTTCCAGGCGCCGGGCCAGATCGCCCAGGCCGCCAGCCAGCATCTGGGCTGACGCGTCGTGGCGTCGGCGATCCGCGTCGCCTCACACGATGAAGCGGAGTGGATCGCGGCCCGCCTGTTCGCGTTCAATCGCGCCACCGTGCCGGCGCTGGAGATCGTGCCGCTGCAGTGGGTGATCGAGGACGAGGGCGTATTGATCGGCGGTCTGTTTGCGGAGCTCTATCTGGGCTGGCTGTCGATCCACGTGCTGTGGATCGACGAAACGGTGCGTCACCGCGGCCTGGGCACACGCCTGCTCCAACACGCCGAGGACGCGGCTCGCGCACAGGGCGCCCACGCGGCGTTCCTCGACACCTTCGACTGGCAGGCGCTCGCGTTCTATCGGCGCCACGGCTACGACTGTTTCGGCACCCTGGACGATTTTCCGCCAGGCCACGCGCGGCACTTCCTGCGCAAGTCGCTTCTTCCGGTCGACGCGCCGTCATGAGCGCCATCTGCGTGCCCAGCCCTGACCGCGGCTGGCGTCCGACAGAGCGCCTCGCGTCGCATCGGTCACGATCACGCCAGATCCTGGCAAGCCACAGCATCGGCCGCTCACATCGCGCGACCCATCCACTGCGCTCTGCCGCGATCAACCGCCACCGACGACCTCCTCGCGAGGAATTCTGAGGTCGTCGAGCGCGTAGATCTGGATCTCGTCGAGCGGCTCGGTCTCTTCAGGGACATCGGCTTGCGACGCACACCGCGCGGTTCTCAGCGGGAGATACGCTGTACGCATTGCGCGCCGCCCGTGCCGGCATCCCCCATTCAGCCTTGGGGCGTCACCCTGTCGCCCCTTTTCAGGCGTGTCGGCCCGTCAGCTTGCTTGCGGGGCGGACCCACGCATTCCCTCCTATTGGACGCCCTCATGCCCACCGCCGTCACATCAGCCCCCTCCACCGAAGCCCGGATGCTGGAGATCGTCTTTCCCGACCACACCAACCACCTGGGCACGCTGTTCGGCGGCCAGGCACTGGCATGGATGGACAAGGCCGCGTTCATCGCGGCGTCGCGCTATGCGCGCCTGACCGTGGTCACGGCGCGCTCCGAGCAGGTCGACTTCAAGCTGCCGATCCGCCAGGGCCAGCTGGTGGAGACCATCGCGCGGGTGGTCGAGGTCGGGCGCACCTCGATGCAGGTCGAGGTCGAAGTAATCGCCGAGGACCTGCTCAGCGGCGAGCGCGAACTGTGCACCCGCGGGCGCTTTGTGATGATCGCGCTCGATTCGCGCGGCCGGCCGGCCCAGGTCCGCGCGCTGCCCGGCAACGGCTGAGCGCAGGCACCGGAGGCGCCGATTGGCGACAATGGGCGCCGAGATTGTCCGTGAGCCCCGTCGTATGGCCCGATCCCCGCGCGGCGACCGCCCGGCCGCCCCCCTGCTCGAAGCCGACGTCCAGGCCGAGAGCTTCCGCCAGGTCCGCAACGCGCACCGCATGGAGCTGGCCGAGGACTACGTCGAGCTGATCTCGGACCTCATCGCCGATGCCGGCGAAGCGCGCCAGGTCGATATCGCCGCCCGCATGGGCGTGGCGCAGCCCACGGTCGCACGCATGCTGCAGCGGCTCGTCCGCGACGGCCTGGTCGTCCAGCGGCCGTACCGCGGCGTGTTCCTGACCGAGGCCGGCGAGGCGCTGGCCGCGGCCAGCCGCGAGCGGCACCGGGTGGTCGAGGCCTTCCTGCTGGCGCTGGGCGTGCCCGAGGCCATCGCCCGGCGGGACGCGGAGGGCATCGAGCACCACGTCAGCCCGGAAACCCTGGCGATCTTCGCCGCGTTCACGCAGGCCCAGGCCGGCTGAGCGCGTCCGGCACCGCACGTCGCATCGCAGTGACGGCCCCGGCCTGCTAGCCTGCACGCCGGTTCTTGCGCAGCGCAGCATGTGATCCGTTTCGAAGGCATCCACAAGTCCTACCCGGTGCACGGGCGCGAGGTCGTCGCGCTGCATCCGCTCGATCTCACGATCCAGGCCGGCGAGGTGTTCGGCATCGTCGGACATTCGGGCGCCGGCAAGTCGACGCTGCTGCGGCTGATCAACGGGCTGGAGACGCCCAGCGGCGGCACGCTGACCGTCGACGGCCAGGCGCTAGGCACACTCGACGGCGACGGCCTGCGGCGCCTGCGCCGGCGCGTGGGCATGATTTTCCAGCACTTCAATCTGCTCTCGGCCCGGACCGTCCTCGACAACATCGCCTTCCCGCTGCGCCTGGCCGGCGTGCCGAAGGCGCAGGCGCGCGCCCGCGCGCAGGACCTGCTGGTGCGCGTCGGCCTGGAGGCGCACCGCGACAAGTACCCCGCGCAGCTGTCGGGCGGGCAAAAACAGCGCGTCGGCGTGGCGCGCGCGCTGGCGACCGAACCCAAGATCCTGCTGTGCGACGAGGCGACCAGCGCGCTCGACCCGCAGACCACCGCCTCAGTGCTGCAACTGCTCGACGGCATCAACCGCGAGCTGGGCCTGACGATCGTGCTGATCACCCATGAGATGGACGTCGTGCGTCGGGTCTGCGACCGTGTCGCGGTGCTCGATGCCGGGCATCTGGTCGAGAGCGGCCCGGTCGCCGAGGTGTTCCTGCATCCGCAACACCCGACCACGCGCCGGTTCGTCGCCGAATCCGAGGCGATCGACGAGGGCGCGCTGCAGGAGGACATCGCACACGTCGACGGGCGCCTGCTCCGGCTCACGTTCACCGGCGAGGAGACCTGGCAGCCGCTGCTGGGCCGCGTCGCGCGCGAGACCGGCATCGACTACACGATCCTGGCTGGGCGCATCGACCGCATCAAGCGCCTGCCCTACGGGCAGCTGACGCTGGCGGTGACCGGCGCCCAGGCCGACGAGGCGCTACGCCGGTTCGCGCAGGCCGGCGTGCACGTGGAGGAACTGCCGCGATGAGCACCCCGTTGCTGCCCAACGTCGATGCCGCCAAGTGGGCCGAAATCGGCCAGGCGACGATCGACACCTTGCTGATGCTCGCCGGCTCGCTGCCGCTGACGCTGCTGATCGGCCTGCCGCTGGGCGTGGTGCTGTTCCTCACCGGCCCACGCCAGTTGCATGCGCGCCCCATGCTCTACGGCGGCCTGGCGCTGGTGGTGAACCTGCTGCGCTCGGTGCCCTTCATCATCCTGATGATCGTGCTGATCCCGATCACGCTCAAAGCGATGGGCACGTCGCTGGGCGTGCGCGGCGCGATCCTGCCACTGGTGGTCGGCGCGGCGCCGTTCTACGCGCGCCTGGTCGAGACCGCGCTGCGCGAGGTCGAGCGCGGGGTCATCGAGGCCAGCCTGGCGATGGGCGCCACGACCCGGCAACTGGTGCTGCGGGTGCTGCTGCCCGAGGCCCTGCCGGGGCTGATCGCCGGCGCCACGGTGACCACGATCGCGCTGATCGGCTTCACCGCGATGGGCGGCGCGATCGGATCGGGCGGCCTGGGCGACCTCGCCTACCGCGACGGCTACCTGCGCTCGCGCACCGATGTGGCGGTGGTGACCGTGGTCGCGCTGCTGATCATGGTGCAATTGCTGCAGATGCTCGGCGACCGGCTGGTGGCGCGCTTCAGTCGCCGCTGATCGCGTCGCACACTGATTTCCACGCGTGGACTCGATCCGCACGCGCGCCGCCCGATACTGGGCGGCCCACGTCGCGCCGGAATGCCCATGTCCCCTCTGCTGCCCCGCCTCGCCACCGCCGTCCTGCTGCTGGCCGGCCTCGCCGCGTGCGGCAGTGCCGACAACGGCGCCGCCGCGGGCCGCGAGCGGCTGACCGTCGCCGCGACCGCGGTCCCGCACGCCGAGATCCTCGAGGTGGTCAAGCCGCTGCTCGCCGAGCAGGGCGTGGACCTGCAGGTGCGCGTGTTCAATGACTACGTCCAACCCAACGACCAGGTCGTACAGGGCCAGATCGACGTCAACTATTTCCAGACCGAGCCCTATCTCGACGCCTACAACCGCGACCGCGGCACCGAACTGGTGACTCTGGCCGGCATCCACATCGAGCCCTTCGGCGCGTACTCGCGGCGCTACGACAGCCTCGACGCGGTGCCCGCCGGCGCCGAGGTGGTGATCCCCAACGATCCGAGCAACAACAGCCGCGCGCTGATCCTGCTGCACCATGCCGGCGTGATCACGCTCGACGACCCGACCAATGCGCTGGCCACGCTGCGCAACATCACCGCCAATCCCCGGCAGCTCAAGTTCCGCGAGCTGGACGCAGCGATGCTGCCGCGCGTGCTCGACCAGGTGGACTTGGCGCTGATCAACACCAACTACGCGCTCGATGCCGGCCTCAACCCGGCGCGCGACGCCCTGGCGATCGAAGGCAAGGACTCGCCGTACGTGAACTTCCTGGTCGGCCTGCCGGACAAGCGCGAGGATCCGCGCGTGCGCAAGCTCATCGACGCGCTGACCGGCGAACAGGTCCGTGCGTTCATCGCGCAGCGCTACCAAGAGGCCGTGCTCCCGGCGTTCTGAACGCGGCCGGCATCTGGGGTACGCCCCAGATGCGCTGCATCGCGCCGCCGCGCTAGGGTCGAGGCCTACGATCCGCAGGAGCGCGGCGATGACGATGATGGTCGCAGACGGTGTGCGTGGCCTCTCCCCGATGCCGCCTCCGCCTCCGCCGCGCGACGCGCAGGCCGGCGGCGCCCCGGCCCCGGTGCCCTCCGGGTCCTATCGCCCCGATCCGACGTACCACCCGCAGGTCCAGGCGCCCGCGGCCGGTGCCGGCGCCCCGCCCAACGGGCCCTACGCGATCCCCGCCGGCAGCACGCTGGGCGAGGTCGCCAGCGGTACCCAGGCGCAGCCGTTCGACGTCACGCTGTCGCAGCTGGCGACGGCCGTCTACGGCACCCGCGGCGCGCCGCCGGCCGGCTGGAACGAGGTCACCGACCAACAGCTGCAGGACCTGGGCGTGGCCGACCCGCAGGCCTGGCGGCTGCAGTACCTGGGCGCGAACGACAGCGTGCCGACCAACGACCAGGAATTCCGCGCCGAGGTCTATACCGACGGCCAGGGCAACTACGTGCTGTCCTACCGCGGCACCGCCGAGGGCGGCGCCGACTGGGACAACAACTTCCGCCAGGGCTTGGGCTACGAGACCCGCGACGGCGACAAGTTCGGCGTGACTGCGGTCAACACCGCGCGCGAGTTCGCACGCGTCTTCGGCGACGACCGCGCCGAGCCGTCCAACCTGGCGATCACCGGCCACTCGCAGGGCGGCGGCCTGGCCAGCGTCGGCGCGCTGGCCAGCGGCGTGCCGGCGGTGACCTTCGACGCGTCCGGCATCCACCCCAACACCCTCGACCGCATTGGCATCGACCCGCAGGCCGCACGCGATACCGCCGAGGGTGGCCAGATCCGCGCCTACTCGCTGTCGAGCGACGCGCTGACCAATGCGCAGGACAGCTGGGCGACCGGCCTGCTCGCGCCCGACGCGCTCGGCACGCAGATCGTCGTGAAGCCGGCCAGCGCCGACGAGCACCAGATGTTCACGAACTACGGTCCGACCGAGGGCTTCTCGCCGGGCCTGAGCGAAACGCTCAACACCGGTGTGGAGATCGCGCGGCACATGCCGTTGCTGCCGTTCAATCCGGTTACAGGTCTGGTCACCGGCGGCGCGAACCTCGTCGGCAATGTGGCCTATGCCGCCATCAGCCACAGCCCCAACGCGCTGACCGCCGGCATGATCGAGCACCAGCCGTGGCAGGCGGGCTACGAGAACCCGTCCTCGCTCGGCCGCGACCTGCAGAACCTGCTGCCCGACGCGGCCAAGGACGACTACGCGCGCAACGTGCATGACTTCGCCACCGACGTCGACGCGGTCGTCGCCAACGAGTTCGCCAATGGCGACTACGTGCTCGGCGCCGCGCGCCTGGTCGGCGACCTGGCCGAGGGCGCGCTGAACTCGATCGGCGACACCGTCGACGGCTATGCCGACCAGCTCGCCGGCCAGGTGAAGGACAGCGTCGGCGGCTGGGCGGGCGACGTGCTGTCGGGGGCGATCGACGGCGCCGGCGATGTGGCCGAGTTCGCCACCGACGTCGCCGGTCAGGCAGCCGAGACGGTCGTCGACGGTGTGGGCTGGGTGGCGCAGGGGGCGACCAACCTCGTCGGCAGCCTGTTCGGGCGCTGAGCCCGGCGTGCCGGCGCTTGTGCCAGGCCGTGTTGGGAGGTTGAAATGCCCCGCATGCCCCATTTCCGCGTCATGCTGTCCGCCACCGTCCTCCTCGGCGCCGTCGGGTGCGCCCCGCCTTCCATGAGCAACGACGCCTTCAACAGCCCGTCGACTGCCTCGCTGGCCGATGCGGTCCGCCGCGACGACGCCGCCGAGGTCCGTCGCCAACTCCAACAGGTGCCTGCCGACACGCCCGGCAGCCAGGGCGAGACCCTGCTGATGGAGGCGATCCGCCAGCGCCGCGCCGCGAGCGTGGAGGCATTGCTCGAGGGTGGCGCGGATCCCGACCGCGTCGACGCGCGCGGCGAGACACCGGTGCACGCGGCCGCGTTCTCCGGCAACCCGGCGATCCTGCGCAGCGTGCTCGCCCACGGCGGCGACAAGGACGCGCGCAACCCGCACACCGGCGCGACGCCGCTGGTGCAGGCGCTGCTCTCGCCCGAGGCCGGCCAGGCCGAGGTGCTGCTCGAGGCCGGCGCCGATCCGGACATCGCCGACCGCAACGGCGACATGCCGCTGCACGTCGCGGCGCGCACCAACGGCGGCGCGGCGATCCTCGCGCTGCTGCGCTCGGGTGCCGACCCGGAGGCGCGCAATTCGCGCGGCGACAGCTTCCAGGTCGAGTACTTCTCGTTCCCGGCCAATCTTCTCAGCGCCCGCGCGCGCGACGAGCGGCGCGAGATCGTCGCCTGGCTCAAGGCCCACGGCGTGCCGCTGGAGAAGAACGTCACCGACGCCGACTGAGCGCAGGGGCGCCGGTATCGCGCTTGCACGGGCGCGAACCGTGACCTCGATCCCCTTTCGGGGCCACAGCCTAGGGTTCGCACCAGCTGTCGCTGGCGGTCCAGACGCCTATCGTCGGGGTATCCGACTGCGAGGTGCGCGTCATGAGCCTGTCCCCGGTTTCCGGCAACAGCCACCCGATCGACACTTGGCGCGACCATGCGCTCGACCCCGCGCTGCGTGCGCAGACCGGTCAGCCGGCGAATGCGCCGCGCAGCCATGTCGACACCAGCGCCGGCTTCCCGCGCGGCGATGGCAGCTTCGCCAATGAGGTGAGGGGCACCGCGCCGCAACCCGAGCGCGACCTGCACTTCTCGCTGATGGCCAACGACAGCTACACGCTGAGCGGCCCCAACGGCGTCACCGGGACAGCCGCGGAAGCCGAACTGCAGGCCGCGGGCTGGCAGCGCCTGGTCCCCAGTGAGGACGGCACCCATCTGGTCGATGCCCAGGGCAACCAGATTCCGATCTCCGCCGACAAGCTGCACGACGCGCAGACCGGCTTCGACGCCGCGATCTACCAGAACGCCGAAGGCCAGTACGTCGTCGCTTACCGCGGCACCGACAACTGGGGCCTGGGCCAGGGCGGCGATTCGCGCGCCAATGGCGGCCAGGGCCTGGGCATGCAGACCGCGCAGTACTCGCAGGCCATGGAACTGGCCCAGCTGGCCATGGACACCTTCGGCGACGGCAACGTCGCGATCACCGGCCATTCGCTGGGCGGCGGTCTGGCCTCGGCGGCGATGCTCGCCACCGATGCGCCGGGCGTGACCTTCAACGCCTCGGGCCTGAGCAACAACACCCTCGCCTCGCTGGGCTTCAATCCCAACGGCGCGCGCAGCGATCTGGCCGACAGCGGACAGATCCGCCGCTATGTGGTCGATGGCGATCCGTTGACGCTGGCGCAGCAGGACTTGCCGGGGATCCTCGGCGTCTCACCGCCCGATGCCGTCGGCCATGAACTGCGTATCGATCCGCCCGCCGGGATGGGCCGCCTCGATCTGCTGGGCCTGCATGGCGGTGGCGGCGACCATCCGTCCTACGTCGAGTCGCTGCGCGAGAACACCGCGCGCGAACCCGCGGACCGCTCGGGTACCAACCTCGGCCTGGCGCTGAGCACCGTCGAGAACATCGGTGAGCACAACCTCAATCAGCTGGGCTCGCTCGCCAACGGGATCGGTGGGCTGTACCGGGATGGCAGCGCGACGGTGTCGGGCGCGATCGACGGGATCGGCGAGACGATCCGGACCGACCTCAGCGAAGGGCGCTATGTCGCGGGTGGCCTGTCGATCGCCGGCGATGTGGTCGACGGCGTGGTCGGGCTCGGTGGCGACGTGGTCGCCAACACGCTCAATACCGCGGGCGATGTCGTCGAGAATGTCGCCAACCTCGGCGGCAGCGTGTTGCGCGATGTCGGCGACCGCGTCGGTTTCGACGCGCCGTTCGACGCCGTGGCCAGCGGCATCGAGTGGACCGGGCGGGCCGTCGACAATGTCGCGGACACAGCCGGCGGCGGCGTGCAGTGGGGCCTGGACAAGCTTGGCGATGGCGCCAGCTGGCTGCTGGACAAGGCTGGCGACGGCGCGCAATGGGCGACCGACCGCGCGGCCGAGGGCGCGACCTGGCTGGGCGAGCGCGCTGTCGACGGGGCGTTGGCCGTGCGTGATGCAGCGGTGTGGACCGGCGAGCGCGTGGCCGACGGCGCCCGCGCCGTGGGCGATGCCGCAGCCTGGACCGGGGATCGCCTCGCCGAAGGCGGACGCTGGGTGGCCGAAAAGGCCAACCCCCTCAACTGGTTCCGCTGATTCCGTTGCGCATCGCGGCGATGCGGGGGCGATGACGCTGTCACGCACCATTCGTACCCGCGGCGCTAGGCTGTGCGCTTGTACCGCCAACGGGGCGCCGTCATGATCGAGTCGCTTTTGCCGTTGACCGCGCCCCGCACGCGCGCCTGGGTGTGTGCGCTGCTGCTGGTTGCCGCCCAGAGTGCCTGCGCCCGACAAGGACCGAACATGCCCCACGATCCGTCCACCGATCCCGGCACCGCCGCGCTGGCGCGTGCCGCCCACAGCGGCGATCTGGCCGACGCCAAGCGTCTGATTGCCGATGGTGCCAACCCGGACGCGACCGATGCCGACGGCACGCCGCTGCTGCAGGCCGCGATCCTGCGAGGCGACCGGCGCGCGTTCCAGACCCTGCTCGAAGCCGGCGCCGATCCTGCGGCCGCCGCTGCCAACGGCAACACCGCCCTGCACGTCGCCGCGATGCAGGACGATCCGACGTATCTCAAGGCATTGCTGGCGCGCGGGCTGTCGCCCGACATGTCCAATGCGCGCAACGACGAGACGCCGCTGTTCAATGCGCTCGAAGCCCGCAACGACGATGCCATCGGCACACTGCTCGCGGCCGGCGCCAAGGTCGATGCCACCGACCGCTACGGCGCGACGCTGCTGCACAAGGCCGCGCGCATCAATGCGACCGGCTGGGTGGTCCGCTTCCTCGAGGCGGGTGCCGATCCGACCGCGCGCGATCGTGTCGGCGCGACCTTCCAGCCGTCGTTCTTCCGTGCGCGCGACGCCGTGCTGACGCCGCAGGCGCGCAGCGACCGCGAAAAGGTCCGCGCCTGGCTGGTCGAGCGCCGCATTCCGGTCGAAGACAAACACTGAAGTCCAGCACCGAGCGCGCCGGTGCGTTCTGGCTAACGCCGCCAGACCACGCAGCGATTGTGCGCGGGCATCGCGATGTCGTCGACACGGCGCAGGCCGATTCCGGCGGCGAGCGCATCGACCGCCGCCAGGTCGCGCAGGCCCGACGCGGGGTCACGCGCCTTGAGCCAGGCATCGAATGCGGCATTGCTGTCGCTGGTGAAGCGGCCATCGATGTTGAAGGGCCCGTAGACGACCAGCGTCGCCTCGGATGCGAGCACCCGGTCGAGCCCGGCGGAGCAGGCCTCGACCGCCGGCCAGTCCATGATGTGCAGCGTGTTGGCGGTGAACGCGGCATCGAAGCGGCCGTCGGCCGCCTCCGACACCGGCCACGGACCGGCGGTCACGTCGAGTTCGACCGGCGGCGGCGTGCTGGGCAGGCCGGCGTCGCCCAGCCACTGCGCAATGCCCGGCAGTTGTTCGACGCGATCGGAACAGTGCCAGCGCAGGCCGGGCAGCGCCTGGGCAAAGTGCACCGCATGCTGGCCGGTCCCGCTGCCGATCTCGAGCACATGCGTGTGCATCGCGAACGCATCGCGCAGCACCGCGAGGATCGGATCGCGGTTGCGCTCGCAGGCGGGCGAGAACGGCTTGTCGGTCGACGGCATGGACGGTGGCCTCGCGGGGCGCCCCATCGTAGAGCGCTCAGCCTGTCGTCGACCAGCGTGGTCCGCGTCGCAGGCGCACCGGCCCTGGCGGTGGCGCACTCGCATCGATGACGGCACCGTGCTGGGTGACCGACACCGCGCCGGCACGCGCCAATGCAGTGGCCACTTCGCGAATGGCCGGCATCAGCGCGCGCCAGTCGCCGCCCGGCCGCAACGCACGCGCGACTTCCGACGGACAGATCGACGCCTCGGCCGCGCGTCCGGCCAGCAGCCCGAGTATGCGCTCGCGCAACACGGCGGCGTCTGCATCGGACATCGCTTCAGATCGGCTGCAGCAGCCGTAGCCCGAACCAGTCCTGGGGGTCGTTCCAGCCATGCGTCACCCGCAGGCCGGCCGCTCGCGCGAGCGCGGCGAACGAGACATCGGTGTACTTCTGGCTGACCTCCACATCCATCGCCTCGCCGGCCTCGAACGCGAACGCCTGGCCGCCCACACGCACCGTCTGCGCACGCTCGCTGACCAGCGCGGTCTCGATGCGCAGACGCTCGCGCACGTAGACCGCGCGATGGTGAAACGCCTGGAGGTCGAAGTCGCTGCCGATCTCGCGATTGAGCCGTGCCAGCAGGTTCAACGTGAACGCCGCGGTGACGCCGGCCAGATCGTTGTACGCCGCCTCGATCACCGCCGGGTCCTTGTCCAGGTCGATGCCGATCAGCGCGCGGCCGTCGTCGCCCATCGTGCGGCGCATCGAGGCCAGCAGCCGCACGGCCTCTTCATCGCCGAAGTTGCCGAGCGTGGAGCCAGGAAAGAACACCAGCGTGCGGCTGGCGGTGCGCGCGGCAGCCGGCAGTGGCACCGGCACGGTGAAGTCGGCGCACACCGGCAGCATCTCGACGTCGGGATGGTGCTGGGACAGCCGCGTGACGCTGTCCATCAGCGCGGTGCGCGAGATCTCGATCGGGGTGTAGGCGACCGGATCGTCGAGCCCGTCGAGCAGCAGCTCGGTCTTGCGCCCGCTGCCGCTGCCGAACTCGACCACGTGCACGCCTGCGCCGATCGCCTGGGCGATCGTGTCCATGCGCGCCTCGAGCAGCGCAAGCTCGGTGCGTGTGAGGTAGTACTCGGGCTGGCGGGTGATCGCCTCGAACAGACGCGAGCCTTCGGCATCGTAGAAGTACTTGGACGGCAGCCGCTTGGGCGTGCGCGACAGGCCGGCGATGGCGTCGGCAGCGATGTCGTCGGGACGCGGACGCAGGTCGGTCAGCGCAGCCTGCGCGCGGGCGCGGGCGGTGGCGGCGTTCATGGAGAATCCTTGGCCAGGCGCAGGCCGGCGAACTGCCAGCGCGCGTCGGAGGGGAAGAAATTGCGATAGCTGGCGCGCACGTGATCGGCTGGCGTGGCGCAACTGCCACCGCGCAGCACCCACTGCGCATCCATGAATTTGCCGTTGTACTCGCCCAGCGCGCCCGGCCACGGCCGATAGCCGGGATAGGCGGTGTAGGCGCTGTGGGTCCATTCCCAGACATCGCCGAACAGCTGCTGCAGGCCGGTGTCGGATGCGTCCGGCACGCGAGGATGCAAATTGCCGGCATCAACGAAGTTGCCCTCGACCGGCAGGCCGGCGGCGGCCTGCTCCCACTCGAACTCGGTCGGCAGCCGCGCACCGGCCCAGCGCGCGAACGCATCGGCCTCGTAGTAGCTCAGATGGCACACCGGCGCACCCGGGTCGAGCGTGCGCCAGCCGCCGAGGGTGAACTCGCGCGTCAAAGCCTCGTCCCAGTACAGCGGCCGCTGCCAGCCCTCGGCCTGCACGCGCGCCCAGCCGGCGCTCAGCCACAGGCCGACGGTGCGATAGCCGCCATCTTCGACGAACGCCCGGTACTCGGCGTTGCTGACCGGCCGGCTGGCCAACGCATGGGTCGGCACCAGCACGCGGTGTCGCGGCGACTCGTTGTCGTAGGCAAAGCCCGCCGTGCCCGGCCAGCCGGCGTGGCCGATCTCGACCACGCGCTCTTCGCGCGTCATCCAGCGCAGCGGTGCCGCCGTGCCGGACGCGGTCGGCAGGTCCTCGCGATAGGCCGGTGCGATCGGGTTGGACCAGAACGCATGCTTGATGTCGGTCAGCAGCAGCTCCTGGTGCTGCTGCTCGTGCTGCAGGCCCAGTTCGACGATGTCGAGCCGGGCGTCGTCGAGGTCGCCCGAGGCCAGCCGCGCACGCAGGCGCGCATCGACCGCCTGGCGGTAATCGCGCACCTGCGCGAGCGTCGGTCGCGACAGCAGCCCGCGGTGTGGGCGCGCATGCATCGGCCCGACGCTCTGGTAGTAGCTGTTGAACAGGAAGTCCCAGGCTGGGTCGACCTCGCGATAGCCCGCGTCGGCAGCCAGCACGAAGCGTTCGAAGAACCACGTCGTATGCGCCAGGTGCCACTTGGTCGGACTGGCGTCGTCCATGCTCTGGACCATCGCATCCTCAGCCCCGATCGGCGCGGCGAGCGCGGTCGTGCGGGCACGCACCCGGTCGAAGCGGGCGCGCAGGCGCGCGGCGCGCTCGCCGGTCGGGACGCGGTCGGAAAGCGCTTGCGGGGACGGCGGCGGCGACATCCGCACAGCTTAGGCACCGGCCGTGACGGCGCCGTTAGCCGTGCACGGACCACCGCGTCTCGCATGCTGCGAACCCGCTGCGGCAAGATGGCGCGATGACTGCAGCGCCCGCCGACTTCCGCCTCTACCCGTCCAACACGCTGGAAGTGCTGGCCGGGCTGCTGGCCGCCGAGCTGCGGCAGCCGGTGTCGGGCGGGTCGATCCTCACCCCCGAGGTCGTGTTGATCCCGCAGGTCGCCATGCGCCGCTGGCTGCAGGCGACGCTGGCCGCCGAGCACGGCGTGGCCGCCAACCTCGAGTTCCTGACGCCCGGCGAGTTCGTCGCCCGTGCGCTCGTGGCCAACCTGGGTCCAGCGCAGGACGAACTCGACGCCGCAAGCCTGCGCTGGCGGCTGTACGCCGCGCTCGTCGACCCTGGCGTGCTGGCACAGCCGGCGCTCGCGCCGCTGGCCGCGTACCTCGCCGGCGACGATGCGCTGCGGCCATGGGCGCTTGCCGGCGAGCTGGCCGGCGTGTTCGAGAAGTACCAGGCCTGGCGGCGCGACTGGCTGCTGCGCTGGGAAGGCGGCGCCGATCCCGACGATCCGCAGGCCGCACTGTGGCGGCATGTCGCCGCCGGTCACGCCACCCGCGCGCGCCGCATCCAGACCTATCTGGACCGCTTCTCCGGCGAGCACGCGGCGTTGCCGCACGGCCTGCCGCGCCGGATGTTCGCGTTTGCCACGCTCAACGTCTCGCCCGACGTGCTGCGCGTGCTGGCGACCCAGGCACGCGTGGGCACGTTGCACTTCTACCTGCCCACGCCTGCGCGCGGCTACTGGGGCGATCTGCAGGCGCTGGCCCCGCATCGGCGCGCACCCGCGGACGCGGCGTTCGATGCCGCGCTGCTGGCAGGCAACGCCGATGACAACCGCCTGCTGCAGGCCTGGGGCGCGGCGGGTCGGGACTTCATGGCGCTGCTGGGCAGCTATGAGGTCGTACATCCGCGCGCCGAGATCGAGGTCTACGCCGATCCGCTCGAGTCGGGCCAGCGCCCGCTCGACGCAGGCGGCCTGGGCGACACCTTGCTGCGGCGGATGCAGAGCGACCTGTTCCGCCGCGCCCCGCCGCCGGTGCCTGCGCCGCGCCGCGCGCCCGAACTGCGCGACCCCAGCCTGCAGGTGCATGCCTGCCACACCCGCCTGCGCGAACTGCAGGTGCTCCACGACCAACTGCGCGGCCTGCTCGAGGACCCGCGTTTCGACCCGCCGCTGCAACCGCGCGAAATCGCGGTGCTCGCCCCGGACATCGACCCCTACGTCCCCTACCTCGAAGCCGTCTTCGGCGAATCAAAACCGGGGTGCGAGTAGGGTTTTCAAGGAAAATCCGACTCTGAACCCCGGTTTTGGGAGAATGCGGATGCCGTACGCGCTCGCCGACACCAGTCCGCTGGCGGGCGAGCCGCTGGCCGAGGTGTTCGTGCGGCTGCTGGGTCTGCCGGTGTCGCGCTTCGGGCTCAACGAGGTCCTGGACCTGCTCGCCAGTCCGCCGCTGGCGCAGGCAGCGGGTCTGGATGCGGCGGCTTTCGAGCGCCTGCACGGCTGGCTGCAGGCCGCCGGCGCGCGCTGGGGGCTCGACGGCGCCCACCGCGCCGCGCACGGGGCGCCCGACGACGAGGCCTATACCTGGGCGTTCGCGCTCGACCGCCTGCTGCTGGGCCATGCCAGTGGCAGCGACGACACGATCGCGGGCATCGCCCCATGGCCGGCGCTCGAAGGCGGCGCGCTCGACGCGCTCGACACCCTGATCCGGCTGCTGCGCGTGCTCGGCAGCGCGCAACGCGACTTGGGCGAGGCGCTGACCGCCGCCGCCTGGCGCGAACGTCTGCTCAGCCTGCTCGACACGCTGCTGCCCGACAGCCCGGCCGCCCCGGCCACCCAGCGCGCGCTCGAGCGGCTGCGACGGCTGATCGACGCCTTCGCCGCCGATGCCGCGCGCGCGGGCGTCGAGACGCCGGTGCCGGCCGACGTCGTGCGCGCGCACTTTGCGCAGTTGCTGGCCGAGGCCGATACCCGCGCGCCACTGCTGACCGGCGGCATCAGCGTCGGCCGCATGGTGCCGATGCGCCTGCTGCCATTCCGGGTGATCTGCCTGTTGGGCATGAACGACGGCGACTTCCCGCGGCGCGACACCGCTGCCGGCCTCAACCGGCTCACCGCGGAGCTGGGCACGACCCGGCGCCGCCATGGCGACCGCTCCACCCGCGAGGACGATCGCTTCCTGTTCCTGCAGCTGTTCGCCTCGGCGCAGGACGTGTTCTACATCAGTTACCTGGGCGCGGACGCGCGCGACGGCAGCGTGCGCGAGCCCTCGTCGCTGGTCGCCGAATTGCTCGCCACCGCCGCGACCTACCACGCCGACCCGCAAGCCGCCGCCGCAGCGCTGACGGTACGCCATGCGCTGCAGCCGTTCGCGCCAGCGGCCTTCGGCGCAGACGGCGACCCACGCCGCTTCAGCTATCGCGCGCAATGGCAGCCGGCCGCGGCACGCATCGGCGGCGCGCGGACGGACCTCGCGCCATGGTGTGCGACGCCGCTGCCGCCGCGCACCGCTGCCGCCGCGCTGTCGCCGGCCGACGCCGCGCTTGCGCTCGACGCACTGCGCCGCTTCCTGGTCGCGCCGGCGGCGCAGTTCCTGCGCGAACGCCTGGACCTGCGCTTGGCCGACGAGGCCGAAGTCGGCCAGGATGTGGAGCCGCTGCT
Organism: Luteimonas sp. TWI382; assembly: GCF_039674545.1. NCBI lineage: Bacteria > Pseudomonadati > Pseudomonadota > Gammaproteobacteria > Lysobacterales > Lysobacteraceae > Luteimonas > Luteimonas sp. TWI382. The sequence continues at coordinate 53,621 of NZ_JBDJNS010000009.1, forward strand.
GGTCGCCGGCAGTGGCCTGGAGCGGGCGGCGTTGCACCAGCAGGTGTTCGAAGCACTGCTCGCCGGCCAGGACGCCGGCCTCTACGAGCACCTGCGCGCCCGGGCGCTGTTGCCATCCGGCCCGCTGGGCCGAGGCCAGCTCGAGGCGCTGGTGGCGTCGCTGCGCCCTTACGCCGATGCCTTCGCCGATTGGCGCGGCGACGCCATGCCGGACACGCGGCATGTCGACATCGCGCTCGACGGCCTGCGCCTCCAGGGCCGGCTCGACAGCGTGTACCCGGCAGGCATCGCGCACGTGCGCCTGGGTGCGCTCAACGGCCCGACCGCGATCCGGCAGGGCCTGGACTGGCTGCTCGCGAGCGCCGCGGGCCTCGACCTGCCGCTGGTGCGCTTCCACGAGACCAAGGACTCGGGCATCGGCCCCTTCGTGCGCGCGCCACTGCCGCCCGACGCGGCGCGCGATGCGCTGCGCGCCCTGCTCGAATTGCGGCACGACGGCCTGCAGGCGCCGCTGCCGTTCGGCCCCTACAGCGGCTGGGAGTACTTCAGCGCCGCCGATGCCGACAGGGCAGCGAAGGCCGCGACCGCGAAGTGGCGGGGCGGCGACCGGCAATGGGGTGAGGGGCGCGGCGATGCGTACCGACTCGCGCTGCGCGGTCGCGACCCGTTCGCCGATCCAGCCCTGTTCCGGCAGTTCGCCCAGATCGCCTTCCGCGTGTTCTCGGCCGTCGAACTTGGCCGCGTGCATGCCGGCTTCGAGGACGACCGCCGCTTCGACGTCGAGACCGACGTGGAGGTGGAGGCATGAACGCGTCCACGTCCGCCTCCATCGATCCGTTTCTGACGCTGCCGCTGGCCGGCACACAGCTGATCGAGGCCAGCGCCGGCACCGGCAAGACCTTCACCCTGGCCACGCTGGTCACCCGGCTGGTGGTCGAACGCGGCCTGCGCATCGGCCAGATCCTTGCGGTGACATTCACCGAGGCCGCGACGCAGGAGCTGCGCAAGCGCATCCGCGAACGCCTCGTACTGGCCTCCCGGCTGGTCGACGCGCCGGCCGGCGATGATCAAGCGTCCGACGCCGCACTCAGCCGCGCGGTGATCGCCGCGCACCTGGCAACCGGCGACGAGTCCGCTGCCGCTTTGCAGCGTCGGCTGCAGCAGGCCGCCGACGAGATCGACCTCGCCGCGATCTTCACCATCCACGGCTTCTGCGCCCGCGTGCTGCGCGAGCACGCGCTCGAGAGCGGGCAGAGCTTCGCCGCGCCCGAACTGCTGGCCAGCGACCGCGCGCTGCGCGAGGAACTGGCCGCCGATCTGTGGCGCAGCACCGCTGCCGATGCAGACGACGCCGCGTTGTTGATGGGCCTGTGGAAAGGCGGCCCCGACGACATGGCGCGCGACCTTGGCCCGTTGATCCGCGAGCCGGTGCTGCGACCACCGGCCGGACCGCCGCAACCCGATCCGCGCCCTGCGCGCGACGCCGCAGCGCAGGCCCTGATCGCCGCGATCGATGCGCACATCGAGGATGCGCAGGCAGCGGTCGCAATGGCATTCGACGGCAAAGTCTTCGATGGCCGTCGCGCGCGCCGGCCCAGTTTCGACAAGGCCTTCCAGACACTGCGCGACGGCCGCGCGCTTTCGCACTGGGTGATGGACGACAAGACCCATCTCGACAAACTGCTGCCAGCCCGGCTATTGGACTTCTGCAAGGACGACACGCAGTCGAAGGTGCCGTGCTCACCGTTGTTCGACGCGCTGCACACCTGGTCCAACGCCGATCGTGTTGCACAGGATTGGCTCGAACAGGCGAAGACGCGCCTGCTTCACCGCCTGCGCAATGCGGCACGCGCACGCCTGGCCCAACGCAAACAGCAACTGCACGTGCAGACCTACGACGATCTGATCGACGGCGTTGCCGATGCCCTGCACGGGCCGCATGCACAGGCGCTGGTGCAGCGCCTGCGTGCGCAGTACGCGGTCGCGCTGGTCGACGAGTTCCAGGACACCGACACACGGCAATGGGGCATCTTCCGCACCGTGTTCGGCGATTCCGAGGCAGCGCGGGAGGGCGGGTTCGAACCGGCCCTGTTCCTGATCGGCGATCCCAAGCAGGCGATCTACGGCTTCCGCGGCGGTGATGTGCAGACCTACCTGCTCGCCGCTCGCGATGCCGTTGCCGCGCCACCGCTCGACCGCAACTTCCGTTCGCGTCCGTCGCTGCTCGCCGCGATCGAAGCGCTGTACGCGCAGGCCGGTGAGGACGCATTTGTCGATCGGCACATCCGGTTCCATCGTGTGCTGCCAGGCACGACACGCACGGATGCCGATTTCCAGCGCGACGGCGCCCATGCGCCCGCCCTGACGCTGTGGCAGGCACCGGCCCCGCCGGCCGACGACGCGGGCAAACGCAAGCCCCACAGTGCCGATCGCGCGCGCGAACTTGCGACCGCCGCCTGCGTCGCTGCGATCCACGCGGTGCTGAGCGAGGCGCGCGCCGGCACCGCCACGCTCGATGGCGTCCCAGTGCAGCCGGGCGACATCGCAGTACTCGTGCGCAAGCACAGCGAAGCCACACGGATCCAGCAGGCGCTGGCGGCGGTCGGCATTCCCGCGGTCGCCGCCGGCAAGCAGAGCCTGTTCGCCACACCCGAGGCGCACGAGGTGCTCACGCTGCTGCTCGCGCTGCTGCACACTGCCGATGACAGCCGCCTGCGCGCGGCGCTGGCGACGGTGCTGCTGGGCGTGAATGCGGCCGGCATCGCTGCGCTCGACGACGATGCCGACGCGCATCGCGGCTGGCAGCTGCGCGCGCTGGCCTGGCGCGAGCGTTGGCAGCGCGGCGGTCCGCTGGCGCTGATCGCCGATCTGTGCGCCGACAACGGCCCGCGCCTGCTCGGCCTGCTCGACGGCGAACGCCGGCTGACCAACTACCTGCAACTGGGCGAACTGCTGCAGCAGGCCGATGCACGTGCACTGGGGCTGCAGGGCCTGGTCGATTGGCTGGGCCAGCAGATCGCCCGCGCCGATGCCGACGACGAGGCCCAGTTGTTGCGCCTGGAATCGGACGCGCGCCGGGTGCAGATCGTCACCCTGCACAAGAGCAAGGGCCTGGAGTACCCGCTGGTGTTCCTGCCGTTCGTCGGCATCGGCAGCCGCCCACCCGATCCCGGCCGCGCCTGCGTGGTCGCCGATGCGGCCGGCGACCGTGCGCTGTGCTGGAAGCTGCAGGCCGACACATCCGGCTGGGACGCCGCGCGCAACGCGTGGATCGACGCGCAGCGCGCCGAGGACGCACGCCTGCTCTACGTCGGCCTGACCCGTGCCGAACACGCGTTGTGGATCGCGACCGGCGATTTCTACAACGCGCGCCAGACCGCACTGGCGCCGATGCTCGACGGCCTGCCCGACACGCCCTGCATCGTGCGCGACGTTACCTCGCCGGCGACACTGCCATGGCTGCCGCCGGTCGAGGCCGGCGAGCGCCCCGCCGCGCGGACCGCCGTGCGTGCGATCGCACCCGACTGGTGGGTCTACAGCTTCACCCAGCTCGCCAATGCCAACAGCGGCGCGCAGGACGCCTCCACGCGTGCGACCGTCGCCGCGGCCGGTGGCCAGGACGAGCCTGAAGGCGAACCCGCGCCCGAGATGCCCCGCGCGGACGACCACGACCCGCGTTTTGCCGGCAACCGCTTCGGCGTGGTGCTGCACGAAGCCCTGGAACTCGGCGACTTCGCGGCCTGGCGCGCATGGCGCGCGGGCGACCCGGCACCGACCGGGCAACGCGACGTCATCGAAGCGGCGCTGCGCGGCGGCGGCTACGCGGCAGAGGACATCGACGACGGCGTGGCGGTGCTGACCGCGCTGATCGGCCCCACACTCACCATCGCGCTGCCCGAGGGGGTGCGGCTGTGCGACGTGCCCGTCGACGCGCGCCGGGCGGAGATCGAGTTCCAGTTCGCACTGCAGCCCACCGCAGTCGAGGCGATGCTTGCGCTGCTGCATGCCCACGGCGTGGCGACCGGCCGCAGCGGTTTCGGCCTGCGCCGCACGCTCGAGGGCCTGATGACCGGCCTGATCGACCTGACCTACACCGTGGATGGCCGCTGGTACGTGCTCGACTACAAATCCAATCGCCTGCCTGGCTATGACGCGCCCACGCTGCAGCGCGCGATGGTGCACAGCGAGTACGACCTGCAGGCGCTGATCTATACGCTCGCCCTGCATCGCTGGCTGCGCTTTCGTCTGGGCGACGGTTACGACTACGCGCGCGACTTCGGCGGCGTGCGCTACCTGTTCTGCCGCGGTCTGGTCCCCGACCGCGACCCGTCCGCGGGCGTCCACGCGCAGCGCTTCGCGCCGGCGTTGGTGGACGCGCTCGACGCACTGTTCGCGGGCAGGCCTGGGGTCGGCCCGGGTGCGCGCGCATGACCGCCAGGACCGACACCATGCGCGAGGCCGCAGCGCCCACGGGGTCACGCCCGCCCAACCTGCTCGCCGCGCTGCAGCGCAGTGGCGCGTTGCGCGCACTCGACTTCGAGCTGGCACAGCGCCTGCGGCGGCTCGCCCCGGAGACACCCGATGCGGTGCTCGCGGCCGCGGCGCTGGCCTCGCTGGCGGTTGCCAACGGCCATGCCGGCTTCGATCCGGCGCGCCCGCGGCTGCTGGTCGATACCGATTTGGACTGGCCCGCGCCCGACGCCTGGTACGCGCTGCTGCGCGAAACGCGCTGGGTCGGCCGGCCCGCTGATCCGCTCGCCCCATCGGCGACGGATGTCCCGCTGGTCCTCGAGCCGGCCGATGCCGCGGGCGGCCTGCTGTATCTGCGTCGCTACCGCGAGTACGAGGCGGGCCTGGCCGCGGGCCTGCGCCGCATCGCGGCGCAGCCACTCGATGCAGCCGATCCGCCGTCGGTCGCCGATCCCTTTGCCACGCTGTTTCCCGACGCGCAGACCGGCGACGACCGCCAGGCCCGCGCCGCCGCGCTGGCGCTGCGCCGTGCGCTGCTGCTGGTCACCGGCGGGCCCGGGACCGGCAAGACCACCACCATTGCCCGTCTGTTGGTGCTGCGCATCGCCCAGGCCTTGCGCGGTGGGCGGCCACTGCCGCGCATCGCGCTGGCGGCGCCGACCGGCCGCGCCGCCGAACGCATGGCCGAGAGCCTGCGTCGGGCCGTGCAGGGATTCGTCGGCACCCTCGATCCGGAGCTGCGCGCCGCGCTGCCCGGCGCCCTGCCCGACACCGCCAGCACACTCCACCGCCTGCTCGGCACGGTGCCCGACAGTCCCGCATTCCGCCACCACGCGGCAAATCCGCTGCCGCTGGACCTGCTGGTCGTCGACGAAGCCTCGATGGTCGACCTGCCGCTGATGGCCAAACTGGTCGATGCCGTCGCAGACCGCACCCAGCTGATCCTGCTCGGCGATGCCGACCAGTTGCCGTCGGTGGAGGCCGGCGACGTGCTGGCCGCCATCCTCGCCGCCGCGGGCCCCGGTCACGCGGTGCAGGCCGACGATGCGCGCGCACTGCAGCCGCTGCTCGGTACGGCCACGCCCGTCGACCCCGCCACTGGCCGCTTGCACGGCCATCGCGTGCAACTGCAGCGCGGCTACCGCCAGCACGCCGGTTTCGACCTGGCCCCACTGGCCGACGCCGCGCGCGATGGCGATGCCGACACTGTGCTGTCGCTGTTGCGCGGCGGCCGGTTGCGCGGCGTGCACTTCCACGAGGACATGTCCGACGCGTTCGACGCGCACCAAGTCACGCTGCTCGCACACTGGCGCAGTCTCGCCGAGGCCCCCGATCCTGCGGCGGCGCTTGCGCAGTCGCAGCGATTGCGCCTGCTGACCGCGGTGCGCGAAGGCCCGCAAGGCGCGCGTGGCCTCAACGCCCAGATCGAGACACTGCTGTCGGGCCGCCGTCTCGGCCCGGCACCTGCCTGGTTCCATGGCCGCCTGCTGCTGATCACCGAGAACAGCTACCGCCATCGCCTGTTCAACGGCGACATCGGCATCTGCTGGCGCGACGGCGCCGACACGCCGATGGCCTGGTTCGCGGGCGACGCCCCCGGCGAGGTGCGCGCGTTCCATCCTGCCGCGTTGCCTGCGCACGAGAGCGCGTTCGCGATGACCGTGCACAAGGCCCAGGGCAGCGAGTTCGATGAGGTGTGGCTGCAGTTGCCGCGCCACGACAGCCGCGTGCTCTCGCGCGAACTGATCTATACCGCGATCACTCGCGCGCGCAGCCGCCTGCACATCGCCGGCAGCGCACAGGTGCTGCGCGACGCGCTCGCGCGGCATGCGGTGCGGATGTCGGGGCTGGCGTGGCGACTGGGAGGCACAGACCCCCAGGCAGCCCCACCGCCCGCGCGCGACGCCGATCCCGTTCCCGCCCAAGGCGCGCTGTTCTAGCACGAGGTGCCCATGGCGGCGCGTGCACCCCAAGGGTCTGCCCCAGCTTGTCGGCGCCCGTTGCGCCCGGAAAGCTGCACAGGTCCAGACACGGGTGCGCCCCATGAGCATCACTTCCATCGCTGGCGGCGCTGCCGCTGCCATCGGCGCGGTTACCGCCACACCGGCGCGCGACGATCCACGGTACGCGCAGATCGTCGATACGCTGGTGTCGCCCGACGCCACGCAGGCGCAGCGCGATCACGCCTACGATCTCGTCGCCGGCCTCGAGACCGCAGACGACACCCCGCTGACCGACGCGGTGCTGACAGAGCGCGCCGCGCAGGCGATCGCCGACGACCGGACCATCCCGGTCGTCGTCGCAGAGGTCGCGCCGCTGGTGGCGCCGGGCACCGCGCTCGGACCGTTCCCGTCCAGCGATGCGGCCGCCATCGATATGATGACGTACTCCAATCCACTGTCGATCGCGGCCAACCTCGAGAACGGCGGGCTGATCTTCCGCGATCCCGACGGCAATCACTTCTTCGTGACCACACCGATGGGCGGCACGCTCGACGGCTTCGATCCCGGCCAGGTGCCGCAGCCCGACGGCATGGCGCTGGTGGCCTGCTACCACGGCCACGCCGACTATTCGAAGACCGACGGCTCGCGGACGGACAAGGCCGGCGACGAGTTCAACAGCGACCACTTCTCGGCCCAGGACAAGCGCCTGGCTGACCGCGGCTTCTGGGGATCGGTGATCTACGTGTCGACGCCGAGCGGCGATTTCCGCAAGTATGATGCGGCCACGCGCCAGGACACCGTCATCAACTGACGGCGCGAAGCGGGCCCTTGGGCACCGCCCCCCGAGTGCCGGAGGTCGTTCCATGGTCTTCAACAGGATTCTGCTCATGAGCACGCTTGCGTTCGCTTCTCTCGCCCACGCCGGCGCCACCGGCGGCTCGGCCGAGATCGTCCTGGATGGCGCCCGTGCCGCCGCGCTGGCCGCGGCCATCCCCGTGTTCCGGGACAAGCAGCCGGAGGCCGACCTCACCAAGTTCCGCGTCCACGTCCATCCCGCCGACCAGGGGACCTTCCAGGTCGTGTTCGAACCCCAGCAGGCCGACGAGGGCGCCCCCCTGCTCGGTGGGCGCACCGCACACGGCCGCGAACTCAACGTGTGGATCAACGCGGCCGACAACACCCTCGACAGGATCGCGTTCGCGCGCTGAGGCACCGGGCGGACGGTCAGGTCCGACGACGATCGGCGGCGCGACGCGCTGCCACGGTGGCCCGCGATGGTCGTGGACAGCACCGCGCTTGACCTTCCCACGATGGGAAGGCTTAGGCTGGCTGCAGCTGTCAGCCTTTGCGGAAGTTCCCATGGCCTCTCCCGGTTCCCCAACGCCCTCGGACGCAGCGATCGACCTGCCGATCGCCGGCATGACCTGCGCAAGCTGCGTCGGTCGGGTGGAAAAGGCCTTGGCCAAGGTCCCTGGCGTGGCCCAGGTGTCGGTCAATCTGGCGACCGAACGTGCGCACATCGTGTCGGCCGGGCCAGTGGATCGTGCGGCGCTGATGCAGGCGGTCGAGGGCGTGGGCTACGCGGTGCCTGCCGCCACGCTCACACTCACGATCGAGGGCATGACCTGCGCCTCGTGCGTGGGCCGTGTGGAAAAGGCCCTCGCGGCGGTGCCCGGCATCGAGTCCGCGGCAGTGAACCTGGCGACCGAGCGGGCCACTGTGCGCGGGACGGCCGCGATCGAGGCGCTGATCGCGGCGGTCGATCGGGTCGGCTACACGGCCCGACCGGTGGGACATGGCCGCGACGACGATGCCAGCGCTGCGCGCAAGGACGACGAACGCACCCGCCTGCGCCGGGACCTGATCCTGGCCACCGCGCTCGCGTTGCCGGTGTTCGTGCTGGAGATGGGCGCGCACACGATTCCCGGCGTGCACGACTGGGTCATGACCCACATCGGCATACGCACGAGCTGGTATCTGCAGTTCGCGCTGACGCTGCTGGTGCTGGCCGTGCCAGGCAGGCGCTTCTATCGGCACGGCATTCCCGCCCTGCTGCGGCTGGCGCCGGACATGAACTCGCTGGTCGCGGTCGGCACCGCGGCCGCATTCGGCTACTCGGTCGTCGCCACGTTCGCGCCCGGCCTGCTGCCCCCCGGCACGGTCAACGTCTACTACGAGGCCGCGGCAGTGATCGTCGCGCTGATCCTGCTCGGGCGCTTCCTGGAGGCGCGGGCCAAGGGCCGCACCTCCGAAGCGATCCAGCGGCTGGTCGGCCTGCAGGCGCGCGTCGCGCACGTCCGTCGTGCCGGCGCGACGGCCGACATCCCGGTCGACGACGTGGTGTTGGGCGATATGGTCGAGGTGCGTCCCGGCGAGCGGATCCCGGTCGACGGCGAGATCGTCGAAGGGCGCAGCTACGTCGACGAATCGATGATCACCGGCGAACCGGTGCCGGTCGACAAGGCCCTCGGCAGCGCGGTGGTCGGCGGCACCGTCAACCAGCAGGGCGCGTTGACGCTGCGCGCGACCGCCGTCGGCGCCGACACCACGCTCGCGCAGATCATCCGCCTGGTCGAGCAGGCGCAAGGCGCCAAGCTGCCGATCCAGGCAGTCGTCGACCGGGTGACGCTGTGGTTCGTGCCGGCGGTCATGCTCGCGGCGCTGCTGACCTTCCTCGCCTGGCTGTGGCTGGGCCCGGCGCCGGCGCTGGGCTTCGCGCTGGTCAACGCGGTGGCCGTGCTGATCATCGCCTGCCCCTGCGCGATGGGCCTGGCGACGCCGACTTCGATCATGGTCGGCACCGGCCGCGGCGCCGAACTCGGCGTGCTGCTGCGCAAGGGCGAGGCGCTGCAATTGCTCAAGGACGCGCGCGTTGTGGCGGTGGACAAGACCGGCACGCTGACCGAAGGCCGTCCGCTGCTGACCGACCTCGTGGTCGCCGACGGCTTCGAACGCGACCGCGTGCTGGCGCAGGTCGCCGCAGTCGAAGCGCGCTCCGAGCACCCAATCGCACGTGCCATCGTCGATGCCGCGACCGACCGCAATCTCGCGACGGCCACCGCCCAGGGCTTCGAGTCGATCACCGGTATGGGCGTGCGCGCACACGTCGACGGCGCACGCGTCGAAGTCGGCGCCGATCGCTTCATGCGCACGCTCGGCCTGGACGTCGCCATCTTCGCCGACACCGCGCAGCGCCTGGGCGACGAAGGCAAGTCGCCGTTGTACGCCGCCATCGACGGTCGATTGGCTGCCATCGTGGCGGTCGGCGACCCGATCAAAGCCAGCACGCCTGCGGCCATCGCCGCGCTGCACGCGCTCGGCCTGCAGGTGGCGATGATCACCGGCGACAACGCGCGCACCGCGCAGGCCATCGCCCGGCAGTTGGGCATCGACGAGGTCGTGGCCGAGGTGTTGCCCGCGGGCAAGGTCGAGGCGGTACGCCGGCTGCGGGCGCAGCACGGCCGCATCGCCTTCGTCGGCGACGGCATCAATGACGCGCCCGCGCTGGCCGAGGCCGACGTGGGCCTGGCGATCGGGACCGGTACCGACGTGGCGATGGAATCGGCTGATGTGGTGTTGATGTCGGGCAACCTGCAGGGCGTGCCCAACGCGATCGCGCTGTCGCGGGCCACGCTGGGCAACATCCGCCAGAACCTGTTCTGGGCCTTCGGCTACAACACCGCGCTGATCCCGGTCGCTGCCGGCGTGCTCTATCCGGCCTACGGCGTACTGCTGTCGCCGATCTTCGCCGCTGGGGCGATGGCGCTGTCGAGCGTGTTCGTACTCGGCAATGCGCTGCGGCTGCGTCGATTCCAGCCGCCGCAGGCCACGCCCGCCTTGGCCGCATCCGCAGGCGCCGCGCCATGAACATCGGCGACGCCGCCCGCGCGTCCGGGGTCTCGGCCAAGATGATCCGCTATTACGAGCAGACCGGCCTGATCCCCGCGCCCGCCCGCACCGCCGCCGGCTATCGGGCCTACGACCAGGACGATGTCCACCGCCTGCAGTTCGTTCGCCGTGCCCGCGACCTCGGGTTCTCGGTGGCCGAGATCGCCGACCTGCTGGGCCTGTGGCACGACACCGCGCGCCACAGCGCCGACGTCAAGCGCCTGGCACAGGACCGTATCGCCGAACTCGAACGGCGCATGCGCGACCTGCAGCAGATGACCGACACGCTCCGCACGCTTGTCGACTGCTGCGCCGGCGACGACCGGCCCGACTGCCCGATCCTCGACCAGTTGCAACAACCGGTCTGCGGACCCGTGGACGACAGCCCACGGACCGGCGCCGTCCGCCGGCGCCCGAGCGCACCAGGGGCGGCGCGACCTGCGCCGAAACGGACGCGGTCGCGCTAGCGCAGGCAGAGGCGTCGCGCGATCGTCTGCCTACACAGCAGGACGACGATGGCGACCTGGCGATGCAGGCCGCAACGCGCGCGCCAAGCTTAGTCTTCGCGCGGCGGAAAGCCCGCCTCGCGCAGCGCCGCGACGACGGCCTCGCGCGAGGCCGAGGTCTGCACGACCACCGTGCGGTTCGGCGGATCGGCCTCCACGCCCGCCTGCGCATCGACCGACTGGATCGCCTTGGTCACCGACCGCGCGCAACCGCCGCAGGTCATGTCGTCGAGATGGAACTGCATGGCGGACTCCTTGGGATGCGTTGGCAGCAGTGTGCGGCTTGCCACCGTGGGAAGGTCAAGCGCGACCGCGCGCCGTCGACCCCATCGGGCGCCTCGGCCCGTTCGCACGCAGGCTGGTAACGTCGAGCCGCCGATGCGGTTCGGCCCGACACCGATCCAGGCGATCACAAGGGAGTGCATCCAGATGAAGCATCCAGGCAAGTTGCTCCTCGCCAGCGCCGCGGTCGCGATGCTGGCGGCCTGCTCGTCGAACGTCGACGACCCTGCCAGCACGACCACTCGCACGTCCAGCGACCGCCCCGGAGCGCCCCCGATTCTGATCCGCAACGCCGAGCGATCCATGGTGGCCCATCAGGCCCTGATCGAGGGCCGGCTGCACGCAGACCCCGCCGGTTGCCTGCGGATCGGCGACGACAGCGGCCCGCTGATCATCTGGCATCACGACAGCCGCCTGGAGCGTGGGGCCGACGGCCGCGTCCAGGTCATCGACGGCTTCACCGGCCACGCGGCCTCGATCGGCGAGAACATCGCCCTGGGCGGTGCGGGCGGGCCGAACGCGCCCGCGCGCGTCATCCCGGAGATGCCGGCTGCATGCGCGACCGGCGAGTACTGGATGGCCGGGCAACTGATGAATGCGGCCGAGTACCAAGCGCTGCGTCAGCGGCGAGCGGATCATGCGCCGCCCGGTGTCCAGTGATCATCATGACATCGCTCCCGAACAGAAACAGCGCAACTGAGCCCGTGTGAATCATTGCACGCGAAACGACAGGACGCGCAGCTGTTCTCGCAGCCGATGAAGCACCACGAGCCCCATCACTGCCTTGCGGTAAATCCCACGCGTCGTTCAAAGCTCGGGGGGCGGATAACGTTCGGACAGAAGGTGGGCGACGTGCTTTCTCAGCGACTCCGACATCGGCGCGCCGAACCGATCACTCATCATGAAACCCGCATTCGTGCAGTTGTTGACGATCACTCGCGTACGATGCTCTGGGCGCTCGACATACCAACCGGGAAGCGCAAGAACAGGAATCACACGCGCACCTTCGGCGCCAGCGCTGCGCAGGAACCTTTCCAACCAATCGGCCTGGTAATCAGCCTGCTCGATCGGTTTTGTTTCGACATGTTTCGGAAAGACGAGCCGTCGCCCATCGTATCGAACACAAGCGGAAGCTCTGCCTCTCTCTCCCGGTTTTCGGCGTGATTTCGTCTCAATGGCGAACACTGCGCTGCGTGCGACGACGATGTGGTCGATGTTGTAACGATCCGCCGGGAAATCATGGAACACCATGGCACCCTCAGCGATCAGTGGCGTCAAGCAATGTGCAACTGATAGCTCGGCATGCAGGCCGTCGAGAGCGTGACGTCGCCGTCTGGCATGTCGAATCAGCTTCCAGAGCAGCCAGCTCATCATCAACGCAAGTACGACCACAAACACGATATCGCCGGTGCCAAAGCGAAACTGACGCCAATCGATACCTGAATGGCTGAGGCGGGCCAACAACCATGCGGACAACAAGATGGGGCCGACTGCCACCATGGTGCCAGTCGCCTCGTAGAGCTTCTCTTCATCTGTCGCGATTCGCTTACGTAAGCTCTCCCCCGGTAGGTTCATCCACTGCACAGTGAGGGGTGAGCGGCGCTTGTCGAGTTTCCGAACGCACCGCCATGTAAGCAGCCCGGCAATCACAACCAGCATCGGGATGAAGACCGCGCCCAGCAAAATGAGATGTTCCATCGGCAATCCGTACCGTCCTCTGGTACCGCCATAGTTGCCCGTACCTGCGAGAGGCGCAATCTCACGTGCATTTCGAAATGGGACTTCTGTCCTGCCGGGCCGATGTAGAGCGTGCCGGCATCGGTCTGAGAAAAGTCAAACCCGGAATGCCATTGCGCTCTTCAGCGCGTCATTGATCCATCGAACGTCCAAGGCACACGCCCGCCGCGTTCGCCAGCACGTCGACGTGGCCGTGGCGCAGTGCATCGATGCCCAGGATCACCGCAGGCCGCTCGGCCAGGCCCAGCACCGAGAACACCGGCAACGCGCTGATCCGCACTTCCGTGGCGGCGAGCTGCCAGTCGCCGATCGCCAGCGCCGGCAGCGTGTAGAGCCAGGTCTCGACCACCTGCTCGGCGATGCCGCGGGTGCCCGCGTCACGTCGGCGCAGCCGAGTGTCGTCCTCGGTCACCCCCAGCGCCCGGGCAGCGGGCAAATTGAGCACGGTCTGCGCAGCGCCGGTGTCGACGACGGCGGTCACCTGGACCTCGTGTGGGCCGTCGCGCAATTGCGCCGGCACGAACGCGAAGCGCTGCAGGCCGGCAGCGCGCTGCGGCAGCGCGTTGTCCAGGCAATCGGCGCGCGCCAGGCTACCAGGTGAGGCGAGCAGCAGCTCGCCGGCCGGCAGATCGAAGCGCAGGTCGAAACGCGCCATCAGATCGTTGCCCAGGATGCCCTCGATCGGCGGCGCATCGCCCTCGGCGAGCTGCGACAGGTCCATCGCCAGCAGCTGCGCCTTCCATGCGAAGTCGCCGGCCGACAAGGCCTGCAGCGCGGTCACCCGGGTGGCGGCCGCACTGCCGCCGGCGCCCTGGATCGTCATCTCGCGCGACGCCGGCGCGAGCAGCCCGAAGCGTTCGGCCAGTGCGGCATCGACGACGCTGGCGCTCGCCGCGGTGTCGACGACGAAACTCAGCGGACGCGCGACACCTTCGATCTGCACCTGCACGCGCGGGTGCTTGCCGACGAGGCGCATCTCGATGCGGTGAGTCTGACTTGCGGGAATCGAAGGTGATGCGGCGGCGGCGCAGTGGGCGTCCAGAGCCAGGGACAGCAAGCAAGTGGACAGCAGGAAGCGGAGCGACATGAGGGCACCTCGATGAAGGAGCCGCCATTGCAGCGGGCGCAGGTATCGCGACGATGTCGTCGCCGGCGCGGGGCCGGCATCGGCGATACGAACGCGATACAGAGGCAGGCGACAATGCCCGCATGACTGCCGAGACCGCCCGCATCGTCGTCGTCGACGACGACGCCAGCATCCGCGACGCGCTGTGCGACTACCTCGCGCGCCACGGCTACGCCGTGCGCGGTGCGGACGGTGCTGCCGCAATGGACCGGTTGCTGGCGCAGGGGCCGGTCGACCTGGTGGTGCTGGACTGGATGATGCCCGGCGAAGATGGCCTGTCGGTGTGCCGGCGCCTGGCCGATGCCGATGTCGCGGTGCTGATGCTCAGCGCACTCGACAGCCCGCCCGACCGGGTGATCGGGCTGGAAGTCGGCGCCGACGATTACCTGGCCAAGCCGTTCGACCCGCGCGAGCTGCTGGCCCGTGTGCGCGCGTTGCTGCGGCGCGGTGCGCAGCTGCGCCAGCAGGCGAGGCGCCCGGCCGAAGGCTACGGCTTCGATGGCTGGACGCTGCGGCTCGACACCCGTGTCCTGCGCACGCCCGACGGCAGCGACGTGGTGCTGACCGCGGGCGAATTCGCATTGCTGCGGGCGCTGGTGGAACGCGCCGGCCGCGTGCTCGACCGCGAACGCCTGATGGCGCTGACCCACGACGACGCGGCCGAACCCTTCGATCGCGCCGTGGACCTGGCCATCAGCCGGCTGCGCCGCAAGCTGGCGCAGGCGCGGCCCGGCGCCGATGCGCTGATCCAGACGCTGCGCGGCGAGGGCTACCGCTTCGCGGCCACGGTGCACCGGCTGTGAGCCGGCCGCGCGGCATTCTGGTTCTGGTCGGGGGCCTCGCGCTGGCCACGCTGGTGCTGGCACAGGCGGTGAGCTTCGCGGTGGTCGGCTGGTGGCCCGCGCCGCCGATGCCCACGATGGTGCCCGCCGACGCGATCGCGGCCTTGTCGGGCGCACAGCCGCCGGCGCCCGGACTGCAGGTGCGCACGCAGACGGCCGCGCCGACCGGCACGCCGGTGCCGTGGCTGGCCGGGCTGGCCGCCGAGCGCCTGCAGCGTCCCGCCGCGCAGGTGCGCGCGACCTGGCAGCGCAAGCCGGACGTCGCGCTGCAGGTCGTCGACGACGGTCAACTGGCGATGGCCGGACAGACCGACCGCGCACGCCAGGCGCGCGTGCGCGCTGCGTTGCTGGCGACCGGGTTGCAGGTGCCGGCGTTCGAGCTGGCGGTCGCGCAACCGGATGGAACGTGGCGGGTCGTGCGCGCGGTCGACGCCGGACGCGGGCAGTGGCGCCGCCAGGTGCTGCTGGCGCTGGCGTTGGGCGCGCTGCTGATCGCGCCGCTGGTGTGGTGGATGGCGCGCCGGCTCACATTGCCGCTGCGGCGACTGGCCGAGGCCAGCGCGCGGATGGACCTGGCCGCGCGCGCGCCACCGGTGCCGGTCGAAGGCGCCGCGGAGGTCCGCATGCTGGGCCAGGCGATCGCCGACGCACACGCCCGTCTGCGCGCGCAGGCCGACGATGTCACCGCGATGCTCGCCGCCGTGGCGCACGATCTGCGCACGCCACTGACCGGCCTGCGGCTGCGCGCCGAGACCGCACCGTCGCCGGATCGCGAGCGCATGGTCGCCGACATCGCGCGGATGCAGACGATGATCGCGCAGGTGCTGGCCTATGCGCAGGGCGAGGTCGCGCCGCTGCAGCGCGCGCCGGTCGACATGACCGCGCTTGCGGGCGAGTTGGCGATGGCCGCGCACGCGCTGGGCCAGTCGGTGCAGGTGCAGGCGCACGCACCGGCCATCGTGCACGGCGATGCGCTCGCGCTGCGTCGCGCACTGTCGAATCTGATCGACAACGCCGTGCGCTACACCGGTGCGGCCGAGATCGAGCTCCACACGCGCGACGACCGGCTGTACGTCGACGTGGTCGACCGTGGCCCGGGCATTCCGGCCGAGGCACGCGCGCGGCTGGTGCAGCCGTTCCAGCGCCTGGAACGCTCGCGCAGTCGCGACACCGGTGGTGCAGGGCTCGGTCTCGCCGTTGCGCGCTCGACCGCGCAGCGCCACGGTGGCGCGCTCGAACTGCTCGAGCGCGACGGCGGTGGCCTGCGGGCGCGGTTGATCCTGCCGATCGCCGCGCCCTGAGGCGCGCGGCTGGGCGTGGATCAGTAGGCGGTCCACGCCGCGTCGCTGCGGAGCGTGAAGGTCAGTGCGTCGTCGACGTCGGTGTATGCGGTGTCGGTGTCGGCCCCGACGCCCTGCAACAGCGGCCAGTGGAACGCGAAGCTCCGCAGATACAACGGCAACACCAGACACCGACGTGCGGCCATGTCGACAACGATGGTCTTGCGCGCATAGCACGCCGGCATCCACCCGCCGATGAAGAAGCGCGAATCGGCCGAAAAGCCCAGCGCGCCGGCCCAGAAGAAACCGGGAACGGGCACGCCATCGATCTGCCCCTCGTAGAAGTTTGCGCCATGCGGCGGCTCGCCCGCGTAGCGCAGCGTGACCACGTGCCGGCCGTCTGGCGATTGCAGATCGGCATCGCCCAGCCACATCGGCTGGCTCTCGCCATCGGGCGCGAACGCCAAGCGCGGCACCGCGGTCACGTCATGACCTCTGTGCATCGCCAGCGCACACCACATCGCGTCATCGCGAACCGCAACAGCCTCACCACATCAGATCGTCGGGCACCTTGAACTGCGCGTAATAGGCGTCGTCCTCGGCATTGGATTCGGACGGCGGTGCCTCCGCAGCCTGTCCGTGATCGACCACGATCAGCGCGGCATCGCGCTCGCGCACCTTGTCGGCCGCCGCACGTGGCAGCAGCGCGTAACCATCGCCCAACCGCGCCACGACCAGCGTGCCTGCGGCCAGTTGCTTGCGCTGGGCCTCGTCGACCAGCAGGCTGCGGATCGCGCCGTCGGCGGTGAACCGATACTCCAGTTGCCCGGCGCGCGGCACCTGCTTGTCGTGGATGATCTGCCGCGCCTGGGCGGCCAGTTCGGCAGCGCGGGCCCGGGCCTTGTGCTCGGCGGCCAGCGCGCGGTCGCGTTCGACCTTTTCCGCGCGTGCGCGCTCGGCCTCGCGCTGGCTCTCTGTCGGTGCCGGCGCGCCCTTGCCATGCCGCGCCTTGTGTTGCTCGCGCGCGACCTCGGCCACCTTGCTCTTCTTGACCAGGCCCGCCTTGAGCAGTTGTTCCTGGAGCGGGTTCGCCTTCGCCATGTCCGAAACGTCGTGTGGAGTGTCGGGCCCCATGATACGGGGGACCACAGCCAGTCAGCGCTCCGGGTCGATCACCGCCTCCATCGCCGCGATCTCAGTACCACGTGCTTGGCAGCGCCTGGCTTCGTCCCTCCAGCCGCGCACCGCCACCCGTACCTCCTCGACGATCGTGCGCGCCCGCGTTTTGCTCAGACGGTAGTAGGCGCAGGTGTCCAGCAACAGCCGGGTATCGGGGGACGGATCGTCCAGGCCGATCGAAAGGACGTGCGTGTCCTTGTTCGGGTTGGGATTCACATCGAAGGCCGGGGCCAGGCGCCAGCCATCGGGCGCCCGCAGAAACCCGTGGTTACGCAGATGGTCGTCGCGATTACCGACCAGGACATTGAACACCGCGCGACGATAGAGCTGCGACAGATCATCGACGATCGCCGAGGCAACGCCCTGGTTTTCGATCGCGTGGGCGATCTCGACGTAGCTGATGTCCTCGCTGTCGTCCGCATCCAACAGCGTAAGCGCCGAGGCATATGCATGGCGGTCGGCCCCACTCCGATCGAACCGGCGCACCGCATAGGTGGTGCCCAGGTTGGACAGAGACAGCGGACGTGCTTGAGGCATGTCGATGCCAGCCGCGCGCGCGAGGCGATAGGTCACGTACTCCCACAGGCCCACATCGTGCCGATCGTCGCTGGACGGGAACTTCGCCAGCCACAGTGTCTGATCGACATCGCGCACGCTCGCCTTGGGACGGGCGCCGCCCAGCGACGCGCCCGGTGCCACCAATTGCCTGATCCATCTGGCGTCGAGCGCGCTGTCTTCGATGTCGTCGCGTTCCACGCGCACGGCGATCGCCTCCAGCGCGCGCAACTCGGTCATCGGCGGCGCGCTGAGTTCACGATCGTCCAGATATCGGCCGTTGGCCGCGCGCAGCCGCAGTGCGCCCATCCGGGAGGCATCGTGGATGCCGATCAGATAGTCCCACGGGCGCAGTGCTCGCACCCGTCGATTCTGTTCGCGGGCATCGATGACCTCGCGCCGATCCATGAGGCGTTTGCCCCAACGATCGGGCGAGCAATCGGTGAATGCACCGGTCAACGTGCTGGCGCCCGTGCGCGCGACATGGAGGCCGCGATGGAGCGGTAATTGCGGGTCCAGCGCAAAGCTGCGGATCGGGGCTGTGCCGTCCACCCAGTCGTCGGCGTACTGGAACTGGAGCGTGTCGCCGGTCCGGCTGGGCAGCCGGGCCAGATGGCCGACCAACGTCTCGCCGCCGAGGCCAGCGGCATCCAACCAGACCTCGACCTGGTCGATCGCCTGAACATCGGCAGGAGACGGACTCACGACGCGCTCGCGCGACGTGCAGCGGGGCGACGCAGGCGACTGTCCTGCAGTTCGCGGCCGAGTTCATCGTTCTGCGCCAACTGGTCGATGTCCTGCTCCAGCCCCAGCGCCGTGAGCACGCGCAACATCGTGGCCAGGCTCGTCGCCGGATCGCCGCGCTCCAGCTTGCCGACCGTCGGTACGCTCACCCCCACCCGCGCCGCGAGCTCGCCCTGGGTCATCTGCCGGCGCATGCGCGCCGCGCGCAGCCGCGCGCCCAACGCTTGGATCTGGCGTTGGGCGCGTGGCATCGTCGGCGGCGTTCGCTTCGGCATGTAAATTAAATTACATCTTTTCGGCCTGTAATGTAAATTAATTTACTCATCGCCCGAACCGTCAGTAGTTCACGTTCAACTTCACCCACGCGGTGCGGCCGGGCTCGTTGATCCGTACCGGGTCGGCCGGATAGCCGAAGTCGGCGCTGCCGGTCAGGTTCAAATGCTCGCTGTAGGTCCGGTCGAAGATGTTGTCGATGCCGGCCGTCAGCTGCAGGCGCTCGTTGATGCGATAGCCGCCGTTGAGGGCGAGCGTGGCGAAGCCGGCGCTGGCGTCGAGGTCGCGCCCGACCACGTTGCCCTGGCCGACGGCGATGCGGTCCTGGCTGGCGACCGCGCGCACCAGGGCGCCGAAGCTCCAGCGCGTGTCGTCGTAGCCTGCCGATAGACGCGCCTCGAGCGGCGGCATCTGCGGCAGCGCCTGACCGGTGCTGCGGTTCTCGCCCCAGGCGTAGGCGAGCGTGCCGCCAAACTTCCAGGTCGACGACGGCCGGAATTCCACGCCGGCCTCGGCGCCGCGGATATCGGCATCGACGTTTGCCGCCGACGAAGTCATGCCCATCATGCCGCCGGCCGAGTAGGTGAACAGGATGTAGTCCTCGATGCGCCCGGCATAGCCCGACACCCACGCATCCAGTTTCCGCGTGCGGTAGCGCACGCCGATGTCGAGTTGCGTGGTCTTTTCCGGCGCGATGCCGACAAAGGCGTTGACGGCGCCGACCGGCCCGCGTCCGGGCGAGAACAGCTCCCAGTAGTCGGGCATGCGCTGGGTGTGGCCCAGGCCGGCGTACGCGCTGACCGGCGTGTCCTTCAGTTCCTGCTCGTAACGCAGGAACCCGGCGCGCAGCGTCTCCTCGCGCGTCTGGCCTGCGGTCGGGTTGGGCATGCCCATCATGCCGGCAAGGGCGCGCTCGTCGGTGGCCTTGGCGCGATCGACGCGCACACCGCCGGTGAGGTGCCGGCCCGGCGGCAGGTGGCGCGTGCCCTCGGCGAACACGCCGGCGGTCTCGAAGCGCGCGTCGGTGGTCCAGGGCTGGGCTGCGTACGTACCCCGGCCCATGCCCTTGCGCGCGCGATGGCGGCTTTGCTGCGTATCCACGCCCGCCTGAAGGTCCCAGCCCGTCCACTTCCAACCCAGCACAACGCGCCCCCCCGTGGTGCGCCGGTCGACGTTGGACGCCATCGGCATCGGCATTGCACTGGCCGGGTTGGGGTCGCGCAGCGTGTAGTTGTCCATCACGTGATCGGCGTGGTTGTAGAACACGCTGCCCTCGATCGCGTCGAGCGCGCCGCCGATGTCCCGCTTCTCGAACCGCAGGCTGGCGCTCTCGCGCCGGAACTGCGCGCCGTCCATCCCACGACCTGCGTAGCGCGCCCGCCCGTCACCGATGCCGGCGTTGAGCTCGAGCACGGTGTCGGCATCGGGCGTCCAGCCCAGTGCCACATCCCCGTTCCACTTCTTCCACGACGAGGGCACCACGACGCCGTCGCCGTCCTCGTAATCGTCGGCTTCCGAGCGGTTGCCGCTCACACGCAGATAGCCCTGCGGCGCGCCGGCCACGAGGTCGAGCACTTGGTCGTTGCGGCCGTTCGAACCGCCCAGCAGGCTACCGTTGATGCGTACGCCCGGCGCGTCGAACACCGGCGTCTCGCGTTCGAAGCGCACCGTGCCGGCCGAGGCGCCCGGGCCCCACAACACCGTCTGCGGCCCCTTGATCACGACCAGGCTGTCGAAGCTTTCCGGCGAGACGTAGGACATCGGGTTGTCCATCCGCGATGGGCACGCGCCGGGCATGCTGCCGTCGTTGGTGAGCAGGTTCAGGCGCGAACCGAACATGCCACGCAGCACCGGGTCGCCGTTGGTGCCGCCATTGCGCAGCGCGGTGAAGCCGGGAATGGTCTTGAGGTAGTCGGCGCCATCGCTGGCCGGCACCGGCTGGCGCGGCAGGCGCGGGTCGAGGTCGTAGGTCAGCGGCGACACCGGTGCGGCGGTGACCAGCACGGCGTCGAGGTTGACGGGTTCGGGCAGGTCGTCGGCCTGGGCGGCGAGCGGTAGCGCCAGCGCGCAGGCGATGGCCATCGCAATGCGGGAGGCGCGTTGCGCCTGGGAAGGTGTGGACAACATGGAAGAGCTCCGGATCGAACGTCGCCGGCCCTGCCGGTGACGCATGCGGCTTCGTCGAAACGCAGGCCTTGTGGCCGGTCGACGTCTGGGATTGGGAATGCGGGCGCGAGCGGGCCCTGCGCCCTGCATCACGCCGCTGGCGTGCGCAGGGACGGTGCGCGCTGAAGCCGGGATTCCGCGATCAGGCGGCGATCGCGTGCGTTGGAGGGCCTTGCCCGCCGAGGCCGCGAAGATTGGTCGCGGCGATGCGCCGGACCGAGTGGAACCGGAACGCCGGCGCTGCAGCCCATGCAGTCGGCGGCACCACGACCGGCACATTGGACAGCAGCGTCAGGTGCGAGGCGAGCGGGCAGTAGCCGCAATGGCCGTCCGCGCCCGCGTGATCGCGCGCACCCTCGTGCGGGTGGTCGTCCGCGGCGGCATGGCCTGCTGCGTGCGCGTGCGCAGGCGCGGCCGCAGACGACAGCGCGGTCTCGGCCTGCACACCGGCCTGGAGCCGGCTGATCGCCGGCGCCACCGCGAGCAGCAGCATCGCCAGCAGGGCAAGCCAGTGCCATGCCGAGGGCGCATTCCGCGACTGACCATATCGCCTGCGCAACGCCATCACGCGCGGCCTCACCGCATCGCACCGACGCAAGACCGGCAGTGCGGATCGCAGTGGACGAGGGCGGTACGTGCGCATGGCTGCAGTGTCCGTGCAACCGGCCTCAGTCACCTTGACCACGATCAAGTGCGCGCTGGATCCAGCGTCGACGGCAACGCCAGCGAAGCCGGACGGCACGCGCAGGCCGTCGGTCCGGACTGGGCGGACTCAGGGGCGTGCCGCAGGCGGGTCGAGCCTGACCGCCAGCGGCCGCAGGAAACGTTGGGTCAGCGGACCGACCCCGAACGCGAACACCAGCGTGCCCAGGCCCGCGGTGCCGCCAAGCAGCATGCCGATCACCAGTGCCGACAGTTCGATGCCGGTGCGCACGCTGCGGATCGACCAGCCTGTCCGGCGCGCGAGCCCCGTCATCAGCCCGTCGCGCGGGCCCGGCCCCAGTTGCGCGCCCACGTACAGCGCGGTGGCGAAGGCACATGCGATCACGCCGCCGAGCATGTAGGCCCAGCGCAGCGCCAAGCCTTCGGGCATGGGCAGCCACAGCAAATGCAGGTCGGCGAACGGGCCCAGCAGGAACGTATTCGCCAACGTACCCAGCCCCGGCATCTGCCGCAGCGGGATCCATGCCAGCAGCACCGCCAGCGCGGTGACGACCATCACCATGCCAAACGACATCGGCACATGTCGCGTGGCGCCGAGGTGGAACACGTCCCAGGGCGAGGCGCCCACTGCGGCACGGATCATCAGCGCGATCGCCAGCCCGTAGATCCACAGGCCGATCAGCAACCGGCCCAGGCGTTCGGGCAGGCGACCGGCGCGCAGTTGGGCGAGCGGGCCAAGGTTGGCGAGGGTCGGGGCGGAGGTCGCGTGCATGACGTCACGATGTCGAAAATTGGCCCTTTCCGATAGAGCCATTTGTGACATAGTGGCCCGGATGCAACGCAGCCTCGCACCCGAACGACTCGCCGCCTTGGTCGGCCGCCTCGACACCGCGCCGGCCTACCGCGCGCTGTGCCAGGCGCTGCAAGAGCTGATCGGCGACGGCCGCATCCCGATCGATACCCGCCTGCCCAGCGAGCGCGCGGTCGCCGGCGCACTCGGCGTGTCGCGCAACACGGTCACGCGTGCCTATGCCGAACTGACATCGGCGGGCTTTGCGACCGCGCGCCAGGGGGCGGGCACATTCGCCGCGGTTCCGGTCGCCCGGCGCCGCGCACACGACCACACGCTCGGTGCGTCGAAGTTCGCCGACGACGCGATCGACCTGACCCGCGCCGCGGGTTCGGCCACGCCGGGCACCGCAGCCGCATATGCGCGCGCGCTCGCGGCGCTGCCGGCCTACCTGTCGGGCGACGGTTATCTGCCGTCCGGCTTGCCGGCCCTGCAGGCACGGATCGCGGCCAGCTATGCGCGACGCGGGCTGCCGACGACGCCGGGCCAGATCGTCGTCACATCCGGCGCGCTGTCGGCGCTCGCGATCGTCGCGCGCACGTTGTCGAGGCCCGGCGACCGCATCGCGGTGGACACCCCGGTCTATCCCAACGCGATGGGTGCGCTGACACTGGGCGGCGCGCGGCTGGTCGCCGCGCCGATGGGCGATCCGCTCGGCGACGCAGGCTGGGACCTCGACGGTCTGGAGGCGACGTTGCGGCAGGCCCAGCCACGGCTGGCCTACGTCATCGCCGATTTCCACAACCCGACCGGCCTGCTGATGGACGCGGCCCAGCGCGCGCGCTACGCCGCCGCGCTGGCGGCCATCGGCACCCAGGCCATCGTCGACGAGACCTTGCAGGCAACCGGGTTGTCCAACGCGCCGATGCCGGCGCCGTTCGCCACGT
Source organism: Luteimonas sp. TWI382 (assembly GCF_039674545.1). Lineage (NCBI taxonomy): Bacteria > Pseudomonadati > Pseudomonadota > Gammaproteobacteria > Lysobacterales > Lysobacteraceae > Luteimonas > Luteimonas sp. TWI382. The sequence continues at coordinate 77,012 of NZ_JBDJNS010000009.1, forward strand.
TCGCGCGCGACGCGATCACCGTCGGCAGTGCCTCCAAGCTGTGCTGGGGCGGCCTGCGCGTGGGCTGGATCCGTGCGCCGCAGCCGCTGGTCGAGCGGCTGGTCGCCACGCGCGTACAGCTCGATCTCGGCAGCTCGCTGTTCGATCAACTGGTGGCCGCCGAACTGCTCGACGACGGGCCGATGCTCGCGGCCCGCCGTGAGCAGGTCCGCCGCCAGCGCGATGCGCTCGCACACGCGCTGCAGACCCACCTGCCCGACTGGCGCTTCCGGCTGCCGACCGGCGGCTTGAGCCTGTGGCTGCGGCTGCCGCACGGCAGCGCGACCGAACTGGCCGCGGCGCTCGAACGCGACGACGTGCATCTCGCGCCGGGGCCGGCGTTCGCCGTCGACGGCGGCTTCGACCGCTGGCTGCGGATGCCCTACGCGAAGTCGGAGGCGCACCTGCTCGACGCGGTGCAGCGGATGGCGCGCCGCTGGGCAGCACCGGCGCATGCCGGCGCGCGGGTACGGCGTACGGCGTCCGCGCCTTTGATCGCCTGAGCCAGCACGCCTCGACGGGTGCACCGCGCCGGGTCTGGCAAGCTCTCCCGCTCCTGCCACGCCCTGCCCCCCGCATGACGCTGACGCTCGACGCTTACATCACCCTGTGCGATCCGCCGCCACTCGACGTGCCGCATGTGCATCACGCCCGCTGGGGGCGCAACGATCCGGCACTGGCCGCGCATCTGCAGACGCGCATCGCGAACGTCATGCACGTCGCGCGCGAGCAGATGACGGCGCAGCGCTATCACACGTTCCGTCATCTGCAGCGCACGCACTGGCACCATCGGGTGGAGATCACACACGATGCGCTGCCGGCGTTCCAGCAGTGGGCGGAGGCGGCGAACGCGATCTACGCGGACGCCGACGGCGATGTCCATGCGCCGAACGGCCAGCGTCTTGTCGGTCATGCCGGGGCCGATCCCGATGCCGAGGTGCCCTATCCCGCAGATGCGCGCCATCGCCGCGCACGCACCTTGGAGGCCCTGGCCGCGAGGTCGCTGCGCGTGCCGGCCTCGCTGCCGCCCGTCGTCGGCGAGGGTGAGGTCGTCCTGCGTAGCCCCGACGAAATGGCGGGCCGCATGCTGGCGCTGATGGCGGTGGCGATTCGCGGCGAAACCCTCAACGAAGGCGATCCGCTGCCGCTGGCCGACATCCGCGCTCGTCTGGCGGCCGGCTGGCCGGCGCTGTCGCCCAAGGAAGCGGCCTTCCTGCACGACGAGGCACCGACGCGCCAGCAGACCATCGATGCGGTGTGGCGTTACGAAGCACTCGCGGTCCTGCAGTGGGCGCTGGGGCTGTCGGAGGCGCTGCCGTTCCCGGACCGGATCTGCGATGTGCCCGAATGCGCGCAACGGGCGCTCGCCTGGGCCGACGGCACGCTGCCGGCACTGCCGACGCCACGCCCAGCCGCCGAGATCCTCGAGGCTCTCGATCTGCATCTGCGGCTGCACTGGCTGGTCCGCCAGGCGCAGCTCGACGCCCAGGCGCCGGCCGGCGGCCTCATCGGCGGCGTGGTGATCGAGCGCCATCACGCGCTCAACTGGCTGGTGCGGTTCGAGGTCGCCGACTGGGACGACGTCGACACGCCGACCTGAGCCGGGCTGCGGCGCACGGCCGCGCCGGACTCAGCGATACGGACCCGGGCCGCGCCAGACCGGCTCACCGCGGCGATAGACCTGCTGCATGTTGATCACCTCGCGCGCATCGCCGATTCCGGCCATCGCCGGGTCTTCCGGGTCGAGCAGGCGGCACGGCCCCGAGTCGCGCCGCAGCGCGGTCTCCAGCGGGCAGGCCATGAGCTTGCGGGTTCCCGGTAACGGCAGGAACACCTCGGTCATGCCCTGGTCGCGCCAGGCCTGCAGCCGGGTTTCGCTGCGCAGGTCGTAATAGACCTGGTAGCCGCCCACTTCCAGGCTGGGATGGTCGGCGTCCGAATCGCGGCCGCGCGTGCGTCCGGCGGTCGGGCTTCGGGTCATGCCGGCGTTCACTGGCGCGGTCTCGGTGGGCAGCATGCCCGGCGGCTGCCCCCAAGTGTGGTCGCGCCGCGGCGGCGATGGCGGACTGGCGGCTTGTGCCTGCGCAGGCGCGGGCGTCGGGGGCGGCACCGCCTGCGGTGGCGCGGGCTGCGGTGCCGGGCGCGGCGGGTCCATCGGGACGTCCGCAGGCGCCCGTCGCTCCGGCGGCAAGACCAGTTCCGCGCGTTCGACGCGCGTGGTCTGCAGGCGCGAGGCCGCTGGCGGCGGCGCGACCGGCGGACGCGTGGGCGGCGGCGGGCTGGGCGGCGCCTCAGCGGTCTGCGGTGGCGGGATGCCGATGAAGTCCACGACCATTCGGCTGCCGGACGAGGCCCCCTGCGGCGATGTCACCGGCACCGGCGTCGACGCCAGCAGAAGCAGCACCGCGAGCACGTGCACCAGCAGGCTGCCCAGCGCGGCGAGCCACGGCTGCAGACGTTCGAGACGGGGTTCGATTCGGGCGCCCGCGCGGCGCGGTGCAGTGCTCATGCCGCCTGTAAGGCGTCGGGGAAGCGGGCCTTCATGCGGGTGCCAGGAGGGACGACCGGGGAGTTCGGCATCCTAACGCGATGCGGCCCCGGATCGGCGCCGCGTACGGTCGCCATTACACGTCGAACGCTGCTGCGAACCGCAAAACGGCAGCGGCAGGGATCGTCTTGCGACGAGTATGCGAACGGCCCGGTGCAAGCGCACCGGGCCGTCGCCGCGATATCGCGCGTCAGTCGCGCAGTTCGGCCGGCACCTTGCCGCCGTTCTCGGCCAGCTTGCGCATCACCGCCTTGTGCAAGGCGATGTTCTGCTCGGCGCTGCCGTGCGCGCCGGCGTTGACGCCCAACTCGGTCGCCAGCTCCTTGCGGGCATCGAGGCTGGAGTCGAGGTCGAGCAGCTTCAGCAGGTCGACGATCGAATGCCGCCAGTCGGACTTGCCGCCCTTCTCCTGCGCGATGCCGGTCAGCACCGCTTCGACATCCACCGGCTCGGCGGCAGCCGCCACAGGCGCCGGATTGCGCGCAGGCGGCGACACCTTGGGATCGTTTTCGCTGCCGGTGAAGACGACGGCCTTGGGCTGCTTGGTCTCGGCCGGCGGTGCGGGGGGGGCCTTGCGGCCGAAAATGCGATCGGTAATCTTGGAGAACAGGCCCATGCGTGACGCTCCATCTGTCGGGAGCGGCGATTGTGCGATCGGGGTCGCAAAGATCGTATGAAAGCGGCCTGCCCCTCTACCGATCGCCCTGGCCCACGATGCCGGGCGCACCAGCCTCTGCGTGCATTGCGCTGCGTATCGGTCCTCCGGTCGCCGTTGACGCCCGGCACGGCAACACCGCGGACATCATGCGCGGCGACTCCGAAGGGTTCATTCCACATCTCGTCAACCGGCTCAACGGTCTGCTCGCCGATCGCGGCCCTATCGATGCCCTCCCTTACGTCGACGGGAGACGACGATGCGCCATCCCCGACAGCGGCCGCGGACTGACGCTCACGCCCAGTGGCGCGCTCGGGCTGCAGCGCGGATGTCGGAGACTCCCACTGCACGGCGCTTGCCCCGCACGCGGGAAGTCGAGCTCGGACGGACCATCGCTTGTGGAGCTCAGCACGGGACGGCGATCACGCCTCAGTACGGACTGGCGACCGGGCGCACGACGACTTCGCTGACATCGACATCCGCCGGCTGTTCCATCGCATAGACGATCGCGCGTGCGACCGCCTCGGGCGCGATCGTGATGCGACGGAAGTCGCGCATGCCCTCGGCCGCGCCCGCATGGGTGATGGTGTCGGCGAGTTCCGAGGTCGTGGTGCCCGGGCTGACCACGGTCACGCGCAGGCGGTCGGTCTCCTGGCGCAGGCCTTCCGACAGCGCCCACACCGCGTACTTGGTCGCGCAGTACACCGCCGATGTGGGAAACACGCGGTGGGCGCCGATCGAGGCGACGTTGACTACGTGCCCGAAGCCCTGCCGCTCCATCGCCGGCAACACCGCGGCAATACCGTGCAGGACGCCGCGCAGGTTCACATCGATCATCCGGTTCCATTCGTCGCGCTTGAGCGCCGACAGCGGCGAGAGCGGCATCACGCCGGCGTTGTTGACGATGGCGTCGATGCGGCCGTGCGCGGCGAGCGCGTGGTCGGCGAAGGCCTGCATGTCGTCGGGCGACACGACATCCAGCGCACGCGCCTGCGCGCGCCCGCCAGCCGCGACGATCTCGGCGACCAGGGCGTCGAGGCGGTCGGTCCGCCGCGCGCCGAGCACGACGGTCGCGCCGCGGGCCGCGAGCTCGCGCGCCGTGGCGGCGCCGATGCCGCTGCTGGCGCCGGTGATCAGGATGATGCGGTCGGTCAAGGTCTGCATGAGACGGTCTCCAGTGGGAGCGCCCACGGTAGGCGTCGCGCCAGGCGGCCGGAATCCCCTTGTCGCTGGACCTATTGGTTAGACTCGCTAACCAATGGAGCTCGATCTCAACCTGCTGCGCGTCTTTCTCGCCGTCGCCGAAGGCCCCAACTTCCGCGCCGCCGCCGACCGTCTCGGAGTGACGCGCTCAGCGGTCAGCCAGGGCATCCGCCGGCTCGAAGATGCGCTCGGCATCGCGCTGGTCCACCGCTCCACGCGCAGCGTGCGCCTGACCGACGCCGGCGAGCGCCTGCATCGCCAGGTCGCCACGCCGCTGGCCGCACTGGGCACCGCACTCGAGGAAGCCGTCGATGACGGCCCGCCGCGTGGCCTGTTGCGCGTCGCGGTCACCTCGATCGCCGAGCGCTTCCTGTCCGGGCCGCTGATCGCGACATTCGCCCGGGCCTATCCCGGCATCACGCTAGATGTGACTGTCACCGACGAGGTCTTCGACATCGTCGCTGCCGGCTTCGACGCCGGCGTGCGCCTGGGCGAGGTGATCGAGCAGGACATGGTCGCCGTGCCGCTGACCGGCCCGCAGCGCGAAGTCGCCGTCGCCGCGCCGGACTACCTCGCCCGCCACGGCGTGCCTGCGCACCCGCGCGAGCTCCTCGCCCACCGCTGCATCGGCTGGCGCGTGACGCCAGCCGTCGCGCCGCACCGCTGGGAGTTCGTCGAGGACGGCCGCCCGTTCGACGTGCAGGTCGCCCCGCAGATCACCACCAACGACATGCTGCTGATGATCCGCACCGCACTGGCCGGCGGCGGCATCACCTTCGGCATCGAGGACACCTTCGCGCCCTATCTCGCACGCGGCGAACTGGTGCCGCTGTTGCAGGCCTATCTCCCGCCATTTCCCGGCTTTTTCCTGTACTTCCCGAACCGCCGGCACCAGCCGCCGAAGCTGCGCGCGCTGATCGAGCATGTGCGAGCGTATCGGGAGAATGGCCGCTGACGACACCGGCATTGCGATCGCGGCGCCGTTGCCTTGGTATCGAATGCGGCCTAGGACTGAGCACCGTCGCAAGAAGGCCGCGGATGCCGTCGCCGCCCCGCCCGAAAAGTTTGATTACGCAGCGTCAGTCGGAGCGCGTTTCGAGGTAGCTGACAAGATCGGGCAAGGCACGTTGCACGGTTTCCCATACCACGCCCATGTCGATCTCGAAGTATCCGTGCGCGATGCGATTGCGCATCCCCTTCATACCCGCCCAGGGAATGCCGGGGTACCGTGCGATGCGCTCTGGGTACCGCTCGATCATCTTTGCCACAATCTCGCCGATGATCAGCAAGTTCATGGCAACCGCTTGTTGAGTGCGGGAGTCGTTGAGGAACTCCTCGCGTGTCATGCCTTCCACGTAACCGCAGGCTTGCTGCGCCGCCCCACGCATGTCATCGAGCCAACCCTCGAATCGGTCGGGGCTCACAGCGGCCGAGCTTCCCGCAACACGGTATCCCGGAACCGGGCCGGTAGATCGCCAGGCGTGCGCACGTCGACCGGGACACCGAGCAGTTCCTCTAAGGCAACCTGCAGCCCGCCGAGGTCGAACAGCGTGGTCTCGGGCGTAGGGTCTACCAGCAGATCGAGGTCGCTGCCGTCACGATCGGTGCCATGGATCACCGATCCATACACGCGCGGATTGGCGACGCGAAAGCGGCGCGCGGTGCCGCGCAAAGCGGTCAACTGGTGGCGGATGGCGTCGGAGGGTTTCATGGCCTTCTATCTCATCTGCGGACAATTTCTTGCGCTGGACCGGGTCCATAGTAACGGGTCGCTCGTCGCCATCTCGCAAAGCCACCGGAGCAGTGAGAATACTTCAGCCCTGCGTCACCGCACGGCTATCACGTTGATGAAGAGATAGCGTCAGGCGCGACCAGACTTGCCGAAGGCCGACGGCGTGCACAACGCCGAACACCAGACAGATCGCTGAGCTGACATACCAGAATGCAATGCTGTTGTCAGGGAATGTTTCCGTCAGAAAGAAAAATCCCAGGCCACGCAACAGATACACAAGGGTAATGGCCAACAGAACCCAGCGCAGCAAGGGCAGGCGGCCAATCAGCCCAGCACCTGAGGCCGCATACAGCGACCATATCGACAGGATCCCGGCAATGCTCAATGTCACGAGGGTCGGGTACCAATGCCCAGCCGCTGCCATCTGAGCCATGCCCTCGCCGGCACCGAGCAATCGGTATCCAGCAGGACCCACAGCAATGCAGATAAGATGCAGCAGCGCGGCGAGCGCGCTCAGGCCGGACGCGATGACCAGGCATTTATTGACTGGAGCAGACTGTCGGATCACGGGGTTGTCTAACATCTGATTTCGCCTTGCAGCGAATCGAGCCAGGCTGAAGCAGTGGTCACATGGTTGCAAGGCATTCACGACCGCCCGTTCCACATGCAGGTCGCGCCGCAGAGCACCGCCAACGACATGCTGCTGATGATCCGCGGTGGCCGGCGGCGGTCGCCCGAAACGACGACGGCAGGCCCGATGCCGGACCTGCCGCCGCGATGACGCGCTATCGATGGCTTAGAAGCGGAACTCGCCGCCCACGGTCACGTTCTCCACGTCGACCTCGATCCCCGAAAACTCGCCGCGATGGCGCGTGTAGTTCAGGCTCAGGCCCCAGCGGCGGTTGATGTCGTAGCCGAGCGTCGCGCCGTAGTACGGCTTGGTCGAACCCTCGTCGTCGACGACATCGAATGTGTCCTCGCGGATCTGCGCGACCATGCGCGCCACGCCCGCGCGCGCGCCAACGAAGAAGCCGGTGCCATCTGCGCCGAAGTTGTGCTTCAGCGCCACGCCCACACCAAACGTCACCAGATCGAAATCGGTGTCGTAGCCCAGGTCTTCGGTGTACAGCGTGCCCGCATGGCCTTCGACGGCGATGTTCGGCGTGAACCAATAGCCGCCGCCGAACAACGCCGAGGTGTCCGAGTCGCTTTCGCGCAGACCGCCATAGCGGGCCTCGGTGTCCGCGCTGCCGACCTCGGCGCGGATGAAGGCGCCGCTGGCGGCGGCGTGCGTCGAGGCGCCGGCCAACGCGATGGCGGCGGCAAGAATCAGGGTGTGCTTCATTCAGGTCCTTCCAGAAAGTGGATGCCCATCCGGGCGCGCGCACTGTGGGACCGGGCTACGGCGATGTCAATATTTCGTTAATTCGAGAGTGGGCTCGACTGACGCCCACCTTGACCCGCGCGCCGTATCAGCACCTCCAAGATCGCCAGCCTCAAGCCGCTGCGGTCACCCGCGGGTGCACGACCTAACCAGCATGCGGCCTGTGGTGCCTACGAATGGCGGCAATCCCGCCCGCGGACAGCAACGTCATGGCAAAAAAACGCAGCCGCCGCCACGGACACCTTGGCCCAGTGGAGGTGACGCTCTGTATCGCCGGGCGGCGCGTACGCGGCCCAGTAGTGAAACACGAACAGATTGGAGCACCACAGCGCGCCAGCAATGCTCCCAACGAGCACAAGCCAAAGGACGCCTTGGAGAACCCGAGATTCGAAAAATTGATGCGCCATCAAGCATGTCCCAACCACGTACCCGCAGTGGCCTGAGATACCTGCATGTTCCGAGCAATGCATCCATTCAGTCGAGACCTGAGGGAGCCCACAGTCGAAAGGAACTTCAGATCAGGCCCTATGGATGTGCAGCGCTATAAAGGCGAAGCGCTTCGTCCCTGTCACGTATCGAACGCATGAACACGCCTGGTTTTATCCCGACAAACCCGTCCCCTTGAAGCAGCAACAGGCGCACGGCGGTATCGCCCTCATGCGCATCCGCCACTTGTCCGAGACTGTAGTGCAAGTGGCTTGCAAGCGGCACGGACAGCACTTTGGGGACTGTCGCTGCGTTCGTGACGAGCACCTCGTCGACCGCAATCACAAGTCTGATGGTATTTGTCATCCCAGGACCAGTCCTCGCCGCTCGGTCCAGAACAGGCTGACCGTATTCGTCGATCATGTCGACGCCGGTGACGCGGCCAATCAAGATGTGATCAGCGCTCTGACTCATTTCTTCGAGCGTGGCCTCGAAGGGGAACCCTGCGAAACCCGTGGATGGAGCGAGCACAGCAAGGAAAATGATGAGTACGTATCTCATGCCTATCCTCGGGCGGGAATGAATCCAAAGCTGTAATCGATTGGACGAAGGCCGCGCAGCTCGTTCGAAGACGGCCACACTGCGCCTCGTCCGGCTGCCACTGTGCCAGCTGACCCCTCTGGTTGCCAGGACAGCAGGATCGATCCCTAAGCCCTCGGCAGGTTCACTTTTCCACTCGCTTCCATCAGGCTCGTCTCTGCCCGAACTCGATGCCGACCGCCTTGCCCACCGCGCCCAAATCGCTGCTGCTCGACGGTAGCCGGATCCACGACATCGCGTCGTTCTACGACGAGATCAACCGCGTCTTCATGGCGGAGGTCGACTGGACGCTCGGGCCGAGCCTGGATGCACTCGACGATATGCTCTATGGCGGATACGGCGCGCTCGACGGCGATGCGCCGGTCACGCTGGTGTGGACAGCGTTCGAGAAGAACCGGCAGGACCTGGGCGTGGAGACGACGCGCCGCTTCCTGCAGGCCAAGCTCGATCAGCCCGAGCGCTTCAACGTGGCGCATGTGCAGCGCCAGCTCGATGCGCTGGAGGCCGGCACCGGACAGACGTATTTCGAGATCGTGCTCGAGATTCTGGCCAGCCATCCGAACATCGAGCTGGTTGTGCGCTGACTTTGGCCCTGCCCACCGGGCACACCACTCGCCCGGCGGACGGGCCGCGCGATGCGCGCGCATGGCGCCGGTCCTGTTGCACCGGCGCCCTGCGCGCCGCGTCGGCCGTGGCTCAGTGCAGCGGCACGCGCAGCTGCGACGGCGCTTCGCGCGGCGAGGCGAACGTGAGTGCGCGCCCCGGCGCGGTGGCATCGGCATAGCGCAGGTCGAGTGTGTCCACGACCAGCACCAGCCTGCGACCCGCGGGGATCTTCGCGGCTGTGGCCTCCAACGCGATGTCCAGCGTCCGGGGCTGGCCGGGCACCGCGTCGCGCAGGCTGTAGGGCTTGTGCGTGAGCAGTTGGCCCATGCCCAGCGCGTCGACGCTGTACAGATAGGCGAACAGCGAAACCTCGCGGCGGTCGGGCACCACGGTGATCCGCAGTGTCGGCGCGCCAGCCAGGATGCGCCCGTTCGGGTAGACCGGCCCCGCCCAGACAGCGGCACCCAGCCGCGAGACCAGCGGCATCGAGGTGACCACGGGCACACCGAAGCCTTGCAACAGGCCGCCGATCAGCACCGGACCGGCCTCGGCGACGGTCGGCACGCCGGTGGCGATGCGGTGGTTCCAGCCGGTGGCGTCGCGTGCGGCCAGGGTGCCGGTCGCCTGCACTAGGCCGGACGGGCGGGTCAGTCCGTACGTCACCTGGTCCGCCTGGACGGCGTCCCAGTCCGCGTAGGCGAGCCATTGGCCGTCGAGCGTGGCAAGCCGCACCGCCGGCTCGGACGCATCCGGGTCCCGACCTTTGAGGTGACGGTCGAACCAGCGGGTGGTGGCCTCGTACACCGTGTTCGGCAGGCCCAACGCGCCCGGCAGTTCGGCGGTCGCATGGTCGCCCTGGCTGAGCAGCAACTGCCGGGGCCACGCAGCCGTTGGTAGAAGTCCACGGACTGATTGGGCGGGAACAGGCTGTCGTTGAACGCGTTGGCGATCAGCACGGCGGTGCCGTTGCGGTTGATCTCGTCGACCTCGTGCACCGCGCCGCGGCTGGCCGCTTGCGGCAGGAAGCCCTCGACCGCGCCGTCGTAGTCGCCGAGGGCGACCCGGGCGGTGATCGCCGCCAGCTCCTGACCGGGCCGGCCGGTCAACGCGCCCGCGCCCACCAGCAGGGCGACGCCCTGTCGGCTGACCGTGCGGTTCGCGTAGAGCGAGGCCTCCAGGTCGGCCCAGCCGCTCAGCGCCGCGACCGCGCGAATCCGCGGGTCGCGCGCCGCCGCCAGCAAACTGACGCCAGCGCCATACGAGATGCCGGACGCACCGATCGCGTCCGAGTTGGCCGGTGTATGCGTCAAGGCCCAGTCGATCACCGCGCTGACGTCCTCGACCGTCGGCGGTCCGGCGATATCGATCCGGCCGGCCGAATCCCAGAAGCCGCGCGAGGTGTAGCTCACCACCACGTAGCCATCATTCGCCAGTTGTGCGGCGCGGCCGACGTATTCCAGATTCGGGAGCGACCAGCTGGCCGGCATCACGATCAGCGGAAACGGGCCGGGGCCGTGCCCGCGCGGCACCAGCACCAGGGCGCCCAGCTGCGTGCCGTCCCAGCTGGGGATGCGTTCGTAGGTCTTGTTGAATCCCGCGGCCGAGGCAGCGGTGCAGACAGCCAGCAACACGCACAGCGCAAGCCAGCGGATCAGTGAGCGGCTCATGCAACGGTCCTCCAGTAGGCGCCGGACCGGCGGGTCCGACCGACATCCAAAGGCCCGCCGCGGGGGAGGTGAGCAACTCGACCATACCATCAAGTATGGAGATGTGGATCAGGATCGTCGGCGGCCTGTCGCGCACGGTCGGCGCCAGGGCGCCATCGCCCATGCCCGGGGCCGCACGCCCGTATCGGACGGCCGGGGTCGCCGAGCCGCTATCCTTGCGCGCTCGTTTGATCCGCACGGTCCGTCCAGGCCGTCCCGCTCCCCCGTACCGGCACGACCATGTCCCTGACCTCTTTCCTGCGCGCGCGCGACATCGAGTTCTCGCTGCGGCGCTACGGCATCGAGGCGCTCAACGCAATGACGCTGGGCCTGTTCGGCTCGCTGGTGATCGGGTTGATCCTCAAGACCGTCGGCGGCTGGACCGCACAGGCCTGGCTGATCGACGCCGGCACGATGGCGCAGCAGGCAATGGGGGCCGCGATCGGCGTGGCGGTGGCCTACGGATTGAAGGGCCCACCGATCGTGATCTTCGCCAGCGCCGCGACGGGCCTGCTGGGCGCCAAGCTCGGTGGGCCGGTCGGCTGCTTCGTCGCGGTCGCGGTGGGAACCGAGATCGGCAAGCTGGTCAGCCGCACCACGCCGATCGACATCATCGCAACGCCGGCCGCGGCCCTGGTCGCCGGCTTCGCCACCGCACACGCGCTGGCGCCGGTGATCGGCAACGTGCTGGCGGTGACCGGGCAGACCATCGAGTGGGCGATGACGCTGCAGCCGTTGCTGATGAGCGTGCTGATCGCGGTGACGATGGGGATGATCCTGACCGGCCCGACCTCGAGCGCGGCGCTGGCGATCTCGCTGGGCCTGGGTGGCCTGGCCGGCGGCGCGGCGACCGCAGGCTGCGCGGCGCAGATGGTCGGCTTCGCGGTCATGAGCTGGCGCGAGAACGGCACGTCCGGGCTACTCAGCCAGGGCCTGGGCACGAGCATGCTGCAACTGCCCAACATCGTGCGCAATCCGCGGATCTGGATCCCGCCGACGCTGGCCGGCGCGATCCTCGGCCCCGTCGCGACGCTGGGCTTCGGCATGCAGAACGTGCCGACGGGCTCGGGCATGGGCACCAGTGGCTTCGTCGGTCAGGTCGGCACACTGGCGGCGATGGGGAACGCACCGTCGGTGTGGCTGTCGATCGGCCTGTTGCATTTCCTGGCGCCCGCCCTGCTGACGCTGGCCATCGCCGCGCCGATGCGCCGCCGCGGCTGGATCCAGCCCGGCGACCTCAAGGTCGACGCAAAACTCTGACCGCACTATGCCGGGTCAGCGTGCGGGGGTCAGGGTCGCTTTTCCCGCAGTGATGTCGCAGCTTCTGTTTGGCTGAGGGAAAAGCGAGCCTGACCCCGGTCTTAAAGGCGACTCTGACCCCGGTTTTTAGGCCCAGAGTTGCTCGATGGTGTTCAGGGCCAAGCCCTGGGTCGGCGCGGTGGGGGCCTGAGAGATGCAGCCGCTGACGCCGAGCTCTTCGCGCATGCTCTCGACCGCCTGACGCGCGGCATCGACGGCGGCGGCGGCGTTCTGCGCGTCTTCGGCCGCAAGGGCTGCGGCCGCTTCGGTCACCTGGGTGGGGGTCTGGGAGGCGATGTCGGCCACGGACTGCGCCGCCTGCGCGGTCTGCGATGCCGCCGCTTCGGCGCGCGACAGGGCGGCCTCGGCGGTGCAGGCATCGCCCACCTTCGCAGCCTCCGCAGCGGCCTCGGCCGAGCTCACCGCCTCGGCCGAAGCCGGGCCCATCGATTCGACGGCGCTGGCGGCGGCATCGTTGGCCGCGGACTGCGCGGCATCGTTGGCGGCATCTGCTGCGCCAGAACCACCCGAAACGCCAGAAGCGCCATCGGTCATGTCGTTTCTCCTGATCGGAAAAGGGGCACCGCGTGCAAGCGCAGTGGATGGCGGACAACGTAATCGCGGCGGTTGCGGCCAGGATCTGGGGTTCGCCCTAGGGGCGCGCGCGCCGGTTCATTGTGGCGTCATCCATTCCCGACCGCGCCACGACGGCGCAGGCGTGGCCGAACAGCACTGTCCAGGCGCATCGCAGCGCGCGCGCCGGTTTGCGTGCGGCCAGCCCGCCCGGTAGGGTGGCGAGGTGGTCATCCACACCGTGTGTCGTCCGGTGTCGTTTCGTCTTCCGCCACGCCTCCCCCTTTTATTCGAATCTCAAGGAGATCCTCATGGAGATCGCCGCTGCACGCGTTGCCAGCATCCACTACACCCTGACCAACGATGCCGGGCAGGTGCTCGACAAGTCGCCCGCCGATCAGCCGCTGCGCTACTTCCACGGCGCCGGCAACATCATCCCCGGCCTGGAGAAGGCGTTGGCGGGCCGCAAGGTCGGCGACTCGCTGACCGTCGATGTGCCGCCGCAGGAGGCCTACGGCGAGCGCAACGACGCACTGGTGCAGGTGCTGCCGCGCGAAGCCTTCCAGGGCGTGGATACCGTCGAGCCGGGCATGCAGTTCCAGGCACAGGGCGGCCAGGGCGCGGTGCTGGTGACCGTGGTGGACGTGACCGACACGCAGGTGCGCATCGACGGCAACCATCCCCTGGCCGGCCAGACGCTGCACTTCGCCGTCGAAGTGGCCGAGGTCCGCGAGGCCACCGAGGACGAGAAGAACGTCGGCCGCGTGCAGGGCTGATACCGCGTTGTACCCCGGCCGCGCCGTCGTGGCGCGCGCCGGTCCGTCCGTCCCTCGGCCCGAGGAGATCTTCGCAATGACGTTGCTGCAATGGATCGGCCTTGGCCTGGCGATCGGCGTGGTCTACGCGGCCGTTCGCGCGGTGTGGGCGCGCTGGCGCGGGCGCTGAGCGCGTCCGCCGCGGTGCATTCGACGCGCGGTGGTGTCAGAGCCGCGCGATCCGGAACCGCCTTCCCTTGATCTTGCCTTCGCGCAGCCGCGCGAGCGCCTGTGCGGCCTGGCCGCGTGCGATCGCGACATAGCTGCGGGTCGCGAATACGTCGATCTTGCCGATCGCCTCCTTGTGCAGACCGGCCTCGCCGGTCAGCGCGCCGACGATGTCGCCGGGGCGCAGCTTGTCGCTGCGGCCGGCGTCGATGCGCAGCGTGGCCATCGCCGCGGGCGGCACGTTCGTCGCCTTGCCGGACAACGGCATCAGCGTCTCCCAGCGCATCGGCTGGCCCAGGTGCGCCTCGATCGCCGTCGTGCGCGGCAACTCCCGTGGCGTCACCAGGTTCAACGCCAACCCGGTGCGACCGGCGCGGCCGGTGCGGCCGATGCGGTGCACGTAGGTATCGGGGTCGTGCGGCAGTTCGAAGTTGACGACCGCTGCGAGGTCCTCGACATCGAGCCCGCGCGCGGCGACGTCGCTGGCGACCAGCACGGCGCAACTGCGGTTGGCGAACTGCAGCAGCACTTCGTCGCGGTCGCGCTGCTCCATGTCACCGTGCAGCGCAAGCGCCGCGAAGCCGTAATGTGCCAGCGAGCCGGCGACCTCGACCACGTCGGCGCGAGTGTTGCAGAACACCACCGCCGACTCGGGCCGATAGCGCAGCAGCAGGGCGGCCAACAGCGGCGCGCGGCGCGCGGGTTCGACCTCGAAGCAGCGTTGATCGATGGCCGGGGCCTCGGTGTCGCCGCCGATGCCGATGCTGACCGGATCGTGCAGCATCGCCGCACCCAGCGCGCGGATGTCGTCGGGAAACGTGGCCGAGAACAGCAGGCCCTGGCGGGTCTTGGGCGTGCGTCCGACGATGTCGCGGATCGGTTCTTCGAAGCCCATGTCGAGCATGCGGTCGGCTTCGTCGAGCACCAGCGTGCGTACATGCCGCAGGTGCAACGCCTTCTTCTTGGTCAGTTCCTGGATGCGTCCGGGGGTGCCGACGACGATATGCGGATCGTGGGTCAACGACGCGAGCTGCGGACCCAGCGGAATGCCGCCGCACAGCACCGAGACCTTGAGGTTCGGAATGCCGACCGCGAGCCGGCGCAGCTGGCGCGCGACCTGGTCGGCGAGCTCGCGCGTGGGGCACAGCACCAGCGCCTGCGTTTCCACGCGCGCCGGATCGAGCCGCTGCAGCAGGCCGAGCCCGAAGGCCGCGGTCTTGCCGCTGCCGGTGGGCGCCTGCGCGATGGTGTCGTGGCCGGCGAGGATGGCCGGCAACGCCTGCGCCTGGATCGGCGTCATCACCGTGTAGCCGAGGGCGGCGACGCCCTGCAGCAGGGCGGGCGACAGCGGGAGAGTGGAAAACGCGGTGGGCTCGGTCATGCGCACATGATCGCAGGCGCGGGCCGTGTGCGTGGCATCGGCGTCGCGGGCGAAGCGTCACGACAATGGCCGCACGCGGCTATGCACCCAATCCTGCCTGGTGCTTCAAGGCCACCCATGCTCAGGCGCATGCCGCTTGCGCTCGCGTTAGTGATACTTTAGTGTCACTCTCATGCGCACCGAACTCGTCACGACGCTCAAGCGCCAGGCCACCGAATTGCTGTCCGACATCGAACGGGACAGGCAGCCGATCCTCATCACGCAGCATGGTCTGCCCAGCGCCTATCTGGTGGATGTGGAGAGTTACGAGCGCATGCAGCAACGCATGTCGATTCTCGAAGGCATCGCACGTGGCGAACAGGCGATCGCCGAAGGCCGCGTTGCAAGCCAGGACCAGGCCAAGGCACGTCTGGCTCGATGGCTGAAGTAGTCTGGTCGGAGCCGGCGATCGCGGACCTGGACGCCATCGCCGACTACATCGCGATCGAAAACCCGCGGGCTGCGGCGGCGTTCGTGGCGAGCGTATTCGTCCACGTCGAGCGACTCGCCGATCATCCGGCCAGCGGTCGCCGCCCTCCCGAGTTGCCCGGCTCGCGCTACCGAGAGATCGTTGAACCGCCGTGCCGTGTCTTCTATCGGCACGAGGGCCCACGCGTGCTCATCGTCCACGTCATGCGTTTCGAGCGCCTGCTGCGCATCGAACGTCTCGGTGTTCGCGCACGCACGGCCGGGAATCGCCCCCGCGATTGCGATTGATCCGCCCGCTCAGGCGTACAGCGTGGTCTGCGCGCCGTCCTCGACGATCGCGTGCGGCACGAAGCGGGCGCTGTCGCGGGTGATCGGGCCGTCGTCCTCGCGGATGCCGATGCCGCAGGCGACATCGCCGACCACCCAACTGCCGACCAGCGGATAGCGGCCGTCGAACTGCGGCAGCGGGTGCAGCGCTTGGCGGATGCAGGGGCCGGCATAGGGGCCTTCGCTCTCGAGCCAGCGGCCGTCGGGCAGATGCATGGCGACGTTCGCGCCTTCGCGCGAATGCAGCGGCTTGCGCACCCAGCCGGCCGGCAGCGCGCCGCCGTCGTCGAACGCTGCGGCCAACAGGTTGGGATGGCCCGGGTGGCGCTCCCACAGCAGCGGCAGGATGCCCTTGTTGCTGAGCAGTGCCTTCCACGGCGGTTCGAGCAGGCGCAGGCCCGAGCCGGGCAGCGCGCGGCCGAAGTCCTCGGCGAATAGGTCTTCGAGCGGGTAGAGCTTGAACAGCGTGCCGATCACGGTGTCGTCGAGGTCGGTGAAGCGGCCGTCGTCCGACAGCCCGACATCCTCGATCGCGATCGGCGCGCCATGCAGGCCGGCCTGGGCGGCGCAATCGCGCAGATAGTCGACCGTGCCCTGGTCTTCCTCGGAATCGCGCGAGGCGGCGAACAGCAGCGGCGGCGGCAGGTGCATCGACAACACACCGAAGCGCTCGACCAGCGCCTCGTGGATCGAATTGAACTGGTCGGCCTCGGCCGGCAGACGGCCGGTCTCGCGCTGGTCCTCCAGCCACTGCCACTGGAAGAACGCGGCTTCGAACAGCGAGGTCGGGGTGTCGTAGTTGAGTTCGTAGAGCTTGGCCGGGCCCCGGCCGTCGTAGGCGAAGTCCAGACGCCCGTAGAGATGACCGTCGCGGCGGCGCCAACTTTCGGCGACCCAGTCGCGGAACGGCGCAGGAATCGCCAGGCGCTGCATCAGCGCATCGCTGCCGGCGATCTCATCGACCAGGTCGAGCGCCATCGCGTGCAGCTCGGCGCTCGGGTCCTCGAGGTCGTCCTCAATCTGGCGCAGGGTGAACGCGTAGTAGGCGCGTTCGTCCCAGTAGCGGGTGCCGTCGATGGTGTGGAAGCGGAAACCGCTTTCGGCAGCGCGTGCGCGCCAGTCGCCGCGCTCGACGATCGGAATCCGCCGCACGCTCAGCCGCCGCTGCTGCGACCGCGTCCCGAGGCGCCGAAGCCGCCGCGCTGCGCGGTCATCGCGCGATCCGGGGTGGCGGCGACCGGCGTCAGGCCGGCGCGGCCGGCAGCCGTCGCACCGGACGGCCGCAACCAGCCGTCGGTGTTGCTGCGCCAGGCCGGGGTGGCCTGCGGCCGACCGGGGGCGGCGCCGCGTGCCTGGCCCGCGGCGGGCTGCTGGGCGAGCCCGGCGCGGTTGCCGCTCATCATCTGCGACAGGAAGAAGCCCGCCATCATCGGTCCGATGAACGAGTGCCCGGCCGTCGTGCGCTGCTCCACGCAATCCTCGGCCGGATAGTCGCGCGCGCAGGCTTCGCGGCTGCCGTACTGCGGGGCCGCATCGGCGGCCTGCTGGCGGGCCTGCTCGAACGCGACGCGGCAGTTGGAGGCATCGCCGGTGGCTTCGGTGCAGCGCTCGACCGAGGTGAACAGGCCTTCCTGCATCTGCACCGGCTGCTCGCGCTGGCAGGCGGTGAACAGCAGGGGGGCGGCGCCCATCAGCAGCAGGGCCGTCGTCTTCGATCGCTTCATGCGCACGGGTCTCGTCGTGTGGGCGGGTTCCAGCCTGTCATGATGCCGCGTGCGCGCTGCACGGGCAAAGCGCCAGGCCCGCTGGTTCAGTCGAACAGCAGGCTGCGATGGGTCGCGGCGCCGGCATCGCGCCATCGCCGATCGCCAGCGCAACACTGTGCGCGGCGCGCGCAGCGTCGCCGCAGGCGAAGACGCCGGGCACCGAGGTGGCCTGCATCGCATCGGTGCGCACGAAGGCGCCCAGCGGCCCATCTTCGAAGGCACAGCCGAGCTGCTCGGCCAGCGGGCTGGCGACGTGGGTGCGGCTGGCGACGAACAGCCCGTCGCATGCGATCAGCCGGCCGTCGTCGAGCACGACATCCGCGTCTCCGGCCACCGCGGCGATCCGCGCCGGCTCGATCCGCACGCCACGCGCAGCAAGCGCGGCGCGCTGGGTATCGTCGGGCACGAAGCGCCCATCGAGAAAGAACGTCACCGCGCCCCAGTCGGGCAGCATCAGGGCATGGTGCATCGAGACCTCGCCGACGGCGATCACGCCGATGCGGCCGCGGTCGAGCTCGTAGCCGTGGCAGTACGGACAATGGAACACGCTGCGCCCCCAGCGTGCCTGCAGGCCGTCGATCGGCGGCAGGGTGTCGACCACGCCCGTTGCCAGCACCAGCCGGCGGGCCTGCACGCGCTGGCCGGCCTCGTCCTCGACCGCGAACAGGCCGATGCCGCCATCGGCGCGCACCGCGGTCGCCTGTCGCCAGGTGACATTCGGATAGGCCAGCACCTGGGCGCGGGCGTCGGCGGCGATCGCGTCCGGCGCGCGGCCGTCCTGGCCGATCAGCCCGTGCGAGGCGGACGCAAAGCGGTTGCGCCGCTGGCCGGCGTCGATGATGAGCACGCGCTGGCGCGCGCGGGCGAGCTGCATCGCAGCCGATAGGCCGGCATAGCTGCCGCCGACGACGACGGCATCGAAGGACGCGATGGGGTCAGGCATGGTCGGGGCGCTCGCAGGGGACGGTCGGGACATGCGGCATGCGCCGCGCGAACGAGGCGGCCAGTTCGGCCAAGGTCACCTCGCCCAGGCGCGCGATCAACAGCGCCTCGGCATCGCGAAAGGCGACGTCGAGCGCCTCGTTGACGGCCTGCTCGACCAGGCACGCGGGCTGCGCCAGCCGATGGCCCATCGCGAACACGGTCGGTTCGCCGACCGCGCGATAGATGTCGAGCAACGTCACCGTGCGCAGGTCGCAGCCCAGGGTCCAGCCGCCGCCCGGCCCCTTGGCCGAAGCGACGTAACCGCGCTCGCGCAGGCTGGCGAGCGTACGGCGGACCACCACGGGGTTCGTGCCCAGCGCGCGCGCCAGGGTCTCGGAGGTCAGCGGGCCGTCGTGCTGGGCCATGTGCAGCAAGACGTGCAGGACGGAGGACAGGCGGCTGTCAGGTTTCATGTAACTCAAAATATTACATTATGCCGAGGGCAGCAAGCCAAGGCTGGCGGCGCCGCCTAGACTGCGGCGTCCTGTCTTCGGAATGCCGCCGATGCGCAAGCTGTTGCTCGTTCTCCTGTTCGCCGCCGCACCCGCGCTCGCGCAGACCGTGCCGCCGCCGGCCCCCGAGGCGCATGCGCGCGCGGTCGCGGCGGGCTACAAGGCGCTGACGCTGTGCAGCGCGCATCTGGGTGGCGGCCGCACGCCTGCGCAAGTGGACGCGGTCGAACTGCGCGGCATCTATCCCGAATACCAGGCGCAGGTAGATGCGCTGACCGCCGTGGTCGACCGCGACGCGCAGACGGTCTCGGTCGCATTCGACCCGTCGCTGCCGCCGCGTATCGCCGCCTGGCGTCCGAACCTGGGCTGCGCGCAGTTGCCGATCGGGGCCGGCGCCGCCGCGGTGGCGACGCTGCCGCGCTTCGATGCCGCCGCACCGGAGCTCGACGCCCGGCCCTGGCCGCTGGGCGAGCGCGACGCGACTGCGCCACTGCGCGGCGACGACCGCGCGCTGTCGGCCGCACTCGACGGCGCACTGGGTGCCACCGCGTTCGGCGAGGGGCACGTCACCACCGCGGTCGTCGTGGTGCAGGGCGGGCGCATCGTCGCCGAGCGCTACCGCGACGGCTTCGGCCCGCACGTGCCGCAGCGCACGTGGTCGGTCGCCAAGAGCCTGGCCGGCGCGCTGGTCGGCGTCGCCGCAGCCCAGGGCACGCTTGATCCGGCGCGCCCGGCGCCGGTGCCCGAATGGCAACGCCCGGGCGACCCGCGCGCGGCGATCACCGTCGACCAGTTGCTGCGCATGGCCAGCGGCCTGCACAGCGACACCGCCGGCAATCGCACCGATGCGCTGTACTTCGGCGGCGCGACCGTGGCCGAGGCCGCGCCCGGATGGCCGCTGGCCGCGCCGCCGGGCGTGCGGTTCCGCTACGCCAACAACGACAGCGTGCTGGCGGTGCATGCGCTGCGCGCGGCCACCGGCGACGACGCACGGGCGCTGTCGCGTCCCTATACCGACCTGTTCTGGCCCACGGGCATGACGCGGACCTTCGCCGAGACCGACTGGCAGGGCGGCTACGTGCTGTCGAGCCAGGTCTGGTCGACCGCGCGCGACCTGGCCCGCTTCGGCCTATTGCTCAAGGACGACGGCGTGGCCGACGGACGTCGACTGCTGCCGGAAGGCTGGGTGCGGCAGGCGACGACGCCGTCCGGCCCGCAGCCCGAGGGCGAGTTCGGCTATGGCGCGACGCTGTGGCTGCTGCAGCGCTCGCCGGGCGTGCCGGCCGACACGTTCGCCGCGTTCGGCAACCGTGGGCAGTACATCCTGGTCGTGCCTTCGCGAGACCTCGTGCTGGTGCGCCGCGGCGAGGACCCGACCGGACAGCGCTTCGACATCGCCGCGTTCGCGGCGGCGGTACTGGCCGCGGTGGACTGAGCGAGTCGCCGCCCGCGTTGGGCGGAATTCGATCGCATCATCGGGCGCTTGCCCCCACCCGGCGCCTGCGGCGCCGACCTCCCCCGCGGGCGGGGGAGGTGCGCTGGAGACGCCGCCTTTGTGCGGGGAAAGCGGCGTCGGTGCCGGCTCAGCTGGCCTTCTTCTCGGCGATCCAGCGATCCACGCGCTGTTGGAGCAGGTCCAGCGGCAGGGCACCGCCGCCGAGCACGGCATCGTGGAAGCCGCGGATGTCGAAGCGGTCGCCCAGTTCGGCCTCCGCCTTCCGGCGCAGCGCCTGGATGCGGATCATGCCGACCTTATAGGCGGTGGCCTGGCCGGGCATGATCAGGTAGCGGCGGATTTCCGATTCGATCGCCGCCTGCGGGATCGAGCTGTTCTGTCGGAAGTAGTCGACCGCCTGCTGTTCCGTCCAGCCCTTGGCGTGCATGCCGGTGTCGACGACAAGCCGGATCGCACGCCACATCTCCGACATCAACCGGCCGTACTCCGAGTAAGGGTCCTGGTAGGTGCCCGGCATCTCCTTGGCCAGCCACTCCGAGTACAGGCCCCAGCCCTCGGTGTAGGCGGTGTGGAACTGCTGGGTGCGGAACGTCGGCACGCCCTGCAACTCCTGGGCGATCGAGATCTGCATGTGGTGGCCCGGCAGGCCCTCGTGATAGGCGATGACCTCCAGTTCGGTCTTGGGCATCGCGTTCATATCCGACAGGTGCGCGTAGTAGATGCCCGGGCGCGACCCGTCCGGCGTGCCGGGGTAGTAGTGCTGCGCCGCGCCGGGCTGCTCGCGGAACGCCTCCACGCGGCGCACCTCCAGGCCGGCCTTGGGCAGCAGACCGAAGTACTCGGGCAGGTGCTGGCGAATGTTGTCGATCGCGGCGGTCGCGTCGTCGATGTAGGCCTGGCGGCCGGCATCGGTGTCGGGGTACTTGAAGCGCTTGTCGGTGTCGAGGAAGGTGAAGAACGCCTGCAAGTCGCCATCGAAGCCGACGCGGGTCTTGAGCGCCTCCATCTCGCCACGGAGGCGCGCGACCTCGTCCAGGCCCAACTGATGGACCTCGTCGGCGGTCATCGCGGTCGTGGTGTTCTCGCGCAGCTGGTAGGCGTAGTACGCCGCGCCATTCGGCTGGGTGGTGCCAACCCCGGACGGGTTCTCCAGCGCCCGGGGCCGTTCCTGCTCGCTCCACGCGATGATCCGCTCGTAAGCCGGCTCGAGCTGCTCCACCAGAGCCACGCGCGCCTCGGCCTTGAGCTGCGCGGCGCGTTCGGCGGTCAGCTTGCCCCGTTCGACCAACGCATCGGCCTTGGCCTGGGCATCGGCCCACAGCGCGCTGTCGGGGCCGTCATCGAACGGAGCCCCGGCGATCACCTTGCGCGACTGGTCGATCACGCCTTCGAACGCGAACCGCGGCGGGCGGATGCCCTGCGCGGAGGCGGCGCGACCGCGCTCGAGCAGTTGGTCGAACATCGCCGGCGCCGCCTTGAGCCGGGCGATGTAGGCCTGGTAGCTCTGCTCGTCGTCGGCTTTGTGGACGTTGATCATGAATGTCGGGAACGCGCTGTGCATTCCCCCCATCTGGTGGAACACATAGCCGTTCATGGAAAACGCCATGCCATCGCGCATGCTTTCATACCCGCGCTTCCAGAGGTCCCACGACACTCTGGTCTCTGCATCGAGCGAGGCGTAGTCGAAGTTCGCCTCCATTTCCCGAACCGAAGCCTCCAACCAAGCCACCTGGTCTCGATTGGCCTGCTCCGACATGTCGTTGAGACTGTCATTGCGTTCCTTGCGGCCGAGAGAGCTCAGTTGGATCGGACTCATCTGCAGAGCCGTCTCGTAGTAGGTTTCGAACCAGGCGTTGAGGCGTGACGATTCGTCATCCGGTTGCTGCGCTGCCACGTCGGAGACGGATGCGACGGCGACCCACGGCGATAGCGACAGCGGTAGCGCCAAAGAGAGGGCGAGGGCCAGCGTGGAACCGGCGGCGATGGCGCGCATGGGCTGAACTCCTGAGGGTCGGACGTGCATTCTGCGGGGCAGCCAAGCGCCGCGCCCCTGCGGAATGTCATGGCAGCCGTTCCCAGGACCCGCAGGCGTGCAGATTTTTCCGCAGGCGCCCTGCGAGCGCCGCTCCGTGAACGCAGGCTGCACGCGCGTCGGAGCAGCGCGTGCGCTTCACTGCTGGGGAACGGAGACGGGCATAGCGTTGCCTCCCATGTCCACCGCTCCCCAATGCCTGCCCCCTCGGTAATCCGGAAAACGCCCCAGATGAAGCACGATCCCGCCACTGCCGCCCATCCAGCACCCGAGCCGATGCGCGAGTCGATTACGGAGATCGACGTGGACCATGCGTCGCTCAAGCGCTTCGCGGCCTCACTGCAACAGGCGCCGTACTACTCGGTGGGGCGGACCTGGGACGACTATGCGCCGGCCTACCGGCTCGGTCTGCGCAGTTGGCGTCGCCATCGCGGCGAGGAGTTCGAAACGGTCGCCGCGCAACTCGAGCGCGACTGGAACGCCACGCGCGGCGCCTCGCGATTGGGCTGGGTGGAAGCGCGCGGCGCGGTCGAGGCGGCCTGGCAGCACTGTGCGATGGACGCCGCATCCCGACAGGACGCGGCCCGGCGCGCCGATCGCAACGCCTGAGCGCACCCTGTGGCGCCGAACGGCGGCGCGCTACCATAGCGTCTTTTCCGCGAGAGTCGCGATGAGCGCTTCCCACGACGATGCCCGCAACGGTGTCCCCCGCGCCGAGGCCGAGACCGCTGTTCGTACGCTGCTGCGCTGGGCCGGCGAGGATCCGGCCCGCGAAGGTCTGCTCGATACCCCCCGCCGCGTCGTCGACGCCTATGGCGAATGGTTCAGCGGCTACGCGATCGACGCCGATGCCTATCTTGCACGCACATTCGAGGAAGTCGCCGGCTACGACGAGATGATCGTGCTGCGCGACATCGAGTACGAGAGCCATTGCGAGCATCACATGGCGCCGATCATCGGCAAGGTGCATGTCGGCTACCTGCCGTCGGGTCGCGTGGTCGGCATCAGCAAGCTCGCGCGCGTCGTCGAGGCCTACGCCAAGCGTTTCCAGGTGCAGGAGAAGATGACCGCGCAGATCGCCGGCTGCATCCAGCGCGCGCTATCGCCGCTGGGCGTGGGCGTGGTGGTCGAAGGCGCGCATGAGTGCATGACCACGCGCGGTGTGCACAAGCGCGGGGTCAGCATGATCACCTCGACGATGCTGGGCAGCTTCCGCGACGATGCGCGCACCCGCGCCGAATTCCTGCAGTTCATCGAGGTCGGCGGCGGCCGCCGCTGACGCCGGCGATCAGTTCGCGAAGGTGTCCCAGGCCATCTTCGCGATCAGCACCACCACCAACGCGACGAACAGCTTGCGGATCAGCGGCGTCCCGCCGCGCAGCGCCAATCGCGTGCCGACCACCGACCCGCCGACGTTGGCCGCCGCCATCGGCACCGCGAACGCCAGCAGCACGTGGCCCGACGGCATGAAGAACGACAGCGCCGCCAGGTTGGTCGCCAGATTGACGATCTTCGAGGCGGCGGTCGCGCGCAGGAAATCCAGCCCGAAGAAGCGGATGAACAGGAAGATCAGGAAGCTGCCGGTGCCCGGCCCGAACAGGCCGTCATAGAACCCGATCGCAGCCCCCATCGCCAATGCCAGCGCCAGTTCTCGGCGGCCGACCTCGCGCGGGCGGTGCAGCGCGCCGAAGTCCTTCTTGACCAGGGTGTAGGCCAGCATCGCCACCAGCAGCACCAGGATCAGCGGCCGGACCGCATCGCGCGGGAGCAGGCTGACTGCGGTGGCGCCAGCGAACGCAAACACGAACGCGGTCGCCGAGGCGCACAGCACCGGCATCCAGGGAAACCGCACGTTACGCGCATAGCGCCAGCCCGCCGCCGCAGTTCCGAAGATCGAGCTGAACTTGTTGGTGCCCAGTAGCGCCGCCGGGGCGTGCTGGGGCAACGCTGTGAACAGACCCGGTAGCTGGACCAATCCGCCGCCGCCCACTGCCGCATCCACCAATCCGGCCATGAACGCGATGCATACCAGCCAGAGCAGTTCGGGAAACAGCGCGTCCACGCGGGGCCTGGAGAACCGGGCGCGCAAGCATACGCCTTCCACGCGCCGGTCCGCTCAGGATGGCTCGCGTACAATGCCCGGCCGTGCTCTGCGACACTCTTTGCCCGTGAATTCTTCGTCCCGCGCCCTCATCGAACCGCTCGTCGAGCGGGCCATCGCCGCCCTGCGCGAGGCCGGCACACTGCCCGCCGATCTCGCCACGCCCGCCTTTGTCGTCGAACGACCGAAGGACCGCAGCCATGGCGATTTCTCCACGAACGCGGCGATGCTGCTGGCACGCCCGGCCCGCTCGAACCCGCGCGCGCTCGCGCAGGCGCTGGTCGATGCGCTGCCGGCCAATGACGCGATCGCCTCGGTCGAGATCGCAGGCCCGGGTTTTCTCAACTTCCGCCTGACGCCGGGCGCCTGGCGCGACCAACTGGTCGCGGTACACGCGCAAGGCGACGCCTACGGCCGCAACGACAGCGGCGCGGCGCAGACCGCCGGCGTGGAGTACGTGTCGGCCAACCCGACCGGTCCGCTGCACGTGGGCCACGGCCGCGCCGCGGTGATCGGTGACTGCATCGCGCGCGTGCTCGACGCCAACGGCTGGAACGTCAAGCGCGAGTTCTACTACAACGACGCCGGCGTGCAGATCGAAAACCTCGCCCGCTCGGTGCAGGCGCGCGCACGCGGCCTGGCGCCGGGCGAT
This sequence comes from Luteimonas sp. TWI382, assembly GCF_039674545.1. Classification (NCBI taxonomy): domain Bacteria; kingdom Pseudomonadati; phylum Pseudomonadota; class Gammaproteobacteria; order Lysobacterales; family Lysobacteraceae; genus Luteimonas; species Luteimonas sp. TWI382. The sequence goes on from NZ_JBDJNS010000009.1 coordinate 102,385, forward strand.
GCCGATTGGCCGGCCGATGCCTACAACGGCGAGTACATCGCCGATGTCGCCCGCGCGTGCCTGGACGGCGCCACGGTCGAGGTCGAAGGCCAATGCGTGACCGGCACCGCGGATACCGACGACCTCGACGCGATCCGCCGGTTCGCGGTCGCCTGGCTGCGCCGCGAGCAGAACGCCGACCTGGCCGCGTTCGGGGTGAGCTTCGACGTCTACTTCCTGGAGTCGTCGCTGTACGCCGACGGCAAGGTCGAGGAAACCGTGAGCGCGCTCGTCGCCAATGGCCACACCTACGAAGACGGCGGCGCACTGTGGCTGCGCTCGACCGACTACGGCGACGACAAAGACCGCGTGATGCGCAAGTCCGACGGCAGCTACACCTATTTCGTGCCGGACGTCGCCTATCACCTGAGCAAGTGGCAGCGCGGCTACCGGCGCGCGATCACCGAACTGGGCGCCGACCACCACGGCTCGCTGGCACGCGTGCGCGCCGGCCTGCAGGCGCTCGATGCCGGCATCCCGGCCGGCTGGCCGGAATACGTGCTGCACCAGATGGTCACGGTGATGCGCGGCGGCGAGGAGGTGAAGCTGTCCAAGCGCGCCGGCAGCTATCTCACGCTGCGCGACCTGATCGACGAGGCCGGGCGCGATGCCACGCGCTGGTTCCTGGTCGCGCGCAAGCCCGACTCGCAGCTGGTGTTCGACATCGACCTGGCGCGCAGCCAGTCGCTCGACAACCCGGTCTACTACGTCCAGCTCTCGCATGCGCGCATCTGCGGCCTGCAGCGCCAGCTCGCCGAGCGCGGCCTGGCCTTCGACCTGCAGCACGGCCTGGCGCAGTTGCCGGACATGACGGACACGGCGCTGCGCGACGTGCTGATCGATCTGTCGCGCTGGCCCGAGATCGTCGCCGCGGCCGGCGTTCAGCTCGAGCCGCACCTGATCGCGACCTATCTGCTGGAGTTGGCGCAGGCCTTCCAGACGTACTACAACGATCACCAGTTCCTGGTCGACGACGCCCCGACGCGCGACGCGCGGCTGGCGCTGGCGACGGCCGTAGGGCAGGTGCTGCGCAACGGCCTGGCGCTGCTGGGCGTGCAGGCTCCGGAGGCGATGTAATGGCAGCAAGACGCGGAAAATCCCAGGCACGACGCAACGGCGGCAGCTCCGGCGGCCTGCCCGGCTGGGCGTGGATGATCATTGGCGTGGTGCTCGCGCTGGGCGTGGTGCTGGCGGTGCCGCGGCTGTTCAAGCCCGACGCCGAAGACGGCTTCTTCCGCCCGCGCCCCAATCCCGACGCGCAGCCGGCGACCGGCGCCCTCGACGAGGACGCACCGGCGCCGCTGGCCGAACCCCCGGCGCCGCGACCGCGCACCGCGCAGCCGCAGCCCGCGCCTGCCGCCGACTACGACTTCTACACCCTGCTGCCCGACCAGGAGGTGCCGATGTCCGACGCCGAGCTGGCCGCCAGCGCGCGCGCCGAGACCGAGCGCCGGCAACGCGCCGAGGCGCAGCAGCAGGCGCTGCAGGGCCGTCATCCCGACGCTGCGGACCTGGCCGGCGCCCGGACCGGCCCGACGCCGCTGAGCGAGACGCCGGCAACGGCGACCGCCCCGGCGACGACACCGGCCCGGCCAACCCCCACGGCATCGACGACACCGGCCGCCGGCAGCGATGCCCGCTACCTGCTGCAAGCCGGTTCGTTCAGCGCCTCGGGCGATGCCGAAGCGCTCAAGGCCCGTATCGCGCTGCTGGGCCTGAGCGCCCGGGTCGAAGCCGGCCAGGCGCAGGGCAAGACGGTCTACCGCGTGCGCATGGGGCCCTATGGCACTGCCACCGAGCTGGCCGAGGCCAAGCAGAAGCTCGGCAACGGCGGGCTGCCGGCGCTGGCGATCAAGGCCCAGTGACGGAGGCACCCGACCATGGCTGACGACACCCGCCTGAGCGATGCCGAGCTCGACCGGCTGGACACGTTGCTCGATCGCTGCACCGACCCGGAGACTGGGCTGGGCAACCTGGAAATGCTCGACGGCTTCCTGTCGGCGTTCGCGGTCGGCCCGGTCGAAGTCGCGCTGGACACCGTGCTGCCGCTGGTCTGGGGCATGGGCGAGGTCGCGCGCCGCGATGCCCGCCAGACCCGCGAGGCCGAGGCGCTGATCGCCCGGCTGGCCGACGAGATCGTGCACCGCGTGCGCCAGGACCCGCAGGAGGGCGTCGCCCACGAGGCGCTGATGCCGATGCTCGGTCTGCCGCCCGAGGCCGAAGATGGCCAGGCCGAAGGCGATGCCGCGGGTGGACTGGACGGCGTGCCGGCCGACTTCCCGTTCGCAGCCGCGTGGGCCGCCGGGTTCCTGCGCGCCGCCGCCGAACACGAAGACGCGTGGTCTGAGTGGATGCAGGAGCACGAGTCGATCGAGAACGATCTGGGCGTCATCGCCCGGTTGGCGATCGTCGATGCGAGCCAGCTCGAGGAGGCCGAGATGGCCGAGGGCGACATGCTCTCGCTCGAGGAGCGCTTCGACCTCGCCTACGACCTGCCCGACATGCTCCACGACATGTATCTGCAGCGCTTGCACGATCGGCGTCCGCAACCGGCCCGGCGCGCCGAGGTGCCCGGCCGCAACGATCCGTGCGCCTGCGGCAGCGGCCGCAAGTACAAGACCTGTTGCGGCAAGCCGACGCTGCATTGATCGGCGGGGCGGCGCGATGCCGCATCCGTCCCGCCCCCATTCGCGCCAGCACAGGCGCAAGCCCGGGAGAGCCCCATGCCCCGCACCCTTCTCGTCACCGGCGCGACTTCGGGATTCGGCGCCGCGACCGTCGCCCGCTTCCTGCAGGGCGGTTGGCGCGTGATCGCCACTGGCCGCCGCGCCGAGCGGCTGCAGGCGCTGATCGACACGCACGGCACCGAGCGCCTGCACGTGGCCGCATTCGACATCCGCGATGCCGACGCGATGCGCGCCGCGCTCGACGCACTGCCAGACGCCTTCCGCGGCATCGACGTGCTGATCAACAACGCCGGGCTGGCGCTGGGCACCGCGCCGGCGCAACGCGCCGATCTCGCGCAGTGGACGCAGATGATCGACACCAACGTCACCGCGCTCGTCACACTGACGCATGCGTTGCTGCCGACGTTGATCGAACGCCGCGGCGCGATCCTCAACATCAGTTCGATCGCCGGCAGTTATCCCTATCCGGGCGGCAACGTCTACGGCGGCACCAAGGCCTTCGTCACCCAGTTCTCGCTCGGCTTGCGGTCCGATCTGCACGGCACCGGCGTGCGCGTGACCTCGATCGAACCGGGCATGGCCGAGACCGAGTTCACGCTGGTGCGCACCGGCGGCGACCAGGCCGCCTCCGACACGCTCTACGGCGGCGCCACGCCGATGACCGCCGAGGACATCGCCGAGCAGCTGTGGTGGGTCGCCAACCTGCCGCCGCATCTGAACATCAACCGGCTCGAGATCATGCCGGTCAGCCAGTCGTTCGCCGGTTTCCAGGTCCATCGCGGCGGCTGACCGCCGCGTGCATCGGAATTCCCGGCCGCCTCGTGCGCCGGCGGCCCTGAGGCCACCGACGCGGTTGTCGCGGCTTACTCGAGCGGCGTGTCGTCGAGATAGGTGTAGCCGGTAAGCCCGGCTTCGAGCGCGTCCTTGAGCCGCTGCGCTTCATCGGCCGCCAGCGCCGCGTCGTCGACCATCGCGGTGTAGCGCGCGCGCAGGTCGTCGAGGCGATAGCCGACGTAGTCGAGCATCACGTCGGTGGTGTCGCCACGGCGCTGCTGCGCGATCGTGATGCCATCGCCCTCGATCTTCACTTCGACCGCATCGGTGTCGCCGAACAGGTTGTGGATGTCGCCGAGAATTTCCTGGTAAGCGCCGACCATGAAGAAGCCCAGCCGGTACTGCTCGCCCGCACGCAGCGCATGCAGTGGCAACGAGGTGTCGAGGTCCTCGTTCTCGACGTAGGTGTCGATCTTGCCGTCCGAGTCGCAGGTCAGATCGGCGATGACACCGCGGCGCTCGGGCAGCTCGTCGAGGCGCTCGATCGGCACGATCGGGAACACCTGATCGATCGCCCAGACATCGGGCATCGACTCGAACACGCTGAAGTTGACGAAGTACTTGTCGACCAGGCGCTCGTTGAGCTCGTCGAGCAGCGGGCGATGGCTCTTCTCGTCGAAGGTCAGCCGCGCGCGGACCGCGTGCGCGATTGCATAGAACAAGTCGTCGATGCGCGCCCGGTGTACCAGGTCCAACTGGCCGAGCGCGTACAGCGCCAGGCCCTCGGCGTGGTGGTGCTGCGCCTCGTGGAACAGCTCCACCGCCGGCCGCGCCGCCAGTTCGCCGTGCAGTTCGCGCAGGTTGGCCACCACCGCCGGCTCGTCACTGTGCGCGTCGGGCACGCGGCCTTCGGGCGCACGCTCGACCTCCGACACATTGGCGACCAGCACCGCGTGGTGGGCGGTCATTGCACGCCCGCATTCGGTGACGATGCGCGGCGGCGGTAGCCCATGCTCGGCGCAGGCCTGCGCCAGCGGTTGGACGATACTGCCGGCGTACTGGCGCACGCCGTAGTTGACCGAGTTGTAGCTGCGCGAGCGCGTGCCTTCGTAGTCCACACCGAGGCCGCCGCCGACGTCGACGTGGCTGATGCGCGCACCCAGCCGCGAGAGCTCGACGAAATAGCGCACCGCCTCGCGCATGCCGTTTGCGATGTCGCGAACGTTGGAGATCTGCGAACCCATGTGGAAATGCAACAGCTGCAGGCAGTCGCTCATGCCCGCGTCGCGCAGCTTCTTCCACAGGTCCAGCAACTGCCGCGGATTGAGCCCGAACTTGGCCTTGTCACCGCCGCTGTTCTGCCACTTGCCCGCGCCCAGCGAGGCCAATCGCATGCGCACGCCCAGACCCGGCTTCACGCCGAGCGCGGCCGCTTCCTCCATCACCAGCGCAAGCTCGGACGGCTTCTCGACGACGATGAAGGTCTCCAGGCCCAGCTTGCGGCCGATCAGCGCCAAGCGGATGTATTCCCGGTCTTTGTAGCCGTTGCATACGACCAGACCACCCGGGCGCGAGAGCGCGAGCACGGCCATCAGCTCGGGCTTGCTGCCCGCTTCCAGGCCGAAGCCCTCGCCGTGATGCGAGGCCAGCGTGCCGGCCACACCGCGGTGCTGGTTGACCTTGATCGGATACACCGCGGTGTAGCCGCCGGCATACTCCCACTCGGCCTGCGCCTGTGCGAACGCCGCCTGCAGCCGATGCAGGCGGTCGCCGAGGATGTCGGGAAAGCGCACCAGCAGCGGCAATTGGGCACCATTGGCCCGCGCGGCGTCGACCGCCTCGGGCAGCGCGATCGACGGGCCCTGCGCGCCGCGCGGCGAGACGACGATGCGCCCGGCGTCGTCGACATCGAAATACCCCTCGCTCCAATGCGGGATCGAGTAGGTCTTGCGGGCGTGGTCGGTCGACCAGGCAGTCATCGGCAGGCGTCCATCGGCGAAGGGGCCGCATAGTCTAGGGGCTGGCGGCGCAACCTGCGGTGACATGCCCTCAGCGGTCACCGTGCCGATACGTTGGCGGGCCGGCAACCTTGCGTACGCGGCCCGCGATCCGACGCCGACCAGAGGCGATGAAGGCGACGTAGCTGCCGGGCAGGTCCAGCGCGTCGACCACCCGCTGCAGCGTCGCATCGGCGTCGAACACCAGGCCGCGCAGCCGCACCAGCACCACGAAGTGCGGCAGCCCGTCGGCATCGCCCTTGATGTGCTTGCGCGCGATCCAGGCACTGCCGATCTTCCCGGTCGCCGCCAGTGAGGCGCACGCGGCGGCGAGTGCAGCCCCGTCCAGGCCATGCGGCAGAAGCGCATCACCGGCCGAGAGTGCATTGCGCGCTTGCTACGCACCGCGCCGTCGGTCGTCGATCGATACCTGGTCGCTGATCACCGCGTCCAGCGCATCGAGGTCGTCGCGTCGGCGATAGTAGGCAGCGAGCGCCTCGTTGACCGCATCCGCTGCCCCGGGATCGAGCATCCGTGCGTGATGCAACAGCCCCACGCCAGCGGGCTCGTCGCGTTCGAGCAGCAACGCGCCCAGGCGAAAGTGTGCGAACGCATCCTGCGGCGCGACGCGCACCGCGTCGCGGTACAGGGGCACCGGGTCGTCCTGCGGCCGCACGCGCTCGACCAGGGCCGCGTACTCGACGGTCTCGGCCGGCGTGCGAGCCAAACCGCTTTCGAGTGCGGCGAGCCGGTCACGGTCCTCGGCGTGCGCGCGGTGGCGCTCGCGCCAGCCATCGCCGATGCGCAGGCGCCAGTCCTCGCTGAACGCTGCCTCCAGCGACGGCAACAGGTCGCCCAGCAGAACCTCGGCCGCGCTGCGCTCGGGCGGCGGCGCGACCATCGCTTCCACGCCCAGAGCCTGCAGTCGCTGTGCGAGCGTGGGATGGGTGTCATGCACGCCGGCGCGGGCAGTCAGCTGCGCGGCCAACCGGGCGTCGTCCTCCGGATGCGGACTCCGCAGCGCGGTCGCCATTTCGCGCAGCAGGCGGTCCGGCGGCTCGGCGCGCTCGCGGTTGGCATCGATCACCGACGGCCAGAACTCGTGCGCCAGGCGCGCGGCGCCGACATTGACCCGAATCAGCGCACTGCCGGCGACATCGGCGCCGGCCAGCCGGGCGGCCATCGCATCGGCCTGATACTCATTCTGGCGCGCGAGCACGAAGCTGTAGGCGTCGAAGTACGGCGCGTACCAGCGGAAGAATCGCTCGAACACCCGGCTCGCCCACGCACCGCGCGCGGCCAGGCCGTCGAGCACGCGGTACCAGCTCAGGCGCACACGGTGAATCCAGCCAGAGAAGCGGCCATGCCCGCCGCCGAAGTGACCGAACTCGTGGGCGACCACCGATGCGAACTGCCCCGGGTCGAGCAGTTGCATCAGCGGCAGGCCCAGCACGAGATAGTGGCGATGGCCGAACAGTCCGAGCACCCGCGGCACGCTGGCGGCCGCGGCATTGAGGTCGTCGTCGATCAGGATGCCCGACAGCCGCGGCGCTCCGGCAGCGCGTCGCAGGCGCTCGACCTCGGCGACCAGCCGCGGCGCCTCGCCGGGTGCGAGCGGCCGCCCTGCTGGCGGCTCGAAGCGTACCCACAGCGCGCGCAGCACCAGCCAGCCGAAGCCGATCGGGATCCAGACCACCTTCGCCAGCTTGACCAGCAGCAGCGGGCTGATCACCAGCAGCAGCGCGACCAGTCCCACCGACAACCCGAGGGCCAGCACCACCGCGCCGCCGAGCACACAGAAACCCAAGGCCGCCAGCAGGGCCAGCCGCATCCGGTAGGCCCCGGGCGCGCGTTGTGCGAACGTCTCCAGCCGCGCGACCCGCGCACGGCGCTCCGTTTCCGACATCATCCTTGCGTCCCCTCGTCACGCCGTCCGGCGCGTCCCCGACCCGAATCCTAATCCGCGCGCCGGGCCAGGAGAAGCGCCCCTCGCGGCAGTCCTCGGCGCCCGGCCTGTCATGGGGGCTCGGCTACAATGCGCGGCCCGCAATTGACCGGAACCTTTCGCATGTCCGCTCCGACCTGGCTCCACGAGACCTTCGATCCCACCGGCTCGTCGATCGGCTTCCGCGTGACGAAGAAGCTCGACGAAGTGCAGTCGCCGTTCCAGAAGATCGAGATCTACGAGAGCACCGACTGGGGCAACGTGATGCTGATCGACGGCGCGATGATGGTCACCACGCGCGACAATTTCTTCTATCACGAGATGGTCTCGCACCCGGCGCTGTTCACCCATGCCGCGCCCAAGCGCGTGGTGATCATCGGCGGCGGCGACTGCGGCACGCTGCGCGAAGTGCTCAAGCATCCGGGCGTCGAAAGCGCAGTGCAGTGCGACATCGACGAGCAGGTCACGCGGATGTCGGAGAAGTACTTCCCCGAACTGTGCGCCTCCAACGACGACCCGCGCGCGCAGCTGCTGTTCGACGACGGCATCGCCTACATGCGCGACTGCGCGCCGGGCAGCGTCGACGTCGTCATCGTCGATTCGACCGACCCGGTCGGTCCGGCCGAGGGTCTGTTCAACAAGGCCTTCTTCGACAGCTGCTTCCGCGCGCTCAAGGACGACGGCATCCTGGTGCAGCAGTCCGAATCCCCGCTGGCCCTGCTGGACCTGATCCGCGAGATGCGCGCCGAGATGGGCAAGGCCGGCTTCACCACGTTCCAGACGCTGCCATTCCCGCAGCCTTGTTACCCGACTGGTTGGTGGAGCGTGACGCTGGCGCGCAAGGGCCAGGGCTTCGACTTCCGCCAGGCCGACGCCGCTGCCAAGGGCTTCGAGACCGCGTACTACAGTGCCCAGATCCACCAGGCCGCGCAGGTGCTGCCGCCGTTCGTGGCCAAGGCCCTGGAGGCCTGAGCCCACACCCCGGCGATGCCGCGGCTTCCGCCGCGCATCGCCCGCATCGCGCTCGACCCGCTCAGCCGATGCCGGCCGCTCGCAGCCCCGCCGCCGCGAGCGCGCCCAGCACCACCACGCCCAGGAACGGCACGCCGCGCCACAGCGCGACGACCGCGACCAGCAACGCGCCGGCCCGGGCATCGAGCACGACGCCCCCGGCGCCGGCAAAGCCGTTGACGACCACCAGGGCGGCCAGCAACCCGATGGTCATCGCCGAGGTGATGCGCGCCATGCGTGCGCCTTCCAGCCAGCGCGCCGGCACCAGGTAGCCGGTGAGCTTGGTCGCGAACGCAACCGTGCAGGCCAGCAACAGCCAACCCCAGGTCGCGCTCACGCCCGCGCCTGTAATGCAACGTTGCGCCGCGCGAGCAAGGCGCCCCAGGCGGCTGCGACCGCCGCCGCGACCAGGATCGGCACGCCCGCGGGCAGCCAGGGCATCGCCAGTGCAGTCGCCAAGGCGCAGACCACCGCGATCGCGACCGGCTCGCGGCCGCGCAGCCGTGGCCACAGCAGGCCGATGAAGGCCGCGACCGCGGCACCGTCCAGGCCCCAACGCCGGGGATCGCCGATCACATCGCCCAGCAGTGCCCCGACCAGCGTGAACAGGTTCCAGCACACGAACACACCCAGCCCGGCGACCCAGAAGCCGCGGCGTTGCTCGACAGGTTCGGGCTGGCCGGCCGCAGTCGCGGCGGATTCGTCGATCGTCACCTGCGCCGCGAGCAGGCGCGTCCATCCGCGCGGGTGCAGCAACCGATTGATCTGCACCGCATAGACCGCATTGCGCACGCCCAGCAGGCTGGCCGCCCCGAACGCCGCCGCGCCCGCGCCGCCGCCGGCGAGCACGCCGACGAATGCGAACTGCGAGCCGCCGGTGAACATCAACAGGCTCAGCGCCATCGTCTGCCACAGGTCGAGCCCGGCAGCGATCGACAGCGCGCCGAAGGACACCCCATAAAGCCCGGTGGCCAGCGCGATCGACAGGCCGATCCGCGTGGCCGGCGTCAGTGACAGTCCCATGCGGTCATTCTCGTCGTCGCCCCCAGGCACGCATCAACGCGCGGCGTCGCAGTCGGCCGGGCGCGCGAGGTCGGTCATCGCCTCGACCTCGCGCAACGCTCCGTCGGGCGCGAAGTGGAACCGCCACGTACGCTCGCAGCGCATCGGAATCGGATTGATGTCGGCGCGCCAGCCCGGGCCGCCGTCGGCCTGCCCGATCGCGTAGTACAGGCTGTCGGGGCCGGTCGCCAGCGCGTCCTGCGATGCGGCATCGTCGCCGGCCTCGGCCCGCATCCGGCGCAGCTGCGCATCGGCGGCGGCCGCCGCGACCGGCAGGCCTTCGAGCGGCAGCGCATCGAGGTCGAGCAGGTCGGGTTCAAGAACGGACGGCGACGCCTCGCGCCCGGCCGCGACGGCCTCCCAGCGCATCCCGGGCGCCGGGTAGGCATCGCCGTAGGTGTAGCGCAGCAGCGCTGCCGGATCGCCCGGCGACTGCAGCCACAGCAACGCCGAGCCGTCGCCGTAGAGGTAGACGAAGCGGTGCAGCCGCAGCGCGTGGCCCCGCAGCTCCGGCCGCGCCGCCAGCCCGTCCAGCAGCGCGCGGAAGTACGCCGGGCGGTGGAGATGAGCAGGCTTGGCTGCGTGCACCGGTGCGGGCGGCGGCGGCGCGGCCGCGGGGCGGTCGCAGGCGGCGAGGAAGCAGGCAAACGCGATGGCCGCGACGGCCATGACATCGCGCCGCGTGCGGTGCCAGGCCGATTGCCTGCATCGACTCGACATCCGGCGCCTGCGCCTAGCCGCGCAACACGGCGCCGCTCACAGCGCGTCGGCGTCCAGCTCGCCGGTGCGGATCCGCACCACGCGCTCGAGGTCGTAGACGAAGACCTTGCCGTCGCCGATCCGGCCCATGCCTGCGGACTTGAGCACGGTCTCGACCACGGCATCGACGATGTCGTCGGTCACCGCGATCTCCAGCTTCACCTTCGGCAGGAAATCCACGACGTACTCCGCGCCGCGATAGAGCTCGGTGTGGCCCTTCTGGCGGCCGAAGCCCTTGACCTCGGTGACGGTGATGCCGGTCACGCCGACCTCGGCGAGCGCCTCGCGCACGTCGTCGAGCTTGAACGGCTTGATGATCGCCATGACCATCTTCATCGCAGTGCCTCCGCAAGGGGATGCGCCAAGGATACGCCACCCTCACGCGTCGCCCTACACGATGCCGAGCACGCGGCGCAGCACGCTTGTGCGCGTGCCGGGAGGCATGGTCTAGTGCGCCCCGCGCCGCGACCGGGGAATTTTCTGACGACGCGCCGCGGAGGCGGCCGACTGCATGCGTTGCGCATGCCGGCGACGCTATCTGTACACCGTGAGGACTGACTGATGATCGATCTGAACAACATCGACGAGCTCGCGCGTCGCCTCAGCGGGCTGGTGCCCGCCGGCCTGCGCGAGAGCCGCGAGGAACTGCAGGAAAACTTCAAGGCCGTGCTGCAATCGGGCCTGGCGAAGCTGGACCTGGTCACGCGCGAGGAATTCGAGGTCCAGCGTGCAGTGCTGCTGCGCACGCGCGAGAAGCTCGAGACCCTGGAGGCGCAGGTCCGCCAGCTCGAGACCCAGGGCACGTCCCAGGCCCCGCCGCCGGCCCCGTCGGCGGGCAACTTCGACACCGCCCACTAAAGGACAGCGCCATGGGACTTGCGCTCGTGCACGGACGTGCGCGCGCAGGCATCCGGGCACCCGCGGTCAAGGTTGAGGTGCACCTGGGCGGCGGTCTGCCGTCGATGTCGATCGTCGGCCTGCCAGAAGCCGCAGTGCGCGAAGCCAAGGACCGGGTCCGCGCCGCGATCCAATGCGCGCAGTACGAGTTCCCGGCGCGCCGGATCACCGTCAACCTCGCCCCGGCCGACTTACCCAAAGGCGGCGGCCGCTTCGACCTGCCGATCGCGCTCGGTATCCTGGCCGCCAGCGGCCAGGTCCCGGCCGAGGCGCTGCGCGACTGGGAGTTCCTCGGCGAGCTCGGACTGACCGGCGAACTGCGCGCAGTCGACGGTGTACTGCCGGCCGCGCTCGCGGTCGCCGGCGTCGGCCGCGGCTTGGTCGTGCCGGCCGGCAACGGCGCCGAGGCGGCGCTGGCGTCCGGCGTCGAGGTGCGGACCGCCCGCACCTTGCTGGAAGTCTGCGCCCTGCTCGGCGGCACGAAGCCGTTGCCGGTCGCGGTCGCCCCGCCGCAACGCGCGCTGCCCGGCCCCGACATGCGCGAGGTCCGCGGCCAAGTCCAGGCCCGGCGTGCGCTGGAGATCGCCGCCTCCGGCGGCCATCACCTGCTGCTCGTCGGCCCGCCGGGCTGCGGCAAGACCCTGCTCGCCTCCCGGCTGCCCGGCCTGCTGCCCGATGCCGGCGAAGCCGAAGCACTGGAGACCGCGGCGGTGCTGTCAATCAGCGGGCGTGGCCTGGACCCGGCCCGCTGGCGCACGCGTCCGTTCCGCAGCCCGCACCACACCGCCAGCGCGGTCGCACTAGTCGGCGGCGGCAACGAGCCGCGCCCCGGCGAGATCTCGCTGGCGCACAACGGCGTGCTGTTCCTCGACGAACTGCCCGAATGGGACCGCCGCGCGCTGGAAGTGCTGCGCGAGCCGCTGGAGTCCGGCACGGTGACCATCTCGCGCGCCGCGCGGCAAAGCGAGTTCCCGGCCCGCTTCCAACTGGTCGCCGCGATGAATCCCTGTCCCTGCGGCTGGGCCGGCGACGTGTCGGGGCGCTGCCGCTGCAGCAATGAGGCGATCGCCCGCTACCGCGCCCGCATCTCCGGCCCATTGCTCGACCGCATCGACCTGCACGTCGACGTCCCGCGTCTGCCGCCTGCGGCGCTGCGCCCCGACGCACCGCAGGGCGAAACCAGCGCCGCGATCCGGGTCCGCGTCGACGCCGCGCGCGCACGCCAGCACGCGCGCGCCGGCACCCTCAACGCCCGACTCGACCAGACCGCGACCGCCCGCCACTGCCGGCTAGCCCCTGCCGACCAGGCGTTACTCGAACGCGCGATCGAATCCCTGCATCTGTCAGCCCGCGCGATGCACCGCATCCTGCGCGTGGCGCGCACGATTGCCGATCTCGACGACAGTGCCGACATCGCATCGAAGCACCTCACTGAGGCGTTGGGGTATCGGGGGATGGATGCGGTGCACCCGGGCACCACCTGAGGCCAGGTGCCGCGAGGGAGCGGGCCGGGCAAGCTGCATTTTCGGCATCCTGCACAAGGCGCTGCGCGACTGGGAGTTCGTCGGCGAGCTCGAGTTGACGGCGTGCTGCCGGCGGCCTCGCGGTAGCAGACTCCGACCGCGTACTGGTCGTACCAGCCGGCAACGGCGCCGAGGCCGCCATGACGTCCGACGTCGAGGTGCGGACCGCTCGCACCTTGCTGGAAGTCTGCGCCCTGCTCGGCGGCACCAAACCCTTGCCGGTCGCGGTCGCCCCTAGTTCATCCTGGCCTTGGCCGCGTCCACGAATGCCCGGGCCATGGCCTGCAGCGTCGCTGAGCGAACGGCCGAGTGCTGCCAGTAGAGCGGTACAACCGGTCTGTCCTGATCCAGTGTGACGATGTGCTTGACGGCCACCGCCTGCTTGATCAGTGCCTGCGGTGCCAGGCACCAGCCCAGGCCCAGCCGGGCAGCATCCACGAACCCGGTGGACGAAGGCAGATAATGGACGGGCGGATTCAGCCGTGCCTTGGTGATACGCCTGACGAAGCGCCATTGCAGTTCGTCCTTGCGGTTAAAGATGAGCATCGGCGCCTTGGAAAGGCTGATGGCATCGATGCCCGATGGGAAATAGGTCTTCAAGAATGCCGGCGACGCGATGGCGCGGTAGCGCATCTACCCGAGTGGTACGACGCTGCAGCCTTTCAACGGTGTGGCCTGGGAGGTGACGGCACCCAGCACAGCGCCATCCTGAAGCAGCGCCAGCGTATAGTCCTGGTCATCCATGCGCACGTCGAACAGATAGCCGTGTTCACGGTGGAGTGCGGCCAAGGCATCGAGCACCCAGGTCTGCAGGGAGTCATCGTTCACGGCGATGGCCACGGCGATCGAGAGAAACGGCCCGGCCTATTCCGGATGCAGGTCCGCTAGGGCTTCCGCCTCCAGGTCCTTTATCGGCTGAAGCCGCTGCAGCAGGCGCTGGCCGGCCGGATTCGGCCGGCACGGGACCTGGCGTACCAGGAGCACCTGACCCAGGCGATCCTCCAGCGACTTGATGCGCTGGGACACGGCCTAGGGGGTGATCGACAACCGCCGCGCAGCAGCATCGAAACTGCCTTCGTCCAAGGCGGCAAAGAAGGCAGCCAACTGGGGATGAATGAGGTCCACGGCTGCTCCATTAGATTTTCTTCATGAGCGAGAGAATATTTTAGCTTTCTGCCGGGTGCTGTGGGCCCACCATGCGCACCTTCCCGCAACCTGGCTCCGCCTCATGCTCCTCTCCGCCGCAGCCTCCGGCTTCGTTGCGGCTGCAGGCCTGATCATCGCCATCGGAGCGCAGAACGCCTTTGTGCTGCGCCAAGGCCTGGTGCTGGTCTGCGTGCTGGGCGACATCGTCCTCATCCTGGCCGGGGTGGTCGGTATCGGTGCGCTGGTCCATCCGTGGCCATGGCTGCTGCAGCTGCTTCGGTTCGGCGGCGCGGCTTTCCTGGCCATCTACGGCGCGATGGCCGCGCAACGCGCCATCCGCGGAGGTGGCGAGCTCAGTGCGCAGGCACGACGAAGCAGCACTGGCGGCCGGTGCTGCTGACGGTGCTCGCCTTTGCCTTTCTCAATCCCCACGTCTATCCGGACACCATGGTGCTGCTGGGCAGCATATGCACGAGTTATCAGGCCGAGATCCGCCGGGCATTTACGCTGGGTGCCTGCTGCGCAAGCGCGGCCTGGTTCAGCCTGCTTGGCAACGGCGCCAGATTGTTGCTTCCCGTGTTCAAGAACCCGCGGGCCTGGCGGGTACTGAACAGCGTCATGGCCCTCTTCATGCTGGGGCCTGAGCCTGCTGCTGCTCAAGCCGCTCAAGGTGGGCTGAGACATGTAGGCTGGCAGATGGTTTGGAATGCCCAATGTGCTGGTGGGTCAGCTGCGGTCTGGGCAACCAGCTACGCGTGACCCAGCGGGCCGCGACATGGGTTTCGGTGGCGGCCCTGTTGTTCGTTTGCTTCTCTTTTGGCCGTGAACTCGAGCTGGGTAGGGTACTCGTACTGCTCATTGGGCTTAGCTTTCGCCTCACTTAGTGCCCTCTTCGCTTTAAAGACCGCAATTGGGCGGCGCAGCAAGCTAGCCTCGCCACTTGAACGCAATAGTTCTTGCGCGGCGATCAACTCCTCAAGCGATCCAGTGAGGAAATCCTCTAGCAGCTCTTCAGCTAATTTGAGGTTCGGAACGCATGGTGCGCTACCACGCGCGCATCTCCAGCCCGTTTCTCGGCCGCATCGACCTGCGTGTCGACGCCCTGCGTCTGCCGCCGGCCGCGCTGCGCCCCGACGCGCCGCAGGGCGAAACCAGCGCCGCGATCGGGGTCTGCGTCGACGTCGCGCGCGCCGGCACGCTCAACGCCCGGCTCGACCAGACGGCGACCGCCCGCCGCTGCCGGCTAACGCCGCCGACCAGTGTGTTACTCGAACGTGCGATCGAATCCCTGCATCTATCCGCGCGCGCGATGCACCGCATCCTGCGCGTGGCCCGCACGATCTCCGATCTCGACGGCAGCGCGGACATCGCATCCCAGCACCTCACTAGGCGGCGGGGGTATCGGATGTGTCGGGGTGCAGGAGGCACCTGAAAACTACTCACGCCGGGGGAGCTCTCCATATGCACTGCCACCACACAAAAAACAGAGCTCCCTTTCTAGCAACACAGAGACAGGCGCGCCGCCAAATATCGGACAAAACCAGATAACCGTTCATCCATGAGTTGCATGCTCAAGCTTAATTACACCTAGTTAACCTCCCTCGATACCCGTTTATATAAGCAGACCCAAGCATTACTCCGCGACGAATCTGAACGCGTCTGAGTTATATCGACACCCGGCAGCATCGTTCAATCCCACTCTGTAGTCGCGTTCCTCGCTACGCTCATGATCGTCAACTTGCCCGGATGCGTTAAAGAAAAAAATAAAACTCTCGCCTTTCTCTAGAACAATCCATTTCCGCGGCGGAACAAACTCCTCAAGGGAAATTGCATCAGCCTGCCAATCGGAGAATTGCGAACGAAGTCGACTCTGCAGCTCTATATATTCCCCATGCGCCAACAGGGGATAATCCGATCTATCTAGCGGAATTTCGACTTTTTCTGAAGAACTGTTTTCAATGGAAAATGATGCAAAAAGCTCCTCTTTCCCCCAAGCCGCAATCCGCTGCAGCCCCTTGTACTGAATCGACACTTGTTCGCTAGCAACGCGACAGCGCGTGCGGCTGTGAACAGAGGCACAGCTAGATAGCAGAAGTAAGATCACGAACATCGTGAGACCCTTCATTATCACGGCCCTGGAACAATCTGAGTATGGCGTCCGCTTGCATCCCATCTGTTATGCGAGTCAATGGCAGTTTGACGAGCTCCTGCCTGCAAGAAGTCTTGCATCGCTCGCCGCGCAGCATCCTCACACTCAGCAGAACTTGAGAAGCTAAGTGACCTCATTGAATCCTCTAGTTGCTGGGCAGCCCCCTTTGCACCGGATATCCATCCATTAAAATCTCGTACGTGATCCAGCTCAGCACGGCGGGAGTCGCGCCTTTGGTCAAGGCTGTCGTAACGCTGCCTCAGGAAGACAACGGGAGTGAAGTTGACGATGTACTCATCTAATGAATAGTTGCCAGCAGCACATGTGCACTCCAGTGAAACCGACCAGTCCAATGTAGTTCTCGCAAGACTACTTGCCGTAACGGTGGATACACCATCTCCTGGAAAGGTCCGCGTTTGCAAGCCGGGCGCAAGCGTCGGACTCCAAAAAATCGGATTGCTTGTCCACTGTAGCAGCCCATACATATCAGCCCAAATGAAAGGCGAGCCACTTACATAGCCATAAGTACTAACGCCAGCGATTAATCCAACCGGATCGCTTTGAGCATATCGGCCAGTGAGCGGGTCGTAGTCACGAAAATAGTTGTAGTGCAACCCAGTAGCGTCATCATAAAATTGTCCAGGGAATCTCATGTTTAGTACGAATATTCTTCCGTCGCCATCAGGATCTTCATTTGGCGAGTCAGCGCCGAACGCCTCGCCCATGAGATCCCATTTCCACACCACTAAATCTCTTATTGGGTCCACAACTAGCCGCGGAGTACCCAAGTGATCCGGTTGCACATGATATATTCTGTGCAAGCCCCCCGACGCAGAGGCCACCTCGGCAGCGTTATTATAAGCGGATACCCGGCCACTATAATTCTCAGAATCTTTGCTTTCCAGCAGACCTACAGGCAGATCATCTAGCCAGATTGCTGCCTGGATAGCGTTACCGGCACGATCGTAGTCGCCCAACCATTTCCCCGATTCGTCGTAAATTGTAATGACACTATTGGATCCTAAATAACGATGCACTCGCTCGCCATTTCCATTGTACACGTAATTCATTTTCGTTCCGCCGTCGCGGGATATTGAGGCAAGGCGATTGGCAGCATTGTAATTAAACGATCGGCCCTTCCCGTCCGAAAGTGCATTTCCGGCAGCATCATAAAGTTTTACTTCACCGCCGACGCTTATGAGATGATGACTGCTCTGTGAATAAGAGTAGATTTTATGCTCGCTCGAATTCTTGAATGCAGTTCGATTTCCAGTCAAATCATAACTGTAGCTATCAATCACAGCTTCGGTGCCGCCATCCTTAAAGGCGGTTAACCGATTTAATCCATCGTACTCGAAGGTAGCGCGCGGAGGACTAGCTAAATCAGCATATCTTAGAGCCCTCAGATTTCCAACTGGATCGTAGCTATAGCCGATATCCAGACCTCCCACGTCGCTGTCGAGAATAGATTTTGGCCGATAATCTAAGTCGTATGCTCGAGTCATACTGCGACCACCGCTATAAGTCCAGCCTGTCACCGGACCGAAGGGCGCATAAACCACATCACGCAATAGTACTTCGCGCTCACCAGAAGGTAGCTTAACGCCAACCTCAACGGTTTCACCTTGAAGATCTCGTACGTAGTCCACCACTACGCCATCGGGATACGTCAACCTTCTCAGGCGCCATGAATGATCGTATTCGTAGTTGACAGTAAGATTCTGCCCGTCGGCGATCTGAATCTTGCGAAGGAGCTCACCAGATCGACCATAGCAATATCTGGTGATTCCGCTAGGATCGAGCATTGCCGACCTGCGTCCCACGGCATAGGTCATTCCAGAACCGCAGCCCGGTGATACAACATCATAAGTATAAGAAACACGCTGATCATGCGCGCCAATGTAGTCAATGCTAACTATTCGACCAAGCGCATCGTACGCATAACTCGAATTTTGACCTCGAGCATCTATCTTGCTGGCGAGGTTTCCGGCGGCGTCATAACCATAGCTCGTAACACCGCTATCAGGGCTGCTTAGACGGAGAATATTTCCGAATGCGTCATATTTATAGTCTGTTTCCAGTCCGTTTGGATCGGACACCTTGGTCAAACGCCCGAGGCTATCGTATTCAAAGTATGTGCTTGATTCGATCCCTCCTTTATCTTGTAATACGCTTATCAATTTATTAAGCGAGTCGTAGCTGTTAGCTGTTACCCGACCAAGCGAGTCGGTCACATCTACTATATTTCCATTGACATCATAAGAATAATCACTCGGATTTCCTTGAGCGTCAGCCTGAGTCAGGATTCGGCCAAATTGGTCGTAAATTCTGTTTACTTTCCTGGTCAGGTCTCCACTAGATCCTCTAACTTCCTCGGCCACCCTATTTCCGGCATTATCTAGCAAGTACGATATGCTGCTTCCATTGCCTCTTTGAATCTGATGAAGCCTAAGCGCGGCGTCGTACTTGTATTCAATCCCTGTTCCGCCTGCGTGCAAAACTTTACGAATTAGCCCGTTGGGCCAATAGTCGATGGATACCGTTCGATCGCCTGCTTCTCCATCTTCCTGTGCCCCTCGTACTTTGATTAAAGATATCCAGCCACGTTCATGATATCCGTAGTCAGTTATAACGCCATTGGGATCCTTAATAGAGAGCGGGCGCCCTGCCAAGTCATACTGCAGAATCTCGGTAGCCTGCCCTAGGGCATTGGTGATCTTCCACAAATCGCCTTTTCGATACAGGCAGTCCGTCAGTTGCAAGTCGCAGCCCAGACTATCGTTTTGATAATAGCTATAATAAGAGATGTCATCTACCTCTGTACGAGGACCGTCCACAGCCTTAAGAAGCCCTATTAATGGGCAGGCGTTAGCGTCTAAATCCGACTGCTCGCAGTAGTAGTTATTTGATTCCCGGATAGTCGAGCTTTCCGGGTCAGTCCACTTGGTACTTAGGATTTGACCACGATCGTTATAGGAAGTCGCTGTTCTTGAGACGAGAACCCCTTCTTTATCGAAAATTGATTCCTCGAGTTTCCTGCCGTATTTGTCTCTAAGCACGGTGACAGTCTTCTGCTCAGAAGTGCCGTATGCGTAAACCACAGACTTGATTCGGCCGGAATCATAATAATATTGAGTTTCTATTCCAGCGCTATTAACGTAGGCCAGAGGGCGTCCGGTGAAGTCGTAACGCCACTGCGCAGTACCCTCCTGATCGCTAATTACTCTCGGCTTTCTCCAGGTCCCCATATAGGAATAAGTACGCTCAGCGCCATGCATATCGCGGACAACGACTGTGTCATCGTCCAGATAGCTGAGTTCTGTTGTTTCCGTCGACCCCTGATTGCCATGTAAAGAACTCCTAACAACTCTTCCGTAAGCGTCGTATTCAAATGTCCCATAACGCTCACCCGATTCGTAAGTTATTCCAGTTAAGAGACCCTCACTCTGGACGGGGGCAAACTCCCGTTCGTCATAGTGGTACTGCTTGAACGAACCATTATCGAACTCTACTCTAGTCAAGTTGTTGTTCGTGTCACGCCTATACAAAATAGTTCTTTCGTCTGGAAGGACGATCTCCGACAATCGGCCGTCGGCATATACAAACTCTAGCGAACGACCAGAATTATCAGTTACACGGGAAATCTGCTTTGGATTAAAGCTCTCGTCGTACTCAATCGTAAATTTCCTAGTGGGATCATTGTCATATGATCTTGATTTCAAATAGCCGCTTCTGTCGAAGATGCTTTCACGACCGTCCTCAGACAAGTATATGTACTCACCCGTGGGGAGAATTTCCACATGAGTATTCTGGCTTCCCTGTACGCGAAATAGGGAATCGTTTACCCTTTCCAGCGGTATATAGTAGCCGTCCTCACTAACGATGACTCGCTTTATCGTGTCCAACTTTTCTTGGAATGTGTGAGTCCAGCCAACACCAATGCCTTTTGCGTCACTAACTTGACGTAGCGAATGATAGTATCTAGAAAAACTTTGCCCTGAGAATTCGAAGTCTGTCTCAACTCGCGTCTTATCCCCAGAGGATGGATGACAGGGGTGGCCAACAGGACAGGATTGTTGCTGTCTAATTTTGACGCTTATTGGAGACCTTCCAGCTCTTGTACACCATTGCCCAGAGTCATAAATTTGCTGATATTTCGGTTCGTAGCCAATTATAGTAGGGACTTCAGGGTATTTGTAGATTTCATAACCCGCCGGGCATGTAAAATATTGCGTTTTGCCAATGTAAAGATTCGCATCTGGAACCGCTTCTCCATTGCATGCGAGATGCCTCACGACCCGCCTAGTATTTTCTTCGTTTCCATTATTGAAGCTAATCCAAGTTCCCGAGGGATCAGCATACATTCTCCATAAAGTAAATTCCCCAACGTCAAAATCAAAGCTCATTTGACACCCATCCTCAAGCGGCGTCTCTGTCTCCCATTCGACTATTGAGTCAATCGCCTCCTGCTCTGAAAGGCATCCACTCTCACACCTCCCATTTGAGAAGAACATAGGGGGTTGCACAGAAGAAGGAACCACGCTTTCTCTTGCGCTATATATGCGAAGAAAATGCGTTCCACCGTAATATGCGGTGCCCTCAAATTTGAGCTCTGTGGTTAATCCTGAGAACTGTTGCATCACCGCTTCGGCTTCTGCAAGAGTGTGGTAGCACACATCTAGGCAGTAATCACGCTCATAGGGAGGCGAACTAGAAGGCAGGGCGTGCACAGATGTTGGATGAAACCACACAAGCGCCAAGAACACTCCGATTGCTGCTTTTATTTCGCTTTTTCTATTAGAACCCGTGCTAATCATTATATGTTCCTTCAATAATGAACTATCCGTTTAAATAATGATTTTTATCGCTTAAGAGCTATCCTTATGAAAGCGCAGCTTGCGCTTTTTTTGACTTGGGATCTCTTTACACTTAGCAATAAATCTGAAACGACGCAAGTGCCACCGTATGCGACAGAATTTCATGCTCTCTCTAGCCGGATATTAGTTCCATTGGAACCTTTCCCCTTCGCCTCGGGAATTGCAGCGTCCTTCTGCTAGTGGACCCCTAGCTGCGTAGCTCGGCACGTTGTTCAGTGATATCGGGATTATAGAAATGAGTGGTTCGTAGCCGAGGCAGGCATGAGGCCGTTGCCAGCGGTGGTGGCGCAGCTACTGAATGGCATTTGTTCGCTCAGGTGCGCGCGTTGGCCAGTGCGCCGGTTAGTTTGGACCAGGTTCTCGGCCTTACCGTTAGTTCGTGGCGGTAGTGTCGGCTACGTACGTTGTGACCTCCTCCCAGTAACTGGTGATACGGCTACTGGGGGCGGGTCAACCAACAACACCGACAATCGTGGAGAGAAGACCACAGGCCGCGCCGGCGCGAGACCTTGTGCGGCGGAGCGCCTCACGGCGGGGCCCGGCGACGCACCGGCCGCCTGTCCGCACGCGATGCGGGAGTCACCCGCGATCTGGTCTCAACTCCGCACCGCAGCCCGACGACGACGCCATGCACGCCAGGCGATCGCGACGATGGCGACAAACAGCCACAGCGGCCAGAGCAGCGCCACCGCGACGCCGGCGTCGAGCAGGCCTTGCCAGCCGCCGCGTAGCGCCTGGCCGATCCGCACGAAGAAGCCGGGGCGTTGTTGGGCAAACACGGCCTCAGGGTCGACGCGTTCGCTGTGCCGGACTTGCGAGGGCTGATAGAGCGATAGATCGATCGTCGCGAATGCGATCCGGTCTTCGACTTCACGTTGCGTCACGCGGGCCTCGTCACGGGCCGCGAGCGCGCGTTCGCGGGCGGCGAACGTGTCGCCTTTGCGGTCCAGGCGGTCGCCGGTCTGCACCGCCTGGGCCAGCGACTGTTGCAACTCCTGGCTGCGGGCGTACGCCAGTTGCTGGCGCAGCAGGTCGAACTGCACGTCGCGTGCATCGAAGTCGCGGCTGTCGAGAAATTTCATCTGCTTGGCGAGCTCGCGCAGGAACGTCTGCGCGCGGTCGCTGGGCACGCGCACGGTCAGTTCCCCTGCAGTCTTGTACTCGATCAGCTCCAGCAGCTTGCCATCTCCAATGCGGTGCCGCTGCATGCCCTGGGTCTCGGACCGGATCCGGTTGGCGACCACGAAGCCGCCTTGCGCGGCGGCGAGATCCTCGATCGCGAGCGCCGAGCGGTAGACGTCGTCGACCGCGAACCGCGCTTGGGCGGCAAGGATGAAGCGGCGCGCGGGATCGGTCTGCGCCAGCGTGCCGGAGGCCATCTGCACGGCGGCATCGACCCCCGCTTCGGCCTCGGCGGCAGGTCCGGCGCCCGCCGCCGGCGACGACATCGCATCGGCTTGCATCGCCTCGGCCGCTGGCGGCGGCGCATCGGCCGCGTACTCGGTAGCTGTCTCACCCGAGGGCCGCGCACAGGCAGCCAGCAGCACGCAGAGCAGGCCGGTCGACAGTAGCCGGCGATGGCAGAGGACGTGCATGGGGATCTCCAAGAATGGGCGGGGTGCAGGGTCAACGCGCGACGCCGAGCATCGGGGCTAGCGACGCGACGCACAAGCAGGCCTCGCCCCCTGCCATCGGTCACCCCTGTGCTTTAACGCGAAGCCAACATTTCGCGCTCGCCGCCCCGCTAGCGTCATGCGCGACACATCCGTCACCTGGGGATCTCTGATGCGCCACCTGTTGCTCGCGACCGCGGTCGCGATGGGCCTTGCCGCCTGCGGCGACCGTCCGCCCGCCGATGCCGCTGCCAGTACGGCGGCGGCCGCTACCGCCAAGCCGGTATCGCTGGACGATGTGGCGCTGATTCCGCGCGCTGCGCTGTTCGGCAATCCCGAACGCGCCGGTGTGCAGCTCAGCCCCGACGGCCGCTACCTGAGTTGGCTGGCGCCGGTAGAGGGCACGATGAACGTCTGGGTGGCGCCAGCCGATGACCCGGGCGCGGCGAAGGCGGTCACCCAGGATGCGGCGCGCGGCATCCGCGACTATTTCTGGTCCTACCAGCCCGGCACGCTGCTGTACCTGCGCGACACCGGCGGCGACGAGGACTTCCACCTGTTCGCCGTCGACATCGACAGCGGACGCAGCCGCGACCTGACGCCGTTTCCCAAGACCACTGCACAGGTGGTGGGCATCAGCCATCGGCATCCCGATGCACTGCTGGTGGGCATGAACGATCGCGATCCACAGTGGCACGATCTCTATCGCGTCGACCTGGGCAGCGGCGCGCGCACGCTGGTGGCGCGCAACGACGATCGCATCGGCGGCTATCTGGCCGACGCCGACTATGCGCTGCGTTATGCCTCGCGCTCGCGTCCGGACGGCGGGCTGGACCTGCTGCGCCGCGATGGCGACGGCTGGGCGACGATCGAGGACGTGCCCTTCGAGGATGTGCTCAGCACCGGGCCCGCCGGGCTGACCGACGACGGCGCGACCTTGTACATGCGCGATTCGCGCGCGCGCGACACCGCCGCGCTGTTTGCGATCGACACCGCCAGCGGCGAGAAGCGGCTGGTGCACGAGGATGCGCGCGCGGATGTCGGCGGCGCCTTGTCCGACCCGCGTACCGGCGTCGTGCAGGCGGTCTCGGCGAACTACCTGCGCGAGGCCTGGACGGCAGTCGACGACCGTATCCGCGCCGATCTCGAGACGCTCGAGGCGATCGGTCCGGGCGAGGTCTCGATCAACAGCCGCACGCTCGACGATCGCCACTGGCTGGTTGCCTATTCGGCGGCCGAGTCGCCGGTCGTCTACTACCGTTACGACCGTCCGGCCGAAGGCGGCGCAGGCACGCTGACCCAGCTGTTCTCGGGACGTCCGGCGCTCGAGGGCAAGCCGCTGGTGCCGATGTGGCCGCTGGAACTCAAGTCGCGTGACGGACTGACGCTGGTCAGTTACCTCACACTGCCCAAGCACGCCGACGCCAACAACGACGGCAAGGCCGACGCGCCGGTGCCGCTGGTGCTGCGCGTGCACGGCGGGCCCTGGTCGCGCGATGGCTACGGCTTCAAGCCGACGGACCAGTGGCTGGCCAATCGCGGCTACGCGGTGTTGAGCGTCAACTTCCGCGGTTCGACCGGCTTCGGCAAACAGTTCACCAATGCCGGCAACGGCGAGTGGGCGGCCAAGATGCACGACGACCTGATCGATGCCGTGCAGTGGGCGGTCGACAGCGGCGTGACCACCGCCGACAAGGTCGCGATCATGGGCGGCAGCTATGGCGGCTACGCGACGCTGGTCGGGCTGACGTTCACGCCCGACACCTTCGCCTGCGGCGTCGACATCGTGGGCCCGTCCAATCTCAATACCTTGCTGTCGACGGTGCCGCCGTACTGGGCGAGCTTCTTCGAACAGCTCACCCGGCGCATGGGCGACCCGCGCACCGAAGCGGGCAAGGCCTGGCTGACCGAGCGCTCGCCGCTGAGCCGCGCCGATGCGATCACCAAGCCGCTGCTGATCGGTCAGGGTGCCAACGATCCGCGGGTCAAGCAGGCCGAGAGCGACCAGATCGTCGAGGCAATGACCGCCAAGTCGATCCCGGTCACCTACGTGCTGTTCCCCGACGAAGGCCACGGCTTCGCGCGGCCGGAGAACAGCACCGCGTTCAATGCGGTCACCGAGGGCTTCCTGCAGACGTGTCTGGGGGGCCGGGCACAGCCGATCGGCGACGACTTCGCAGGCTCGAGCATCACCGTGCCCACCGGCGCCGACCGCGTGCCGGGGCTGGCCGAGGCGCTGAAGACGCATACCCAGGACGTGCGCAAGTAACGCCGGTTTGACGGCCCGTCGCCGCGCGCGGCGGCGGGCCGGATTGCCGAACGCGCGCCAGAGCATCGCGATCCGATGCGCCGCGCAAACGCTGGCAACGTGCCGACCGCCTGCCCGATCAGCGTCGCTTGCCGCGCGCCGCGCCCGGCAAGGTCTGGCGCAAGGTGTCGAATCCCGCCCACGGATGCGTGCCGAGCCGCTTGAGGCGGGCCGGTGTATTGCGCAACGTCCACTGGTTGCCGGCCTTGACCCGGCCCAGCTCTTCCCAGCGCAGCGGCATCGCGACCGGGGCACCGGCCCGCGCGCGCAACGAGAACGAGGCCACCGCGGTCGCGCCGCGGCCGTTGCGCAGGTAGTCGACGAAGATTCGCTCCTTGCGGAACTTCTTGGTCGCCGTGGCGACGTAGGTCAAGGGCTCGAGCTGCGCCAGGCTCTGCGCGAAGGCCTGCGCGAATGGCTTGACGAGCGACCAGGCGCAGCCTGGATCGAGCGGCACCACCACGTGCAGGCCCTTGCCGCCGGAGGTGCGCACGAACGATTCGAGGCCCACCTGCTGCAGCAAACCGCGAATCTGGCGCGCGGCGGCCACGATATCGCGCCAGGCGATGCCCTCGCCGGGGTCGAGGTCGAAAACGATCCGGTCGGCGATGTCGGGCGTCTTGGCCTGCGCGCCCCAGGGATGGAACTCGAGCGCGTTGAACTGCACCAGCTCCAGTGCGGCCGCCGCGTCGTTGACGACGAGGTAGTCGCCGGTGCCCGATTCCTCCTTCAGCCGCACCGTCTCCACCAGTTGCATGCCCGCGGTGTGGTGCTTCTGGAAGAAGCAGGCACTGTCGATCCCGCCCGGGCAGCGGATCACCGACAGCGGCCGGCCGGCGATCTCGGGCAGCAACCAGTCCATGACGTTTTCGTAGTAGGCGGCGACATCGCCCTTGGTCAGGGTGTCGCCCGGAAACAGCACCTTGTCCGGGCTCGACAGCGTCGGCGGCGTGCGCGCGCCAGCGGGTGCCTTGCGGGTCGTCGTCTGCTTCGCGGGTGCGGCCGCGCCCGTGGCCGCACGCTTGCGGACGGGCGTCTTGCTGCGGGTCTGCGTCGCCATCTCGTCGTCTCCTTCGGGGCCACCGCGGTCGCTGTCGTACAGGTCCTCGATCGACTTGTCGGGCCGGACCGCCTTGAGCGAGGGCTGGCGCAGCAGGCCATGACCACCGGTGCCGCGCGAGAACACTTCGACCACGAAACGTGGCGCGAACCAGCGCGCGGCGCGCAGGTCGGTGTCGTTGGGCGGCACGTGGACCGTGGGGGCATCGCGCCCGGCCTTGCCGATGCGCTGGGCGATCTGTTCGAGCAGTGCGTCGCTGAAGCCCGAGCCCACGCGCCCGGCATAGCGCCAGCCATGCTCGGGATCGGGCCGGGCGAGCAACAGCGAACCGAAGCCGCTGCGGCTGCCCTTGGGCGGGGTGTAGCCGACCACCGCGTACTCGTCGCTGGCCAATTCCTTGGTCTTGCGCCAGTCGTCACCACGCCCGGGGCGATAGCCGCGGTCACCACGCTTGGAAATGATCCCCTCGAAACCGGCCTGCGAGGCCAGCTCGATCGCAGTCGCCGCCTCGCCCTCGATGTGCGAGCTCCAGGCCAGGTGCGCAGGCGGCGGATCACCGAGAATGCGCTGCAGCAGCGCCTTGCGTGCGAACAACAGCGCCTCGCTGATGTCGACCCCATCGACATGCAGCAGGTCGAACAGCACCAGCGCCAGCGCACCCTGGCGCGTCCCCGACAAGGTCTGCTGCAGCAGATTGAAATCGGCGCGCGCGCCGCGCCCGGCGATCAGCTCGCCGTCGAACGCGGCCGAACGCAGCCCCAGGCGGGTCAGCGCCTCGGTGATCTCGGGCACCTTGGCAGTCCATTCGAGCGCGTTGCGCGACCACAGCCGCACCTTGCCGCGCGCGATCGTCACCAGCAGACGGTAGCCATCCCACTTGAGCTCGTGCAGCCAGGCCTCGCCGGTGGGGGCGCTCTCGCCGAGCTTCGCAAGCTGGGGCGCAAACGGGCCGTCGGGCGCGGCGGCGCGGCGGGCGCCGTCGAGCTTGCGTGCGGCTGCGGCCCAGTCGTGTTTGCGGCGCGTGGCGACGGCGACCTCGCGCTCGCCGCGCTTGCGCGCCTTGCCGGTGCCGGCACGCTTGGCGTCTTCTGGCGGTGGCGGCGCGACGTCGCCGAGCAGGTCGTCGGCGTCCAGCTTGCCGGCGTACGCGTCGCGGTCCTTGAACAGCAGCCACTGGGGTTGCCGGCCCGGCCGGGCCGTGCGCACCAGGTGCCAGCGGCCCTTGAGCTTGCGGCCGAAGAGTTCGAAGCGCAGATGGCCCTTGGCCAGCGCCTGCTCCGGGTCGCCGTCCGCGACCCAGGCGCCGGTATCGAACCTGGCCACGTGGCCGCCGCCGTACTGGCCCTTGGGGATGTCGCCTTCGAAACCGGCGTAGGCCAGCGGATGGTCTTCGACCTGCACCGCCATGCGCTTGACGTCGGGGTCGTAGCTCGGCCCCTTGGGCACCGCCCAACTGCGCAGCGCATCGCCCACCTGCAGGCGGAAGTCGTAGTGGCGCCGGCTGGCATGGTGCAGCTGCACGACGAAGATCGCCCGCTTGCCGCGCGGCGCCGCCTTGCCCGGTTCCGGCTCGCGGGTCGTGTCGAACCTGCGCTTGCGGCGGTAGTCGGCGAGGGTCATGGCGTCACGACGCCTTGCGCACGGCCTTCTTCGCGGTCTTCTTGGCGGCCTTCTTGGCCGCGGCCGTCTTCTTCACGGGAACCTTCTTGGCCACGGCCTTGGCCGGCGTGCGCTTGTTGCTCTTGAGGCTCTGCTCGAGCAGCGAGACGAAGTCGACCACGTTGGTCGCCGCATCCTCGCGCGGTGCGGGCTCCTCGGTCACGCGTGTGGTTGCGCCCTTGGCCTTGATGCGCTTTTGGATGATCGCCGCCAACCGCTCGCGGAACTCGTCGTGGTAACCCTCGGGGTCCCAGTCGGCCGACATCGATTCGATCAGCTGCGTGGCCATCTGCACTTCCTTGTCGGCGATGCGGTACTTGGACGCATCGCCGGTGGGCAGCTTGTAGTCGTTGGGATCGACCAGCTCCTGCGGATAGCGCAGCAGCATCAGCACCAGCGCATCGTCCTCGGGCAGCACCGCGCACAGATACTCGCGCGTGCGGATCACGACCCGCGCGATACCGATCTTGCCGGTCTTCTTCAACGTCTCGCGCAGCAGCACGTAGCCCTTTTCGGCTTTCTTGCCCGGCACCAGCACGTAGGGTTTTTCAAAGAAGCGCGTGCCGATGCTGCCGGCATCGACGAAGGCCTCGACATCCACCGACTCGTGCGATTCGGGCGCGGCCGAGGCGATGTCCTCCTTCTCGATGACGACATAGCTGCCCTTGTCGTACTCGAAGGCCTTGACGATCTCCTTCCACGGCACCTCTTCGCCGGTGTCGGCGTTGACCCGCTCGAAGCGGATCGGCTTCTTGTCGCGCGAGTCGAGCATGCGGAAGCTCAGGTCGGTACGGCGCTCGCCCGACATCAGCGACACCGGGATGTTGAGCAGGCCGAACGACAGCGAGCCGGACCAGATGGGACGTGCCATGGGATCTCCGATGCGCAACGCGGCGCGAATGTGCGCGCCCTGCACAGCATGGCGGGACGCGGTTCTCGCAGGCTGGCAAACGCCTCGTGGACCCCGCGTCAACCTCGCTGCCCGCGATCGCATGCGCCCGGCAACGCGAGGGCGCCCGGCCGGGCGCCGCACTGCGACCCCAGGCGCGGTCAGTGACCAGATCGGGCATCCTGTGCGCCTTTCCGCCGGAGACTGCCATGCACCTGATGATCGTCGGCGCCAGCCGTGGGTTGGGCCGGGCCTTCGTCCAGGGGCTCGGCGGTCCGGGCGATATCGTGGTGGGGGTCTCACGCCAGCGCCCCGCGCTGAACGCACGTGTCGACGGCCCTGAGCTGACCTGGATCGAGGCCGACCTGGCCGACCCGCGCGCAGCGGCACGGGCGATCGCCGCAGCCTGTCCGCCGGTGCTCGACGTGCTGATCTACAACGTCGGCATCTGGGAGGCGCAGGCCTTCACGGCCGACTACGATTTCGAGCACCAGGACGACGACGCCACGCTCGATCTGGTGAACATCAACGTTGCAGCCCCGCTGTTGCTGCTGCGCCGGCTCATGCCGCAACTGGCCGCCAGCGCGCGACCCCGGGTCATCCTCACCGGCTCGACCTCGGGCCTGGCCCGCAGCGGCCGGCCGGAAGTGGCCTTCGGCGCCAGCAAAGCCGCCCTCAACGGCATCGCCGATGCGCTGCGCGAGGGCTTTCGCGACCGCCGACTCGGCGTCACCTGCCTGCAGCTGGGCGATCTCAACACCGACGACGGGCTGGACGCACCGCGTGACACCGCGGCCGCTCGCGACGACGGACGCACGGTTCCGGTCCACGATGTGGTGCATGTCGTGCGGACACTGCTCGAGCTGTCGGACGCCAGTTTCGTCCGAGAGCTGGTGATGCCCGCGATCGCCGATCCCCGCTTCTGACACGCCCAGCCTGGATGCACGGTTCGGCGCGGCTGCGATCGCGCCACGCTGGCGGCACAGTGGCAGACCAGCATGCGAGGGCTGCAGGCACGGCCGCGCCAGGCCGGGACGCTTTCACGCACGGTTGCGCGCGCCGGCGCACAGTGATGCGCATGCACCCAGACCACGACATCGACAAGACGCCCGACGAGCGCGACCGTGCCCCGGCCCCGGCCTCGCCGCAGGAAGCGCGCGAGCATCGTGGGCACCGTGAACGGCACGAAGAGAACACCCACGACGAGGCGCTGGAGGAGACGTTCCCGGCCAGCGATCCTGTCTCGCCGTTCGTGCCGGCGCGCGATCCCGAGTGAGGGCGCACCGCCGCCCGGGGACCGCCGCGCGCCCGCCCGGCGGCCAACACGTCGTTTGCGTGCCGGCCATTGGGGCCGACCCTAGCCGCACGACAGGGCCGGCCCCCTATAATCGCCGGTTGTAATCGTTTACACAGGATCGACGATGCGTCTTGACGACCGGCTGGAAGCGCTGCTCGCCCGTATGACCGTGGAGGAAAAGGTGGGCCAGCTCGGCATCTTCGCCGACATGCTGCGTCCGTTCGCCGCCGACGTGAATCCGGAGATGAACGAGCTCAACGCCGGCGAGTTGCGCGAGCGTATCCGGGCCGGGCATGTCGGCGCGGTCTTCAATGGCGTGGGCGCCGCCCAGGGTCGCGAGGCGCAGCGCATCGCGGTCGAGGAAAGCCGGCTCGGCATTCCGCTGCTGATGGGCGCGGACGTGATCCACGGTATGCGCACGGTGTTCCCGATTCCGTTGGGCGAAGCGGCGAGCTTCGAGCCTGAACTGGCCCGGCGCACCGCACGCGCGGCCGCGATCGAAGCCACCGCCTGCGGCCTGCACTGGACCTTCGCGCCCACGCTCGACATCGCCCGCGACCAGCGCTGGGGCCGCGTGGCCGAGGCGGCGGGCGAAGACGTGGTGCTGGCCAACGCCTTCGCGGCCGCGCGCGTGCGCGGCTTCCAGGGCGACGACCTGACCGCCGACGACGCGCTGCTGGCCAGCCCCAAGCACTTCGTCGGCTACGGCGCGGTGATGGGCGGGCTGGACTACAACAGCGTCGAGATCTCCGAGGGCACGCTGCGCGACGTCCATCTGCCGCCGTTCAAGGCCGCGATCGATGCCGGCGCGCTGACGGTCATGAGTGCGTTCAACGACATCAACGGCGTGCCGGCCTCGGCCCACGACGGCCTGCTGACCGACCTGCTGCGCGGCGAATGGACGTTCGGCGGCTTCGTGGTCTCCGACTACACCGCCGATTTCGAACTGGTCGCGCACGGCTTCGCCGCCGACGACCGCGAGGCGACGAAGCTGGCGTTCACCGCCGGGGTCGACATGAGCATGCAGAGCGGGCTCTACGCCGCGCACCTGCCCGATCTCGTCGCCAGCGGCGAGGTATCGATGGCGACGCTCGACGAAGGCGTGCGCCGGGTGTTCGCGGTCAAGCAGGCGATCGGCCTGTTCGACAATCCCTACCGCTCGCTCGACCCCGAGGCCGAAGCCGCGCTCGATCCCCAGGCGCTGCATGGCGCACTGGCACGCGAGGCCGCGCAGCGTTCGATCGTGCTGCTCAAGAACGACGGCGACCTGCTGCCGCTGAAGAAGGCCGGGCAGAAGATCGCGCTGATCGGGCCCTACGCGCGCGACCGCGACAATATCGAAGGCTGCTGGACCCTGTTCGGCGACAAGCGCCTGCACGTGAACCTCGAGGACGGCCTGCGCGCCGCGCTCGATGACGGCGACGCGCTGACGGTGGTCGACGGCAGCGGCATGGAAGACGCGCTCGACGGCGGCCTCGACGCTGCGGTGGCCGCCGCACGCGACGCCGATGTCGTGCTGCTGGCGATCGGCGAGCCGCAGAACTACAGCGGCGAAGCGCAGTCGCGCACGCAGATCGTGATCCCGCCCGCGCAGCAGGCGCTGGCCGAGGCCGTCGCTGCAACCGGCACGCCGGTCGTGGTGCTGTTGCGCCACGGTCGCGCGCTCGCATTGCACGGTGCGGTCCGCGATGCGCAGGCGATCCTGGCGACGTGGTTCCTCGGCACCGCGACGGGACCGGCGATCGCCGACGTGCTGTTCGGCGACTACAACCCGTCCGCGCGCCTGCCGGTGAGCTTCCCGCGCGACTCGGGCCAGCAGCCGCTGTACTACAACCGCCAGCGCACCGGCCGGCCCGAGCTGCCGGAGATGAGCGAGTTCAAGAGCCGTTGGCGCGAGATGCCGCACAGCCCGCTGTACCCGTTCGGCCATGGGCTGTCGTTTACGCGCTTCGAGTACGGCCCCGTGCAGCTGTCGGCCGACACGCTCGACTGGGACGGCACGCTGACCGTCTCGGCGACGCTACGCAACACCGGCGACCGCGCCGGCGAGGAAGTCGTGCAGCTGTACATCCACGATCGCGTCGCCAGTCGCGTGCGTCCGATCCGCGAGCTCAAGGCCTTCCGCAAGGTCGCACTCGCCCCGGGCGAGGAGACCACGGTCACGTTCGAACTGCAGCGCGACCAGCTCGCCTTCACCACCCGCAGCGGCGCCTTCGCCGCCGAGCCGGGCCTGTTCGACGTGTGGATCGCCCCGCATTGCGAGGCGGGCGAGGCAGTGCAGTTCTCGCTGCGCGGGGCGTAACGCGCGCAGCGGGCGCCCGCGCCCGGAGCATGACCATCCGTCGCCGCGTAAGGCGACGGCGGTCGACTCTCAGTCCGCGTCGGCCGCGTACTGCTTCTCTTCGATGAAGCCGGCGCCGGCCAGGCGGTTGATTGCGTTCTTGAGCTCGACGCGGGCGTGGTTGGTCGTGGCGACCGCGCGCGCGAGGCGGATGAATTCGTCGTCGAAGGTCTGGCTGCGCTCGCGGTCGCGCAGGCCGTCCTGGATGTCCCACATCGTCGCGTTGACCGCCTTGAGCTCGGCCTTCAGTGGCGCGAAACCGGGATCGCCCGCTTCGACGCCGCGCCAGGGCGTCAGCAGCGCGTCGAGTTCGGTGCGCACGTGCGCGAGCTTGTCGGCATCGTCGAGCCGCTCGGCCTTGATTTCGAGGATGGTGATCTTGTCGGCGAGTTCGCCGACCGATACCGGGGTCATCACTGCGCCCATGTCTGTCTCCTCGTCGCTGGCAAGCCGCTCATTCTAGTCGCGTGCCGCCGCCGCGGGCTGGTGGATCGCCGGGATCGTCCAGCCCTGGACCAGCGCGTACAGGATGCGGCGGTCTTCCTCGTCGAGCCCGCCGCTCGCCTGGGCGCGATAGCGCAGTCGAAACGCGCGCGCAGTCGCGTCCGGATCGTCGATCGAATAGCCCAGCGTACGCAGCGCCTGCAACGCATCGAAGCCTGCCGGCGCCGGCGGCGTGCCGTCCTGCGGCCAGAGACCATAGCCGTGCTCGGCGAGGCGGCGCCAGGGGAAATGCACGCCCGGGTCGATCTTGCGCGTGGGCGCGAGGTCGGAATGGCCGATGACGTTCTCCGGCGCGATCCGCCAGCGCGTGCGCAGGTCCTCGAGCAACACCAGCAGGCTCTCGATCAAGGGCTCGGCGAACGGCTCGCGGCCGTTGTTGTCGAGTTCGATGCCGATCGAGGCCGAATTGACGTCGGTGATCGCGCCCCAGCGGCCGGCGCCGGCGTGCCAGGCGCGGTCGAGGTCGGACACCAACTGGTAGCGCTCGCCGTGTTTGCCGATCAGATAGTGCGCACTGACCCGGCCGCCGCTGTTGGCGGTGCGCAGCGTGTCGAGACTGCGCGCGACCGAGTCCTGCTCGGTGTAGTGCAGCACCACCAGCACCGGCCGGCGCGCATCAGCGTTGGCCGACGGCACCCAGGTGGCGAGCGGATTGCGCGGGGCCTGGTGGGCGCAGGCCGCCAGCAGCAGCGCGGCGACGAGGAGAGAAAGGAGGCGCATCGCCGCATTGCACCCGTTCGCCGCCGCGGACGCAACCCACGCCCGATCCACCGCCTGCTCAGCGATCCAGGAGCACGCGCACCCGGGTGCCTTGGGGCAGACGCTCGACGCGCAACTCGTACCAGCATCGGTCGCGGGCGAGTCGTTCGCACTTCCACGACAGGAAGTCGAGCGACCAGGTCAGCGGCGCCGCGCCGCTGCGCTGCAGAAACTCATCGAGCGGGAACACCGCCTCCAGGCGCCGATCCTCGCGCAGCGACCACGCTGTCCAGTGCAGCAGCCAGTCGTAGTCGGCCTGGGGAACATCGGGTTGCATCGGGGGCCTATCGAAGTCGATCGGGTGTCACCTGGACGGCTGCGCCATCAGGCATGGGGCGGGCGTTCGCGGACGATGCGCACCTGTTGGAGGCCGTCTGGCGACGTGCACGTTTGGATCTCGTACCACTCGCCGGTACGGATCAGCCGGTCGCTGGCCCAGGACACGAACGCGAACGCCCAGTCCTGGCCCGCCACATGGCTCCGATGCACGAACGCCTCGAGCGGCAGGTCCAGCTGCTCGCCTTGCGGGCAGGCCTGCCAATCGGACAGTGCGGCAATCCAGTCGAACGCGGTGCGGGCCAGCATGACAAGACGCGGGGCGCCCGCCCGCATCGCCTTCGCGATGCGGGCAAGCGCCTCCGGACCTACTGGCGCGCCACGAGGGTCAGACCGGCGTACGTGCCGGTGAGGCGGATGTAGTACTTGCCCGCCTGCGGGGCGGTGAAGCGCACGGTCTCGGTGTTGCTCTTGGCACGAGCGGAGAATGCATCCCGATCGGTCGCAGTCGGCACGCGCCCCATGGCGACATACATCGACACGTCGCCAGTGCCGCCGAAGGTCATGAAGGTCAGGACCGCGCCGGCCTTCGCCTCGAACGTGTAGAGGCCATCCTCGACGCCGTTGCTGAGCCCGCGCAGTTCGACCTTGTTGGTCAGCGGCACTTCCAGCGGCGCGCAGTCGCTGGTGCACGGCGGTTGCGTCGCGCGATGCAGCAGCTGGGCTGCATCGAGGATGCCTGCGCCCATCGGCGTGTTGGTGGGAATGGCCACCGGGAACGGCCGCGCGGTGCGGCGCAACAGGTCGCGCATCTCGCTCCAGGTCAGCGGCGTGTCGACGACGCTTTGCACCATCGCCGCGGCCGCGGCCACGTGCGGCGAGGCCATCGAGGTGCCGGTGTAGCCGCCCAGGATCCAGTCAGTGGTCGGCCGCGTGGCACCGGCATTGAGGACCTGGAAGATGTAGCCGTTGGGATCGCCGTCGACGTCGCCGCCACCGCCCGGCGCCGACAGGTCGACGCGGGACCCCCAGCTGGAATAGCTGGCCTTGCCGCCGGTCACGCGCGTCGCACCGACCGAGATGACGCCCGTGCACGAACTCATGGTGTAGGTGCCGGCATTGGCGTTTGAATTGCCGGCGGCCACGACGATGATCGCGCCCTGCGCGTTGATCTTGTCGATGGCGTCCTGATACAGCGCCGGACAGGCCTGCGGGCCGGTGCTGCCCAGGCTCATGTTGATGATCTCGGCCGGATTGGGGTTGGCGGGCACGCCCTCGACCGGCAGGCCGGCGGCCCACATCATGCCGTCGGCGATGTCGCTGCCGTAGCCGCCGCACGAGCCGAGCACACGCACCGGCACGACCTTGGCGTTGTGGGCGAGACCGGCCAAGCCGGCGCCATTGTTGGTCTGCTGGGCGATCGTGCCGGCAACGTGGCTGCCGTGCCAGGAGCTGTCGCGCGGCGCATTGCCCTGCGCGCCCAGCGCCGTGCAGTAGTTGGCCTCGACCCAGTCGCCCACGTCCCAGCCGCCGGCCACGCGGGCATCGGTGTCGCGGCGGGAGATGCGCCGGTCGCTGATCATGTCGTAGCCGGGCAGAACGTTGGCCGCGAGATCGGGATGGTTTTCGACGATGCCGGTGTCGACCACCGCGACCACGACGCCTTCGCCGGTGGAGATGTCCCAGGCCTGCTCGGCACGCACACCGCCGGTCGGGTCCTTGAAGTTCCACTGGAAGCGCGCGTATTCCGGATCGTTGGGCACCGCGGCCGGCATCGCCGTCGGCGACCGCGCCACGTCGGCGCGCTGATAGAGCCGGTCGACCTCGACCCGGAGCACGCCGGGCTCGGCCGACAGCTCGCGGATGAAACTCGCGCGCTCGGACTCGGTCATCGGGCGCGAGGCCTGCACCACGTGCCAGCCTGGCGCGGCCATGCTGCGCAGTACGCGTGCGGTGGCGGCCGGGCGGGCGGCCGCGGTCGCCGTCGCGGCGACTGCGCTCGACAAGCCGGCGCGACGCACGCTGCTCGTCAGTGCGCTGCTCAGGGCTGCGCGACCCTGCGCCGCCGGCTGCCCGGTCTTGACGACGAACCGCTGGCCCGCGATCGCAGCGGCTTGCGTCTCACCGGCGAGGTCACGGGTCACGCTGCGGTCGAGGCGAGGGCCTGCGGCCTGCGCGCCGCCGGTCAGCAGGATGGCGGCGATCGCCGCGCCGAGGGTGGTCTGGATACGCATGGAACGTGTCTCCGTCGAAGAAGGGGATACCGCGAAAGCGGCGCCGTCGCAGGACGGCGCCGGGGTGTCACAGGTCGATGCCGAAACCGAAGCCGGCCGACTTCTCGTCGCCGCTGAACGCGCCGCCGAGACTGAAGGACGCGCGCTCGCCGACCCGCTTGGCATAGCCGATCGACAACGCCTGCTCGCCGCTCTGGAAACCGGCGCCCACCGCCACGCGCCCGCGCGGGCTCTGCGTGCCGGCGGCATTGGTGGCCATGTTGAGCATCGCCGCGCTCATCGCGCCCTGGCGGTCCATGCGCCGGTCGACATCGCTGAAACGACGCTCGACATCGCCGCGATAGGCTTCGAACTGGTCGCCCCACGCGGCCAGGCGCTGGTCGGTGTAGGCCTTGGACGAAGCCACCGCCTGGGTCGCGGTGGTGTCGGCATAGGCCTTGGCCTCGGTGACGCCGGCGCGGACCTGGGCGACGTTGGCCGCATCGGTCGCCTGGGTGCCGGCGGCAACGTTGGCGATCTGCCGCTCGGCGCCCGCGCTGCCGACCGAGACGGTCTGGGCACGGTCGGCCACCGAGCCCTGGCCGAGGGCGACCGCGCCCTGCGCGGTGACGCTGGCCCCCTGGCCGAGCGCGGTGCCGGAAGCCGCGCTGACCGAAGCGCTTTCGCCCACCGCCACGGCATTGGTCGCCTCGGCGGAGATGCGGCTGTTGGCGCCGATCGCAGTGCTGCCATCGGCATGGACCTGCGCGTTGCCGCCGACGGCCGTGTCGTTGGACCCGTGCGCATAGGCATCACCGCCAAGCGCGACCCCGTTGGCGCCATTGGCCGCGGCGCCTGCGCCGACCGCCACCGCATTGGTGTCCGCGCCCACCGTGGCCGGGGCGCCGCCCCCGACCGCGACCCGGTCGTTGGTGCCTTGGTTGCTGTCGATCACGGTCTCGACCGACCCGATGCGGGTCTTGAGCTGGCTGATCTGCACGTCGAGCGCGGCGAACGTCGCACCGATCGAGGCGTACTGCGTGCCCTGCACGGCATAGCTCGGGGCGGCCAGGGTGCCAAACGCAGTGACCGCGGCGCCGCCGCCCAGGACGTCGGCCATGCTCTGCAGACCGCTGTGCAGCTGGGCGCCATTGATGGCCTGGGTGCTGTCGGCCGACACGGCGCCCGCGGCCAGGTTCGACAGCACCGTGCCCTCGGCGCCAGCCAACGAGATGCGCGCCTTGTCGGCGTCGTCGTAGGCCACCGCGTTCTGCGCGACGCCGGCCACATCGCCGATGCGCGTGTCCAGGTCGTCCACGCGGCCTTCGACCGCCGTCACCCGCGTATTGGTCTCGAACAG